>CAYWEE010000019.1:0-22731 GCA_964457295.1 uncultured Gammaproteobacteria bacterium
GAGGAGCTTTTGAAGCGCTACGAAGGCTGGCTCGAACGTTTTCCTCTCATTTCTCTTGAAGATCCGTTCGCTGAGGATGATTGGTCGGCCTGGTCCGTCGGAGTGAAAGCCTTAAAAAAGAAAACCCTGATCGTTGGTGACGATTTTTTTGTAACGAATACCGAACGTCTCGCTCGCGGCATCGCCGAGAAAGCCGCTACCGCGATTCTCATCAAACCAAACCAAATTGGCACACTTACTGAGACGGTCGAAGCCATTGAAATGGCAACTAAAGCCTCGTTTGCCGTGGTCATCTCCCATCGTTCCGGTGAAACGGCGGACACGACGATTGCTGATCTCGCTGTTGCTGCGGGTGCAGGCTACATCAAAACCGGTTCACTTTCTCGATCAGAACGCGTAGAAAAATATAATCGACTTATGGAGATTGAGGGGGAGATGAAGAAATGATATATGAATACGCCGTATGAGCGAATTCTGTCGATATTATGCGTTGCATTGTGTGCGGCTCTTGTGGTTTTATCGAGCATTAGTTTACACACGAGGCGCCAAGACGCAGAAACGATACGTCTCTTGAAGACTGAAGAGCGTCAAGCGAGACTGGAGGCAGTAACTGGGCCTGGCGCAGAGTTTCGGTATGGAACGTCCACAATCGATCGTCTAGCAATTCTTACAAAGCAACTGCCTTCTCAAGAAGAGATTCTATTGGTTCATCGTCTCTATAATGACACGTTTGTTATTTTAACCGATCCCGGTCCGACATCCGAGACTGAAGGGCAGGGTTTTCATGCGCAAGTAAATATTTGGTCGGCAGATATCGAACAGACGACACTTACTTTGATTCAAAATCATCGTCTTGAGATGACCGCGTATCTCGGTGAAGTTCGGATTGCCATACAAAGAGGAGGGGAGGGAAATATTATTGACGTTGAAATGCATGGAATCGGGGATGGTCCATTTGGATGGGAAGAGATTAATCATGAATATCTCAGATCAGGTGGAGGGCATATCGCAAACACCGTTTGGTCAAGTAATTTTGGTTCAAAGCTTCACATTGAAATCGGTGGCGAGCGAAAAGCATTTACTTTAGAAACTCGCAATGGATGTAATGGAAGTTCCTATCAAGACGAATTGTTGGGTATCCGGATGAATGATGAGAAGATTCTTTTTAAGAAACCTCTTCCGTTTGAATGCTTGATGTTTGGGGAAGGGGATCCTATGCCCGCGCTCCCTGGTTTTAGCGCCCCACGTCTTGAGTACGGCTCAATCGTCTTCTCGCCTCCAGTTGGCGCAGATATCTCTATTCCACTCGAGGGTGGCTTTAAAGAAATTCGCTCTGATGATTTCGCGAAAGAGTAGATAGAGGTTTAGCTCCCCATTATCTTCTTCCGTACCTCTTCTTTTTTCTTTTCTTCCTCCTCTGCGCTGATCGTTTTTACATCACTCAAAAAATCCGTCACGAGTTTGCGGACGTCACGGACGTAATCGCGCAGAATGTGCGCTAACGCTCGACGCTTCTCTGGAGTGAGCGGCATGGGGGTATGATAGCAAAATTGTGACGGTCTAAGAAATTGGTCGTCGTTGCGAGGGGTCTAATAAAAAATAGTCCCTGAGCGAAGCAACGCGAAGTTGAAGGGCAACAGAAATTAAATTTCGTAGCCCTTCGACAAGCTCAGGGACTAAGTTTAGTTTATATTCCCTGAGTGAAGAGGAATGGAATCGAAGGAACGCTAATATCCCTCGTCAGAAGCGGGCGTATATGTTAGGGTTTTGCGCATGAACGTGACAGAAGCGGCGCCCCGGTTTCACCTCGTAACCTACGGGTGCCAAATGAATAAGAACGATTCTGAACGCATTGCTGGGCTGTTGGCGGGTTTGGGATTTCAATCGACCGACGAAGAACAGGCGGCAGATCTTATCTTGTTTAACACCTGTTCCGTCCGACAAAGCGCCGAGGATCGTCTTTTTGGCAAGATGGAGGACATGCTGCGCCTCAAGGAGACGAATCCAGATCTCATCGTGGCCGTGACCGGTTGTATGCCCGGGCGTGATGCCAAGCGCGAGTTTTTGAAACGTCTTCCCGGTGTGGATTTGTATTTTCCCACGCCGCAGATGGTCAATTTGCCGCGTTGGATTGCCGAGCTTCGTCCCGATCTCGTCAATTCGGCTGATTTGGACGCCGACTATCTCAAGATCCGTCCCAGCCGCGCTCCCTCGGCTCAAGCTTTTGTCACCATTCAAACTGGTTGCAACAAGTTTTGTACCTATTGCGTTGTCCCGTATGCACGCGGCCTTGAGCGTAATCGTCCGGTCAAAGATATTTTGGACGAAGTCCGCGACCTCGCTGCTCATGGCGTGATCGAAGTGACGCTCCTCGGACAAACGGTGAATTCCTTTAAGGCCGCGGATCCTGAGAACTTCTCCAAAGACAATCCCTATCACGATCACTACGCTGCGCTGCTTTGGGAGGTGAATCAGATTGAGGGCATCCGTCGTGTCCATTGGACCGCTCCGCATCCTAATTCCATGACGGATGAAGTGATCGATGCGTTGACGTTGCCAAAGCAGGTGAACTATCTTCATTTGCCCGTGCAATCCGGTTCGAATAGCGTCTTGTTCCGCATGAACCGCAAATATACCCGCGAGAAGTTTTTAGAGATTGTGCGTAAGCTCAAGGAGCGTCGTCCGGGGATTGCCCTGGGTACGGATATTATCGTTGGGTTTCCGGGAGAAACAGCCGAGCAATTTGAAGAGACCATGTCGTTGTATCGTGAATGTGATTTTGATATTTCGTATACGGCACAGTACAGCCCGCGTTCTGGCACGCTTGGTGTAAAGCTATATCAAGATGACGTCTCGCGTGAAGAAAAGCGGCGACGGTGGGATGAGTTGCAGGCGCTCATGGAAGAGACGACGTTACGCAAGAACCGTGCCTATGTAGATCAAACGGTTGAGGTCTTGGTAGAGCGTGTCCGAGATGGGCTTGCGTCTGGATTATCGATGGAGCAAAAACTGGTGCGTTTTCCGGCTACCGACGAGAGCCTGATCGGCACAATTGTTCCCGTCAAAGTTAGCGAGGCGCTTGAATGGCAGCTTACGGGAAACATGGTATCCTAAAGAAAATAGAAGATATGGACGATCACTTACCACGGGTAGTGGCCGTCGTTGGCCCAACCGCTTCAGGCAAAACTGCCTTAGGTCTTCGTTTGGCTCACTTATTGCAGGGAGAAGTTGTGAATGCGGATTCGCGGCAGATTTATGCTGAAATTAGCATCGGTACGGGTAAACCACGGGGGGAGTATCAGGTATATGAAGGACAGAAGACTTTTGTTGTAGATGGTATTCCGCACCATCTCATGGACTGTATCGATCCTCGCTATGAATGCTCTGTTGTCGAGTGGCGTCTTGAGGCGATGAAGGTTATACGTGCTATTTTAGAGCGCCAACATCTTCCGATTGTGGTTGGTGGAACGGGGTTGTATATCTCGGCGTTGATTGATCAGTTTGTGTTTCCGAGTGTCCCACCGAATCCCGCGTTGCGAGATGCGTTTAATAGCAAATCGCTAGAAGAACTTGTGAAGCTTTTGGTGCGTCTAGATCCTGATGCGCAAACGGCGGTTGATCTGCATAACCCTCGCCGAGTGATTCGGGCCTTAGAGGTCGCGACGTTTACCGGTAAATCATTTACTGCTCAAAAGAAGAAGGCTCCGCCGATGTACGATGTCTTTCAGGTTGGTATTGCCTGGGATCGTGAAAAACTCTATGAACGGATCCACCTCGCCATGGACGATATGATTGCACGAGGATGGGTAGATGAGATTCGCGATGCTCTCGAGAAGGGGATCACGGAATCGAGCCCTGTGATGACGTCGATTGGATATCGGGAGCTGGTTGCGTATGTTCGTGGTCAAGTAACGTTTGAAATCGCGATGGAACGGGCCAGGTTAGCTGTCCGCCATTACGCTAAACGCCAAGAAACCTGGTTTAAACGGGACAAACGTATTCATTGGGCCAAAAATGAGGATGAGGCGGTGGGGATGGTACAGGAGTGGTTTAGCTCACGGTGAGGTCGTAAAAAACACTGCAGTTTCTGGTCGGCCGTGACCCGCATGGACGATACCATCGGGGCGTCGATAGGCCGTTTGCAGCTTGCGGATTTTTTTCTGGATCTCCTCGATCGTGGGATTATAAAAACCTAAAACGAGTCGTCCATGAGGAGAGAGGAGGGCGAGAAAATTATTTATTTTTTGTTTAGCGTCTGCAGTGTCAAGCGCAAACGAATCCCATACATTCCAGTAGACGGTAGAATATTTCGTAGACAGATGCCCCGCTTGTGTCGCAAGAAACTCTTGGGGAGTCAAAAGATGATCTTGGAATTCTGGAAAAATTTGACGACCTGCCGCGAGTGTAGTTTTGTTTGTATCAACCCCGTAGGGATCTATGCTGCCACCACTCCACTCCTTGAAGCACTTCATGAGAAGTCCATTTGCGCATCCAATGTCTAACAGTTTTCCTGAAGGTACAATCGCTTCCATGAGAAAGCTTCTTTCCCGTTCCCAATCGGCGAAAGATCTTTCATAGCAGGAGCCTGCTAGTAGTATTTGATCACCGAGGCGTTCTCGGAGAGTGAGGAATTCCTTGGAATAAGGTCTTTCTGCTTCCTTAAGATGAAGGAGTTCTTTCATGGTTTAAATGGTAACAATCTCGACAAGAAAAGGCGAGTGAGGGTATTCTACCCCCACTATGACGAATCCCTCAGTAGCGACGTTCGCAGCTGGCTGCTTTTGGGGGGTAGAAGACGCCTTTCGGCGTATTCCTGGGGTTTTGGATGTACGGGTAGGATATACGGGTGGAACGGTCCAAAATCCCTCATATGAGATGGTTTGCTCGGGCCAAACCGGTCATGCCGAAGCTGTTAAGGTCACGTTTGATCCAGTCGCTGTTTCGTATGAACACCTTTTGGATGCATTCTGGCAGATGCATGATCCCACGAGTGTGAATCGACAGGGTCCGGATATCGGGTCGCAGTATCGCTCCGCGATTTTTACGCATTCTGCCGAGCAGCAGGGGGCGGCCGAAGCCTCAAAGGCCAAGCTCGACGCTTCGCGTATCTATTCTCGTCCGGTAGCAACCGAGATTGTTCCGGCCGGTCCTTGGTACGACGCAGAGGAGTATCATCAGAGATATTTTGAAAAGAACGGAGGAGGGGCGTGTCACATATAGGAGAAAAATATTCCCTGAGCTTGTCGAAGGGCTACCATAACGAAATCTATCTATGGAATCATCTACACCGAATCGTGAATACTTGGTTGCTAAGGCCGCGACACATCTTGGGCAGATTTTAGAGCATGCCATTGTACGTTTGCCTGGAGAGGATGTGTTAGTCATTTTTGATGAGCAGGTAGAGCTGACACGGATAATGGCTGAGGCGTATCGACAGGCGATTCCTGATGGCATCTTCGTGAATTTTGATACGACGGATGGGCCGGCGGTACGCGAGGCGATCGATCGTATGAAGGCCAAGGATTTAGTTGTTTTGCTTCAATCAACCAATTTTCGCTTGAACGATTTTCGTATCCGTATTCATCTCTTTGAGCACAAGCTGAAGACGATTGAGCATATTCATCTCATGCGCATGCTGCCGGATCAATATGAACGATATATTGATACGCTGGCCTACGATCCGGTGTACTATCGGACGCTTGGTCCTAAGTTACAGGAGCGCTTAGATCGCGCTGCCGAAGTTGAGGTTATGTGTGGTCAAAAGAAGTTGGTATTTAGCGGCGGCATGGAGCCGTCCAAGCTCAATATCGGCGACTATACCGGCATGAATAATATCGGTGGAACGTACCCTATTGGTGAAGTGTTTAGTGAAGCCAAAGATCTCACGATGGTGAATGGTGAGGCTATGGTGTTTGGGTTTGCGGGGAACGATCACTCGGTCCAGATTCATGAACCATTTACGATTCAGATTGTGAACGGCATGTTGCAGCGTCCCACCGAAGGCCCAGACGTATTTAAAGCGATCTATGATTTGGTGGCTTCAGAAGAAGAGCCATGGATTCGTGAATTTGGCTTCGGATTAAATCCAGCCATCGATCGCACGCATTTGGTGAGTGACATCACGGCCTACGAGCGTATGACGGGACTTCACTTATCATTCGGTGCTAAGCACGGTGTCTATCTCAAAGAAGGATTCAAGCGCAAACAAACGCGCTATCACGTGGATATCTTTATCGATACCAGCGCCATCTTGTTAGACGGGGAAGCGGTGTTTAAGGAAGGTAGCTACCAGGTATAATTAAAAACAGCCCCGCATTCGCTAGGAGAACTACGTTCTCCTGGAGCTGCACAGAGGCTGTTTTTAATTATACCTGGTAGCTACCTTTTATTGAGATGCTTCAATACATTTCTGAATCATCTGTTCCGCTGTCTCCGGATTCGCTTTTCCCTTCGTTGCCTTCATAATACTTCCCACGAACCACTTAATGACCGCGACTTTGCCCGCTTTGATCTGTGCGACCTTGTCGGGGTTCTCTTCGATGAGGCGAGCGATCATGGCGCGAAGTTCATCCTCATTCATGTTTTGTCCGAGATTGTGTTCTTCAAGGAGATGGGACGGATCCATGCCGGTCTCAACCATGAGGAGCAAGAGTTTTTGAGCGTTGGCGCTGTTGATTGCTCCCGTGTAGATGAGCTGTAAGAATTCGGCAAAATCCTCGGCCGAGATTTTGAGGTCGCTAATAGCGATATTTTTTTCCGTCAGGATTCCGGCTAAGCGCGAGGTGAGCCATCCACCGGCAAGACGAGCCAAGGCCTCGCGTTTTTGGGCGAGTAATTCGCTGCCGCTTGCTCCTGTTGTATCTGTAGCCTCAAGCCAGGTACCAAGCTCGCCCATGACGTGTTCGGCGTATTCAGACCAGCCCTCGTTTAACGAAAAAAATGCAGCGTCGTTGGCGGAAAATCCCCATTCGTTCATAAAGCGTGTTTGTTTAGCTTTGGGTAATTCTGGGATACGTTTGGCCTGTTGTTCACGAATAGCGTCGAGCGCTTGAGGTGGCAGGTCCGGTTCACGGAAGTATCGATAATCGGCAAACGTTTCTTTGAGGCGTTGTTCAAACGTTACGCCGCGATCTTCATCCCATCCGCGCGTTGAGCCGACTGGGGGAGTGTTGGTGGCGTACAGCTCTTCTTGGCGTTTGATTTCATAGGCCAAAGCTTTTTCAACCGCCCGAAACGAATTGAGATTTTTGATCTCGATTTTGGGATTGAAATTTGGCTGCAGGGCCATGTTATTTTCATCCACCGGTAACAGTGAGATGTTGGCGTCACAGCGCATCTGACCCTTTTCCATATCTGCATCCGAGGCTCCGATCGTGCGCAGAATCGCACGCATTTCTTGCAGGTAGGCTTTGGCTTCTTGTGGTGTGCGTAAATCTGGTTCGCTCACAATCTCGAGCAGGGGAACGCCGGCTCGATTGTAGTCTACATAGGTCGCGTGATCGGTGGTGTCCGTTCCGGCTGCATGGGTATTTTTGGCGGCATCCTCCTCAAGGTGAGCTCGGGTAATGCCGACGTGGATTTGAGTGCGGGGTGGTGTGCCGTTTGGAATATCGAGATCCAGCGAACCATGTTCAGCGATCGGAAGGTGGAATTGGGAAATTTGATATCCCTTAGGTAGATCGGGATAGAAATAGTTTTTGCGATCAAAGACAGATTCTTTGGGAATCACACAATTCAAAGCTAAGCCCGTACGCACACCAAGCTCAATGGCTTTTTCGTTTAAGGCTGGAAGCGCACCAGGCTGTCCTGTGCAGACGGAACAAATGGAGGTATTTGGTGGTGCATCGTCACCCACGTTGGGGCAGCTACAAAACATCTTGGAGGCGGTTTTGAGCTGAACGTGCACCTCGAGACCAATGATCGGCATGTATCGCATATCAGAACGTCCGATGGGATTACGTAGATTTAACGACTCGTTTCAAGTGCTCGAAAGATTTTGACGTGGTAGATGATAAAGAGGGGGACAGCGAGGGCTTGCAAGATGCCGCTCACGAGCGCCATGGCTCCTTCGACAAGCGGCTGCGTGCCCCACATGGTCATGCCGTTCACAACCGTCTCACCAGCCAATGAGGCAAAGATAGCAAAGATCATACCGGTTACCAGGCCAATGATGCCGCCGAAGATAATGGCTCCAGCCAAGATGCGCCAAAATGTGGCCAACCAACGGCCTTTGACGAGGGCGCGCGAAGCGGCCAGGGCGGGGATACCGCGCATATTTTTTTCTAACAGAAACAAGTTGCTAAAGCTCAATGAGATCATGAGGTAGATGCCAGGGATAACGAGCAGGATGAAGCCTCCAAACACAATGACGGCTTCCAGGACACCAATCCAGAGCATAGGCAAGACTAACGGCCATGCCTTTGAGGATTCTTCGGGAGTCTGTGGGGTTTCTTTGCCGGCTTCTAGTGAGAGGATGTAGCGGACGAGGCGAATAGACACCCAGCAACTGATGACGATAGCTCCGAGCTCAATAGGGAAGCTGATAAGGGATAGAGGGTTTGAGGATGAGGTGCCACCGCTTGCGTATAGGGCAAAGCGGATAAAGCCAATATATACGAACCAAATGGTGATATTGAGGGTTTTTTGCCAGTGAGCACGAAAGAGCTGCCACGCGTCTTTCATGAGGGGGAGCGCCTTGGGGAGAGAGGATGTCATAATACCAGAGACAATAGCAAAAATGAGGGTTTTTTCCAATTATATAAACCGGCCATAAACGACACACCCCCGGCTCCAAGAAGAAGTGGAGCCGGGGGGTCGAGACGGGGTCAAGCGACGAGGAAGATACACAGCAGGGGTGCATCGGATACTTCGTGGTGCCCAATGGGCAGTACGCCTGACGTGATACCGTGGAGGAGAGGGAGGACGTCGGCGTGTGCGCTTCCTTGAACGCGCAGCGCTGCTAGCGCGAATGCGACAGCGAAGGCACGCGCAGTGGATTCCAATGTACGTGCCCAGAGATCCGCGGGGATTTTGTCCCAGGCTCGGATCTCGGTCGGCGGCGGGGCAGCTAGGGCTGCTTCAAGTTCGCGCAGCAGCACGCGAATCAGGCCACCCATGCCATCTTCCCCGATTCGTCCATTGACTGCGTCGGTGATCGCTGCGGGTGGAGCTACAACGCACGCTCGCCACCACGGAGGCATTCCATTGGGCATGCGGGCAGTGAGCTGTATTCGTGTGTCATCGTCCGTTGGGTCGGTCGGGAGATCTGGCGGCAACCTCGAAGTGTTCACGATGACGGGAAGGCTGGGCCGCTTCGCCTGCCCGATGGCCGTCATATAGCCGAACGTGCTACCTCTAAGCTCTTCCGTGGGGTGCGGAACATGCATCCACGGCGATCCATCAATCGACCAGGTGGGGCGGAGCCTGAATGTTCCATTCTTGATGCTGGAGATCAGTTGATTCCAGATTTTCAGGCTTTCTAGGATCTCGGGATTTGTTCCCTGATCGAGTTTGCCCAAGATTTTGTTCAGAGGCGGTATTTCTATCGCCACTCGAGGGTTTTTTGCCATCCCCACAACCTACCTTTCTGGGCGTTGATGCCCTAAGTGGGGGAAAGTCAGCCTGTCACGAAACAGGCCTGTCGTCAATCAGAGGCTTGATGCAAGCGTAGAGTTTTTCGTGGATGGTTTCGATAGATAGGAGGGATCCATCTTGCATGCATTCGACGAGTTTCCAGTTTTCGACGGTGTCGATGGTAGGGAGGGTGAGGTATGCGGCTTCTGCGGCTTTCAAATGCTCCGGATCGGCTTCGTGGATATCTCGTTTTTTGCCATCTAGATAGCCACGTTCATCTTTTTTGCCGATGAGCTCGTAGGCGATCTCTGAGGGCATGTGGAGCAGGATGGTGAGATCGGGTTTGGGGATGCGGAGAATGCTGTATTCAAAATTATTTAACCAGTCCAAGAACGTTCGTCGTTCGTGTTCGTCACCGATCTTGCCCGCCTGATGTCCTTTGTTGGCCGAAACATAGCGATCACACACGATGATGGTGCCCGCATCCAGTAAGCGACGAATTTCTGCGGCGGCATGAAAACGGTCAACGGCATACAAGACGCTGGCGGCGTAGGGGCCAACGTCTTTTGCGCTGCCATAGCGTCCGTGGAGATATTGTTCGACAAAAAACGCTTCCGGTTTTCCGTAGCTCGGAAAACTCAATTGCTCGACCGATCGTCCTTCGCTACGAAGTCGTTCAACGAGTCGTTTGGTTTGTGTTCCTTTGCCAGAACCGTCTGTTCCATCAATGACGATAAACGTGCCGCGCATATCGCACATCTTACCCTTTTTTAACAATGTCTTGCGAGCCGCGGCGCACATCCCAGTCATCTTTATCTAAATCCGCATGAATCGGAAACAGAGTGGAGAGGAGGGTGTGGTGCATGGCGTGGGCGACGCGTCGAAGTGTTGGATGGACGGTTTTGCCGGAACGTAATTCGATGACATAGATCGCTGCCGGCAAGCCGTAGGTGACTTTGCAGGGGACGCAGAATCCCATGGCGGTGTAGTACTGTTTGATTTCTGCTGAAGCATCCAGATTTGCGATTGCCGCAGCTTGTTCTTGGATGAGCGTTTCTGCGCGTGCACGGAGGTCTGGTGGCAGTTGTTCCAGATACCACGCATGAAAACCAAAGCGGGTCGTCAGGAGCGGCATGCGGCAGACGCCATTGCGGTGTCGTTGCAGGTCGCGGAATGATCCAAAATCGAGTAGAAATTCAAAGGTGAGCGTTCCCAGGTCGGCGAGAGCGGGAGGCAATTCGCTTTTCGCAGGACGACGCGTGATGAGGTCAGAAACTGCCAACAGATCTTCGGGACGAATGGTAGAGCGACAGGTGACGTCGCGTGGGCATGTTGGAGGATTGTAGTATGTAGCATGTTCGGCGACGTAGGCACGATATGCTTCTTGTTCTGGATAGAGCTTGTGGCTAAAGCTGTGCGGAAAACGCTCCTTGAGTTTGGCGAGCATCCCATCGGCGAGGTTCTTCAGTTCTGGAAGGGGATGGTGGCGCAGCCAGCCGAGCTTATCCGCCGCTTGGCGTAAATTGGTGTGCCACGAAAGTTGCGTTGTGATACCGGCGGGCAAAAAACTGCGCAGGATATCAAACACGCGAGCCTTGATGGCTTTTTCGTACATCTTTTCATCCTCATCCGCCTTTCGCGGGAATGTGTTACGAAGATGCTCCGCTACACGCTCCTGACTCTCGATGTAAAACGTCATCCATTTTTGTAAAATCGCATGTGATTGTTCTGTGTTGACCGGATCAATCACCGGCTGCTTCGACATGTCGATATAGCGGGTGCTGGTTTCTTGTCCCGAATACAGCGCCCAATCTTGAACGGCTTTGGCGGCCAACATGCTGACGCCCTCCAAAAACAGCGTCGTACTACCACAATCGGCGATGGATTTATGTCCATAGCCCACGTAGTAGTTCTCCATGAACTTTCCAGAGCCGCTCTGTCGAACTTTTTCGATGTGTAGATTGACGCTTTCCGCGCTGCGCGAATACAGCGCCTGCAACATGGCAAGATCTTGCGGGTTTAATTCATCCAACAGGATGATACGTGGTTCATGCATAGAGGTTTAGGAGAGAGGGGTGGAAAGTTTGGCGATCAAGGTGTCAATTCGTTGTGTGAGTTCTTCGAGCGTCGTGTCGTTTGCGATGGATTCGGTAGCCTGCTTCATGACTTCTGGAATGGTGATTTCGGTTGGATAGGATTCTTGTTGCTCAAACTGCTCGCGGGTCATGCCGTATTCTCCGGCTTTTTCGTGACGTTCGCGCAGTCGCGCAAAACGGAGATCGGTTGGAGCGGTAACCTGAACCATGACGAATTGGGGGAGTTTCACCAAACCGGCAATATCTGGCAATCGACGGATACCGTCGATAATGACGATATTCGCGGGAGATCCAATAGCGTCGCGAGCGATGGTTTGAGCCAGGACGTCTTCCCCAAATGCATGTCGCAACCCCTCAGAGAGATGAACGAGATTCGGTCGGTTTTGTTCGAGCGAGAGTCGTGTGAGGATGTCTTTTAAAATACCACTAAAGCTAAAGGTTTCGGCGCGATGGCGATTTTTGATGATATTCGCGATGGTTCCTTTTCCCGAACCCTGGAGACCAACAAGACCGATAATCAGGTGTGACATAAAAAGGGGATTAGGTTTTGAACCACTTAGCTAATCGGGGTCCGGTTTGAGCGGCGTAGTGTGATCCGATATCGGTACCGTAGACCATATCTGGTTTCGCGAGAAGGCGTTCGTAGACCATTAAACAAATCGGTTGACCATCGCGAAGCATAAAATCATGTCCGTGGGTTGAAACTTCGAGGACGCCGTAAAAGCCACGTTGCGCTTCTTGTTCGTGCCAGCCAAAGCCGGGATCAAAAAATCCGGCGTAGTGTGAGCGAAATTCTCCTTTGGTGGGATCGTAGGCGGCCATTTCGGCTGCGAGGGTTGGAGGCACGACGATGCGTTCTTTGGTGACGAGGATATAAAACGATCCATGACGAAGCGTGATTTCTCCGGTTTTGGGCCGTGCCACGGGTTCAAAAAAATCCAACGGTTCGTGGTCGTATCGTGCGGTATCTAAAACGCCCCAGGCGGATGGGTGTGCTCGCCAACCGACAATATCATCCGACGACAGGTCAGCCGTCATGGTGATGCCGTTCGAGACGGTTTCGTCGGTCGCGATAATGCGATTGCCCACGCGATCGCGGAGTAATCCGTAGCGATCATAGATCATGCGGTGCTCAAAACTGGACAGTCGCGCATCGCCATGAAAAAAGCGCAGTTGATTTAGCCGATCGCCGGGATGGAGCTGAACAGGGAACGATTTAGAAATAACTTCAAGCCAAAGCGTGCCGGCATAACCGGCCGGGATGCTGTCGAAACGCGGCGTACGATCTGCGAGGAGGCGTGTGCGGAGGTTGATGCGTCCACTGGAGGATTTGCTATTCGCTGAAGCGTAGACCCCTGGCGGCAATTTGAGGTGTTCGGAGAGGCGAATGATGTAGGTCGCATCGACTTCCAGGGGGCGGTTGATGTCGTGTTTGTAGAGCCCACCATGCTTGATGATATCCTCGATGGTTTCTGACGATTTGGGGAGATATGAACCACGCATGCGATAGATTTCGTCCGTAATGCGCGGATCGAGTGATGATGGTTGGGCGGTTTCGAGTGTGGCGCCCGAAATATATCCGGCCTCCATCATTTCGATGAGGAGTTGGCGGGGAATGGCGCCAGGCTTATCGGTCATAGATCGACGGTGACCTTAGCGGGAAAGAAGAGGAAGGGCAAGTGAATAAAAAACACCCCGCCTTTCGTGAGAGGTGGGGTGTTTTTTTGTTGATTTCTTTACACGCTTCCCAAATCGATCTTGATGCTTGGTCCCATCGTTGAGACGAGGACGGCGTTTTTGATGAAGCTTCCTTTAGCGCTGGCCGGTTTGGCTTTGCGCAAGGCGTTGATGGTGGCCTCGAGATTAGCGCGGAGCTCATCGGAGGATTGGGAGACTTTCCCGACGACCTGATGAATGTTTCCGGTCGAATCATTCTTGACCGTGATCTTACCTTTCTTCAATTCTTCAATCATCTTTTTGACGTTCGTTCCCACCGTTTCTGTCTTTGGATTCGGCATGAGACCTTTAGGACCAAGGATCTTGGCGAGCTTGGCCAGCTTCGGCATCATGTCGGGCGTTGAAACGGCCACATCAAAATCAATTTTTCCATTCTGAGCGATCTCGGCGACGAGTTCTTCGCCACCAACGATTTCTGCTCCGGCTTCTTTGGCTTCTTTCTCTTTATCTCCCGGCACAAAGGCGGCGACACGCTTGACCTTACCCGCCGTGTGAGGCATGGAGATGGTGTAGCGCACTTGCTGGTCACTCTTTTTAATGTCGATTCCGAGGTTGGCGTGAAACTCAATGGAGCTTCCGAACTTGGTCGTTCCCGTCTTTTTGACGAGTTCAATAGCTTCGGCCACTGGGTAGACTTTCTTGGAATCAATGAGCTTCGAGAGCTCGACGTAGCGTTTGGAGTGTTTCATAGAGGGGATGTGGTTCAAGCCCGGGCGAGTGCCCAGTCCCACGTTAAGAATGTTTTGATTAGACAACGGTCAAACCCATGTTTTTGGCCGTACCTTCGACCTGGCGCATGGCAGCTTCGACGCTGTGGCAATTGAGGTCAGGCATTTTCTTTTCGGCGATTTCGCGCACCTGCGCTTTGGTCACCTTGCCGACTTTTTCTTGCAACGGCTTAGCTGAACCTTTTTGAATACCCGCGGCCTTCTTCAACATTTCGGCGACCGGAGCGGTCTTCAAAATGAAGTCGTAGGTTCGGTCTTCGTAGACCGTGATGATACACGGAACGACTTCGCCACGACGATCGGCGGTGGCGTCGTTAAACTTTTTACAGAACTCGGCGATATTCAACCCTTGAGGACCAAGAGCGGTACCGACCGGAGGCGCTGGATTAGCTCCGCCGCCCACGATCTGCAGCTTGATAAGTGTTTTGACTTTCTTAGCCATATGAGACGAATGAGTGATAAATCTTAAGGAAGTGCCGGAGCGACGAGAAGCGCGTCATCCCGGCGATCCCTAGGATCGCTATAGGACGTTTGACGTCCTAGACTTTTTTGATTTGGGTAAAGTCCAATTCGAGAGGAGTTTCGCGGCCGAACATCGAGACCAGCACTTTAACCTTTCCACGCGCACCGTCAATATCGATAACCTTGCCTTCAAAGCCTTTGAACGGACCGTCGCCGATCTTGATCGGCATGTTGACCTGGAGGTCGATCGAGAACGACGTTTCCTCGTTGGTGCTCATGCGCTTCATCAAATGTTCAACTTCCTTGTCCGAGAGGGGGCTTGGGGTGGTGTCGGCTCCGAGGAGGCCAGTCACGTTTTGAGTGTTGCGGACCACGTACCACGAGTCATCAGTCACGACCATGTCCACGAGGACGTAGCCGGGGAAGATTTTCTCTTCGACCATCTTGCGTTTACCGTTTTTGATTTTAATCTTCTTTTCGGTGGGGACGAGGACGTTAAAGATTTTGTCCTGCATGCCCATGGTTTCGATACGGCGCTGTAAGTCTTCGGCTACCTTCTCCTCGTATCCGGAGTAGGTGTGGATGGCGTACCAGCGCCGTCCAAGATCAAGATTTTGTTTTGGCATAGGTTATTGGTTGGTGCCCGTGACGGTTGGGGTTACGATCGGCGTGACGTTCGAAAAGTCGATCGAAGGAGGGGTGGTTGGGGTGCCGGTGGCCGTTGGGATGGTTTCGGAGGCTTTCCCGGCTTCTTGTCGGGCTTCGATGCGCTGGGTAATTAAAGCATCAACCAGCTTTGTGAATCCGACGTCCAGGCTTGCAAAAAATGCGGCTACACATACGCTAACGGCGATGACTAATGCGCTATAGCGAACGGTGTTTTCGCGCGAAGGCCACGAGACTTTCTTCAACTCTTCTTTGGCCGAGATGACGTAGTCCTTAAAAGACGTAATAGGGTTCATACAATAGGTTTGTTCTTAAAAAGCCCCTCCCAGGGCTAATGCGGGAATACTAGCAAAAGATGGGTAAAAACGCAAGACCGCCCGAAGGAGGTCTTGGGCGGTCGAGGGAGGGGGTCAGGGTGTCTTTTACTGGCCTTCGTCTTTGGGGCGACAGTCTCCACCCTTCTCCGCCCAGATCGTGCAGGGGAGGAGGTCAGGATCCTTGGGGGAGGGGGCGAGCGCCCCACGTTCCGTGGCTCGGAAGAGAGCGCAGTCCGCCATTTCCTGAACGATGTCCCGACATCGTTCAGAGAGCTGTTCCTTGGGGGTGTCGAGACACCCCAACTTGACTGCTTCGCGCAGCCGGGCCAGTTCCGCTTCGGCGTCGCAGCTGCTGAAGGAATCCTTCACATGTTCGCTGCTCGGGCTCGGAGGTGCCACTACCTCTGGGCACGCTTGTTGCGGTGCCGCGCAGCCGATGACGAGGAGCGAGAGGATGAGAACGATGGAGGCGATGGGCTTGTTCATGGAGACTCCGTTTGGCTTGGGGGATGTAGAGATCCGAGCACCCGTTTATAACTTTATGAAAAAGTCACACACAGCTGCTCGAATCCACGTGTCCCATAGAAAGAACGCGTATTTTTAGCATTTATTGGGGCTTATGTCAAACGGGTCGGCTCTCGCCCGTATTCTACGCCCCCACGATTTTTTGAAACTCTGCATCATCTCGCAGAAAGGCAAAGGCGGGATGTTTGGCGGCGCCGGTGATGAGGGTAGTGCCCATGTGTTTTTTGATGGCTTTCTTGAGCCATACCAGCGCTTTAGCTCGATCGCCTCGATATCCATACCAGCGGCTGAGGGCATAGAATCCGCACAACGTTGCGAATTCCTCTTTATCTTTTGCCCAGGCGTAATCTTCATCTTCTAATAGCTCATCTAACGCTTCTGGATCTTTTTGGGTGATGCGGGCTGATCTTTTTAGGAATGCCATGGATTGCGCATGATTCCCTTTGCGAGCAAAATATCGCGCCATGTTGAGGTAGATGTAGAATTTGTAGATCGAAGAAAAATATGATGGTTTGGTTTTGAGGATATCCAAAATACGCTGCCCGGCGATGGCGATTTTTGCGTCGTCATGTTTTTCGAGAGCCATGTAGAGTGTTTGGCTATAGGCCTCCTCAAGATCATCTTTTGGAATTTTACGCGTTTGTGCGTGTTGAATTTTGCGATCGTATGATAGATAGGCGGCCTCTTGGTAGGCGGGAGATTTTCGTAATGCGCCTTTGAGAATACGAAAACGTTCGGCCGCCTCTTTGGCGGTGGTGTCGGATCGTTCTACTTTTCCGAGGAGAAATAAAATGCGCTCGACCGTTTCGACGATGTCTGGATCTTTTTCAACTTCTTTGGCGAATCGTTTATCGATCCATACGCCAAGTGCGGTTGCGATTGTGGGCAGGGCCTCAAGGCTTTGGGTTTCTTCTGGACTGTATCGTTTTGATCGCTCTGGGCCGATGGCGAATAGGATAGGGGCGAGATCGTGCGTTTGGCGTAGCCACGTATCAAACGCTACACGGTATGCACTTTGCATGTCGCGCCATGTTCCTCCTTTGGGTCGATAGGTTTTTCGTACATCCCAAGGGTATCCATATTCATCGCTTCCGTACGAGAGAAATGTATCGGTCCAAGTCATCGATCGCGCTAATGGCGGAGGGCAGAGCGCGGCAATTTTTTTGCGCATAGATGCGGTGGGCGGTTGTACAAACCAGATAAACCCTTCGGCATCATCGCTAAAGCCGGTGACGTCGCTATGAAAGCAGGGAAAAGGAAGAGGGGATGGCATATAATGGCAGTTTGATCGTTCTATTGATTTTTTTCAATGATCGTATACAATTGCCGCACAGAAAATTGATTCAAGCGGGTATCGTATAGTGGCTATTATGCGACCCTTCCAAGGTTGAGAGGCGAGTTCGATTCTCGCTACCCGCTCCACGTAAAACCACGCCGTTAAAGGTGTGGTTTTGCTTTTGGCGTGGTCACGTGGCGCGGCGATTCTTGCCATCTGTATCTTGGCCCCGTACCCTCTTGTGTATGCGCATCACGATTGACGCTCGCATGATGGGTCCCGGGAATACGCGGGGGATTGGGCGATATATTGAGGAGTTGGTGCGGGCGATGCTTGTTGTGGCGCCGGAACACGAATATACCCTGATCGTTCGTCCCGGTTTTTCCTCCCTCTCTACGCTACTGCCTACCGTCTACCGCCTACGTTTCGTAATCGCCGACATCCCTTGGTATGGCTGGCAGGAGCAGTTGCGCATGCCGGATGTTTTTCGGGCAACGAACCCGGATATTGTTCATATCCCGCATTGGAACGTTCCGTTTTTTATGCCGTGTCCGTACGTGGTGACTGTTCACGATCTTTTGCTACGACATCTCCCGCAAAGCGCTAATATATCAACTCGTTCTTGGCCGATTCGTCTTATCAAACGTTTAGCATATCGCGTTGTTTTAGCTCGTGCACTTCGTCAGGCAAGGCAGATTCTCGTTCCCACAGACGCAGTGAAACAAGATCTTGCTCATTGGTATCCTGCAATGGTTCAAAAAACGGCGGTGAGCGGGGAGGGGATGCCGACTCTTTCTTTGGAGACGGCAACGCCACGAGAAAATTGGCTTCTCTATGTTGGCTCCGGATATCCTCACAAAGGCTTGGATGACATATGGCAGGCATGGCCGCGTATACGCGAAGTTTTTCCTCAATTGAGCTTAAAAATTGTAGGGACAACGGATGCATTCATGCAGCGTCACGTGACGACAGTGAAGGAGCGTAGTCTTGAGGGAGTCGAGTTTTTAGGACAGGTGGATGATCAGCAGCTGGGTGATTTGTATCATCGTGCTCTTGGATTAGTGTTCCCATCTCATTTTGAAGGGTTCGGTCTGCCTCCGCTCGAGGCTTTGGCGCATGGATGTCCTGTGCTGGCATCAGATCTTCCCGTTCTTCGGGAAGTCCTCGGCACAGAGGGGGTAATCTTCTTCCGTGTGGGATCGATAAATGCTATACTCGAGGCGGTTCGTGAGCTGATGGTGAGCCCTGTTTTGCAGTCGCAAGCCGCACAGGACGCCGCCAAAAAGTTGACCCGTCGTCATGACTGGAACGATGTTGCCCAACGCACACTTGATACGTATCGGAGGAATGCCTAACCCATCCAACAATCGTTTTTTATCAGACAAGCATTACAGCATGCTTGAGGATCAGCTTGCGCATGTGGTGGAGCGGGATGGTGTACCGATTGTGTCTCCGCGTGGCGTACGTCGTCGAGTGGCCCGTTCTTCTTGGGTTGCCCGGAAGACGTCGGATCAGCCGCGTGTGATGCAGGATGAGGTTGCTGCACTGGATCGCGTTGGGGCGGCGCATGTTATCCATTTCACGCGGGATATTCCCGTGCGCAAGATTTCTATTCAACGCGGGGAGCATCGCCCGAGCGCTTTTGTGGTCTCGTTGCGCGATATTCCATTGAGGCTAGCAGAAGATGTTGCAACGTTTCGTGCGCCTATGGCCGAGGTGTTGACCGCTACGCAGGATGTTGGCGAAGCGCGACCGGTCGAAACATATGCGACGTTGCGGGCGGATCTTGCTGCGGATGTTGATCCTCGGTTTATTGCTGAACAATACACTCCGGCGGATTTTGATGTCGCCTATGCCGAAGTTTATGGCCGCATGCGGATATGGCAAGACGGTTTACGTACGGCGTGGCATGAATTTCGCTCCGTCTTTCAGCGTGTTGAGCGTTTTGAAGAGCAGATGGTTGAGGCGGCCGAAGAGGCTACGATCGAGATTCGTGAAGTGCCACGTTTTTCGTTTGCACGTGCCGTCGTGGGTTTTGCTTCGCTGGCGCTGATTGTAACCCTGCCAGCGCATGCGATTTCGATCTATCGTTTTGTTGCCGAAGAACGGAGTGCGATAACGGGGGCGGGGCGTGAAGCGTTGGGGGATGTGTTGGTAGCGGCTCATGCTTCTTCTCCATTGTCTTCTGCTGCTGCTTTAGCGAAGGCTTCAAGCCGTTTTCGCGAAGCGGATGAAGCGTTGCGTGAAGTGAATACGTTAGCGCTCGGCATTGCTTCGTTTGTGCCAAACCAGTTGCGCAGTGCGCGTTCTCTTCTCGAAGCTGGTGATAAGGCGAGTCAGGCGGGGCGTTTGATGGCGTTGGGTTTGGATGCGTTGTTGACCCCTTCGGATCGTCGGTACGATGAGCGTCTTGAAGTTTTAGCTTCCCATACAAAACATGCCAGTCAACTGCTGGCGGATGCGAATCAGGCGCTGACCACGGTGCGTCTTTCTGATATTCCCGAGACCGAACGTGCGCAGGTGGTGGTGTTAAGAGACCGTTTGCAAGAAGCTGAACAGGTTGTGCGCGATATCACCGGCATCTCTGAATTATTCGTGTCGGTATTGGGCAAAGATCATCTACGAAAATATTTAGTGATTTTTCAGAATCAAACCGAATTGCGTCCGACCGGTGGATTCATGGGTTCGTTTGCCGAAGTGACGCTCGATCGTGGCAAGATCACCGACATCCGCATTCCGCCCGGCGGGACCTACGAACTCAAAGGTGAGTTACGGGAGCGTGTCCTTCCGCCCGAGCCACTTCGTTTGATCGCTGGCCGTTGGCAGTTTCAGGATGCCAATTGGTCTCCGGATTTCGTCACGTCAGCGCGCAAGATCAACTGGTTTTGGGACAAGTCCGGTCAATCTTCAGTTGATGGTGTTATCGCGGTGAACGCTTCGGTCTTGGAAGAATTTCTCAAGATCACCGGTCCCATCACCCTGCCGGAATATGGCAAAACGATTGATGCGGATAACGTGCTATTAGAAACACAAGAAGCGGTGGAGCTTGAATATGACAAAGTTGCCAATACGCCCAAAAAGTTTTTAGGCGATTTGTTAGAGGTGCTGATGGCACGCGCCAAAGATTTTTCTAAAGATGAGTGGTTGCAGGTGGTTGAGATGAGTGCGCGAGCTCTCGATACCAAGGACATTCAAATAGCTCTGCATCGTGAAGAAGAGGAGCAGGTGATTGAGCGTTATGGTTGGAATGGACGTCTAAAGGAGACGTCCGGAGATATGTTGGCGTTGATTGAGGCGAATATTGCCGGACAAAAAACGGACGGAGTCATTACGGAGCACGTGGTACACGAAGCACGGATCGACGAAGAAGGGGTGATTGAAGATACCGTGACGTTGACGCGAACACACGGGGGAGTAAAGAGAGAGCTTTTTCGCGGTGTACGCAATGTATCGTATTTGCGCGCCTATGTTCCTAAGGGAAGTGTGTTGCGCGCGTCTTCCGGTTTTTCAGCTCCAAGTTCAACGTTGTTTAAAGAACCGGATCCGGATAGTCGTCCGGATCCTGATGTAGCGATGGAGCGCGCGGCTGCGGGGAACCCTGAAATCCGCATCACCGAAGAGGGGGGATATACCGTGTTTGGTGGCTGGATGCAGCTTGATCCTGGTGAGACGCAGACGATTGTTTTGACCTATCGTTTGCCGTTTACCGTTTCGGAGGTTTTGCAGACGCTGGATCCGAATCCACAGAATGCCGCCGAAGCCGAACGTTCGCGTGGAGCCTATACACTGCTCTTGACGAGTCAATCCGGAAAAACGAATCGTACGATTACATCCCATGTCAGTTATCCGCCGGATTGGAATCCAGCTTGGAGTCGTCTTGAGGGAACAAAAGAGGTCGGACGTTTAACGACGGATCAGGTATGGGATCGTGATCGGGTGGTTGCGCATTTGTTTTATTTTTCTCATGACCAAAACACCTCGCCATAAAACCAAACCTGTCGTAGTAGCGCCTGCTGCTGCATCGGAAGATCGCATCGAAGAAAAATTGGAGGCGATTTTTCATGATGAAGAAGGCGTGATGCCAGACTTGAGCAAGCTTGAGCGTCACGGGCGTTCACGTCTTTTGGTGTGGACGAGTGTGTTGGTGGGATTCATTTTAGTTTTACTGCTCGCGGCCTGGGCGGGATTTGCCGTTTTCAAGCCGTACAAAGGTTTTAACGGACAGGGGTTAGAGATGGTGGTTGAAGGACCAGATCAGGTAACGTTGGGTCAGGAGCTGACCTACATTGTCCATTGGCGCAACGCTGCCGCAGAGCCATTAGCCGCTTCTGATTTGCGGTTTAGTTTTCCTGCGGATTTTAAGGTTGTTGCCGCAGAGCCCGCTCCGACGGCGGAGGGATTATTTTGGCGTTTAGGTTCTGTGCCCGTCGGTGGAGCTGGAAACATCGTTGTGCGCGGGATGTTTACGGGTGCGCTGGGTACAGAGACAGCGGTTCAACTCGTGGGTACGTATCGTCCGGCTTCGTTTAATAGTACGTTCGAAACGTTGTCCACGAAGGCACTATCATATACGAGCACGGTCCTCGAAGGGGGGTTTGATCTTCCCGAAAAATTCTTGCCCGGAGATCGAGTGCAGGTCGCGTATCGCGTGTTGAATAAGGGGACAGAAGACATGTCGCACTTGGAGGTTCGCATCACGTTGCCCGATGGGTTTGTGCGCGAGAGCTCCTCGACAGAGGATATCTTAGACGGACGCATTGTGCGCCTGCCGCTTGCGACGCTGCCTGCTGGTAGCACTTCAACCGTTTCTCTCGTCGGTTCATTTACCTCCGGAGTCTCTGGTGGGGCCTTGTTTCAGGCCGAGGTTGGTCGAGTCACTGAAAACAGCGCATTTTTACCCGCTCAACGAGCCGAAGCAACGGTTCGAGTCCTGGCGGGTGATTTGTTATTGAAGCTTGTAGTTAACGGTTCGGATACGGATCGTTCTATGCGGGCCGGTGACCGCTTACATATCGGCATTAATTATGAAAATACTGCCAATGAAGATGTGAAAGATGTGACGATTCGCCTGCTTACGACGCCGCTTCTTTCGACGACGGTTACGTCGAGCCCAACTAACCTTCCCTCAGCGATCAATTGGTCCGATCTTGATGATCAGGCTTCGGGTACGGTGCAGGGTGGGGGAATCGTTTGGAACGGGGACGGTCTTGGTGTTTTGAAACGTCTAGCTTCTCATGATGAGGGGACTATTGAATTGGCACTGGGGACGTCTTCAAGCGCGCCGGCTGTGCTTGATGGATTTCAATTCATTGTTGAAGCGACGATGGGGGCTGTCGGAGAGACAAAGGTTA
>CAYWEE010000020.1:0-22485 GCA_964457295.1 uncultured Gammaproteobacteria bacterium
AGGAGAGATTCGTGATGGTGCCGTTCGTGATTGTACCGTTGGTCAAAACACCGTTCGTCGCGAAGAGGTTGGTCGTGGTGACACTGGTGGCAGTGGCATTTGCGAGGGTCACATCTTGGAAAGAGGAGGAACCCTGAACCGACAGCGCGCTCGACAGCGCGAGCGTGCCACCAGTTGCGTTCGTGAAGAAGAGGTTGGTGCTGGAAGCGGTCGTGGCAAAGCTATTGGTGCTTGTCACGTTTGTCGCGGTCACATCTCCGAGGGTTGCGAGACCCGTCACATTCAAGGTTCCTGTGGCGGTGAGATTGAGAGTTTGGATGCCACCAAGAGCATAGAGAATGTGAGTGGTGGTGGCGCCATTCGTCATGATGGTCTGAAGGGTGGCGGTTGTGGCTGGGGCGCCTAAACAGTTCGTCCCATTTGCGAGACAGACCGACTGACCGGCGATGAGGAGACTTGAACCTGAGGCGGAGGTGAAGGCAAAGGTGGTGGCAGTGGCAGCTGTTGCGGTGAGGTTGGTTGCGGTGGCGTTCGTGATGGTAAGGGATGAGAGGGAGAGCGGTGAAGAAACCGTGAGAGAGCCGATAGTGGCGGTGTTCGCAAAGAGACTCGTGCTTGTAACCGTGGTACCGGTGAGAGTCGTGAAAGTGCCGGCAGCAGGAGCTGAACCTCCGATAACGGTGTTGTTGATAGTGCCACCGGAGATCGTTGCGTTAGAGGAAGAAAGTGAACCAGCAGAAAGCGAGGTGATGGATGCGGTGTTGGCATTCACTGTTGTACCCGAAGCCGTGGCAAAACCAAGCCATGAAGTAGAGGTACCGTTCGTGAAGGAGAGGTTTGTGATCGTGCCGTTCGTGATTGTACCGTTGGTCAAAACACCGTTGGTGGCAAACAGATTCGTGGTAGTTGCCGAAGTTCCGGTGGCATCAGTGAACGTCATCGCTTGAAGCGAAGATGCTCCTTGTACGGTCAAAGAAGATGTGAGGACCAGCGCACCGGTTGATGTTCCTCCGGCAAAGGAGATAGCTTGATTGGTGGTATTGCCATTGGTCGTGACCGATTGAAGCGTGAGGCCGTTAGCACTAGAAGACACGGTTGTGAGAGCAGCATCTAAGTCAGACAAGGCAGCTTGAACGGTTGTAGCTGAAGAGTTCGTAAAGGCATCAAAGACACCAACGAGATAGGCGCCGGAGGTAAGGGCAGAAGTACCGGTCGTATCCAAACGGATCCCTTGAATGGAGAGGGCGTTGGTCAGAGCCAGGGTTCCACCGGTAGCGTTCGTGAAGAAGAGATTGGTACTTGAAGCGGTTGTCGCAAAGCTGTTCGTGCTCGTGACATTGCTTGCGGTGACATCTCCGAGGGTTGAGAGACCCGTCACGTTTAGGGTTCCTGTGGCGGTGAGATTGAGAGTTTGGATGCCACCAAGAGCATAGAGAATGTGAGTGGTAGTGGCACCGTTCGTCATGATGGTCTGAAGGGTGGCGGTTGTGGCTGGGGCACCGAGACAGTTGGTGCCATTTGCGAGACAGACAGACTGACCGGCGATGAGGAGACTTGAACCTGAGGCGGAGGTGAAGGCAAAGGTGGTGGCAGTGGCAGCTGTTGCGGTGAGGTTGGTTGCGGTGGCGTTCGTGATGGTAAGGGATGAGAGGGAGAGCGGTGAAGAAACCGTGAGAGAGCCGATAGTGGCGGTGTTCGCAAAGAGACTCGTGCTTGTAACCGTGGTACCGGTGAGAGTCGTGAAAGTGCCGGCAGCAGGAGCTGAACCTCCGATAACGGTGTTGTTGATAGTGCCACCGGAGATCGTTGCGTTAGAGGAAGAAAGTGAACCAGCAGAAAGCGAGGTGATGGATGCGGTGTTGGCATTCACTGTTGTACCCGAAGCCGTGGCAAAACCAAGCCATGAAGTAGAGGTACCGTTCGTGAAGGAGAGGTTTGTGATCGTGCCGTTCGTCACGGTGCCATTTGTGAGGGTGCCGTTGGTGGCAAAGAGGTTGGTGCTTGTGACACTAGTGGCGGTGGCATTTGCGAGGGTCACATCTTGGAGAGAAGAGGAGCCTTGGACGGTGAGGGTTCCCGTCGCCGTCAGATCAAACGTCTGAATTCCGCCAAACGCATAAATCAAATCGGTTGTAACGGCTCCATTCGTAGTGACGGATTGAAGAGTGCTGGTACCAGCAGAAATAGATGGACAATTCGCCCCATTCGCCAGACACACCGACTGGCCGGCGATAAGGAGACTCGAACCCGAGGCAGAGGCAAAGGCGAGAGTTGTGGCGGTAGCAGCCGTGGCAATAAAATTGGTTGCCGTAGCATTGATCGTGATGAGAGAGGTTGGCGCAAACGAACTAACAGACAAGCTACCGAGCGTGGCGCTATTCGCGAACAACGATGAACCCGAAGCTGTTGCAAAACCAAACCATGACGTCGAGGTGCCATTCGTAAACGAAAGGCTCGAAATCGTACTATTCGTCATGGTTCCATTGGTTATCACTCCATTCGTCGCAAACAGGTTGGTCGTCGTGGCCGAAGTACCCGTCGCATTCGCAAACGTCACATCCTGCAATGACGAAGAGCCCTGAACCGTTAACGTAGTCGCCAAAGACAAACCACCCGTTGAGGTTCCCCCACCAAAGGAAAGGGGCAACGAGGTAGTGTTTCCATTTGTCGTTACCGTCTGAAGCGTTGACGTTGTAGTACCAAGTGTTAAATCGCGCCAAAAATTAGAAACCGCATCGTAATATCGCAGAGAACCAGAAGACACGTCGTAGTACATGCGGCCGCCGGTAGCATACGTAGGTAGCGTTGGTCCGATCCCAGAAGCGGTATAGGCATACGGCACCGTATTCAACGGAACCCGAGGAGACATTTCTCCATCACCATTCACATCGATCGTGAGATACAGCGGATCGGTAAAAAAGATGTTATTACCAAACGGTGTCACGCTTCCCATGTTAGCCACCACATATCCAGAGCTAGCACTCAAAGATTGCGTCTCCGTCCACAATGCGGAACCGCCGCTCAAAGCGGAATAGAGTCGAAACGTAATAGAAAATGTTCCCGTCTGCAGATTCCCCGAACTGTCTTTTAAGATGCCTTGATATCCAATCGTTAATGGTGGTGCGGCGAATGAAAATGACGGAAACGCAAACACCGTGATCATAAGGGTCACGAAAACCGAAACGAGCCTTGCGTACAGCCGCTTCATCCTTCACCAGAATAGCACAAAATCAAGAGAAAAACTCGTCTCAACAAAAAGTTTTCCGGAAGAGAACACGCCTCTGTACGAGACGGGACGAGCCACGTCGTTCGCGAACGACGTGGTAGAGACGCTGACCATCCGCCTAAAGGGAATCCGCAGACCGGGAAGAGGTATACCTCTGTCGCTAAATTTATACCTTATGAATACTCCGCACTTTCTTTTTTAGATACTTCTCCGCCACCTCCAAATCTTTCTTTAATTTCTTCAAAATCTTCGTCTCTTCATCCGTCAATTCACGCTTAGAGCGAGCTTTTTCAAGCAAATGTACCTGATGCTCAATGTCATCGTGCAATAAATCAAACGTCGCATGAATAGCCTCACTCGCTTGACCAACGTCATCCGACAAACGACGGGTAATAAGGAATAAGCGACGTAAAACAACCAGAAGAATGAAAGCCAAGACCAAGCTGACGAGCATCCATGGGTTCGCATCGCGAAACCAGGCAGACAAACCACCCAACGCCTGACCACGCGCGGCCACAATCGTGATAACTCCTTTTTCGCTCGGGCGGCTCATGGCACCGCGGCTATCCTGCGCCTGGGCCCAGACCTGATACGAACCCAGACCACCAAAATCAGTACGAGAAAGGGTGAAATGGAACGCCCCCGTGCCTTCTGCTTGAGCTTCAAACGTCCGTAGATCTTCACCTAGGCGCTGCGCCGACAGCGTGACCGTCGCTCCAGGCTTGGTTTTTCCTTCAATGGTAATCGTTTCACCGTCTTGAACGCGAGTTGGATAGGTTAACGCTGACAGAGGTAGCGGCTCAATCTGGAATGTACGCGTCAGAGCAGCGCTACTATTTCCTGCCTTATCAACCGCTTCCAACGTCAAACGATGCTCACCGTATCCCAACGGAGAGGTCGAAAAAGCTGCGGCTTGATCGACGGCCAGTACAATCGGCTCACCCTCATCAAAGCGCAGACGATACGAGGCAACACCAGAAGCCGTATCCGTCGCCGAAAACGAAAAGGGAACCACAGGATCAGTCAGATCAAGACGTTCCATCTCTTTTGCCACGAGATTCGTCGGAGGTGCCGTATCAACAGCTACGCGAAAATGCGAGACACTCCCCCAGCCGGTTTCATTGCGCAAACGAAGATGAAAATAGGACACGCCGTCACTCACATCGCCATAGGTCGTCGTATTCAAAATACCTCGTGAAACCGTGCCCGGATTCGTGGTGGCCGAAGTATCAAACGCCATGCTCACGCCGTTCACACCTGCCGGCAAACTCCAACGAAATTCAGGATCGTTCTTGGCATACCATACCGTCGAATCCGGATGCGTAGGCGACGTAATACGCACCGCTCCCGGCGTCCCATCGCTTGGTGTTTCAGGTTTCGCCACCGTACCATCAGTAATCGTAATCGTTGAAATACCCAAGCCCGAAAGAATATTTGTACCTTGACCATCATTCGCCAAAATCGCCCCAGAAGACAAACGGACAACCGCTGTACCGGCAGCTTTCGCCTTAAAGGTCACGCTCAAGACTCGACCACCAGAACCCTTATATCCCGGATTAAACGTGATCCCCTCAAATGATCCGCGTCCCGCGCCAAGTGAAGGCTCCTGCACCCACAAGCTCACAATGCTACCCGATTTAGACAACGACAATGCATCCAACTTATCGCTTGGAAACGCCAAAACACCCGAAACCGCATTCTCCGCTTGATCCGGACTCGAAACCACCACACGCAACGTAAACGTCTCCCCAACTTTATACGTCGCAGATGAAGGAGAAAAAAATAGCGAAGCAGCCAGAGCGGATGAAGATCCAAACAAGAACCACAAAGCAACTGAGGCAAAAAGAATATACCCAGACTTTCTGATACTCAAAAAACGGCTGACTCGAAGAGTGCCACGCACACAGAGACGCCACAAAGAAAACATGCGAGAAGGGACGAGCGAGGATTACCGACGATCACGTGCGCGCACGCGTCGCGCGATCACAAAACCAATGCTCAAGAAGAGTATAGCTAAAATAATCCAGAGAAGATATGGGGAAACCGGTGCGGGCGGCGGAGCAATCGGCGCCTGCATCACACTGATGCGCTCATTCCCAACGCGATCAACGGCACGAACCGAAATCGTGCGCGTGCGTGATTGGTCTTTTAAGACATACGGACTTTCTGCGCGTACCCACTCCCCTTTTCCATACAACTCTTCGCGCACGTCGTAGTAATCTATCCCAGAACCTTTATCGAGCGTAGAAAAAACGATGAACCACTGGCCATCAAATACGTTCGGATCTTGCGTAAGCTGAATGGTAAACGGCTCGGGAGCTTCCGTATCTACCAGCGACGCAACAGGCGGTACAGATGGCATCGTATCGGCAGCAATATGAATCGGCGGCGGAGACAGTGACAGAGAAATCGCACTTCCCTGACCATCATTCCGCAAAACCCGCCACCCTTCCAAAACAAGAACACCTCCTTCAGAGACTTCCTTTGCCCGCACAACGACAGAAAAAACTTTTGCATGAGGATATCGATATCCTCCTGGAATCAACCCAGAAAACGTCAGACGCCCATTATTTACCCGCGGACGCTCTATCCATAAACTAACCAAAGAATCCTGGTCGCGAATTTGCGTCACTTCGAGTGCCTGAGGAACAACAATAGACCCTTCTAGGGCATTTACATCCTCTCCTTCGGGGCGAAGAATAACGTCGAGCAGCATCTCTTGCCCCACGCCTAAACGAATCTCGCTCGGCTGCGTCATTACTGTAGCGGCAGATGCCGGGAAAGATAAAAAGATGCTCAATAAAAGAACGGACAAGATTCTCTTTTTTAAGAGAACGACACGTTGATAAACATCCAAAGAAAATTTCATAAATTTATCCGCTCCAGTAGTAAGCCATAATACTAAAATCAACCAAGTCCACTTTGCCATCTCCACTCAAACGCTGCGCTTCGATAGGAATAAAATCTGTTTTGAGCGTGCGCTTGTACCAATAGGCCGCAATAGAGAAGTCAACGAGGTTCACCCGGCCATCACAATTGACGTCCGCCTTTTTGCAGGCTGTTCCTGGTTGAGTTGAAGTCACCGTCGTATCACCTACAACAAATCCGACCGTATTACTAAATCCACTCACAATGCCACTGAGTGAGGCCTTGGCTTTCGTCGTATGCCCTCCGTTCTCAAGAGGTGACGTATCAAATTGATACAGATACACCCCGTCCGTATCAGCCGACGTACGGACAAATAACGTTTGCGGTGAATTCACCTCAAGCGTGACATCGCTCTGCGGCGCCGTTTGACCAAACATTGTAATGTCATCTCCGCGACGCACCTGCTCTTTGTCTACACTAATCGTCGGAGAAATAAAAATCCCGCTCACGACGGCCGTCGCACCATGCGAGACGACAATAGGAAACGTAAACAACGTAGAACGTACCCCCTTCGCATCCTCACCATACAAAGAAAATGTATAACTCCCTGCCGACAGACCGGTTAACGAAACCTGAAACTTTGCATCCGGCCCAGCGATCGTTGACGCGGCAATTTGAGCATCTTTTAAAAGCGTCACCGTGCTCAATGGATACGCACGACCAGAAAAGGTCACCCCGGTCACCGTCGGAGAAGCCGGAGGACCACTAGCACCACCCGCTCCGCTTCCCGAAGGAGAAGGACTGGGCGGTGGTGGAGGCGGTGGTGGAGGCGGCGGACTACTCGTCGCAGCAGCTGTCGAACTATTAATCGCTACGCCACTCCGAAATTGAAAACTCACACTACTCGCGAGCCCCAAAGCTACGTCGATAGCTGAAGACATGGCAAAATGACTCGAACTCGCCATGGTCACCGCCGGCGCAAAGGTTGTTCCGATGCTTTGAAAGCTTGAGCTCTGCTGGTTATCGGCATACACCGAGCGCGAATCCATGAGAACGCTCAACAAAAGAAATAGGACGGTTACACAAAACGTAAAGACACTCCGCACCATCTTTTTTGAGAACCCAGACAAAAGCAAACGCCGCATGGAGAAACTATACCATACGGCGTTGGCTTGAAACCTATTTGGGATTTCTTTTCTGTTTTTGTGGTTACCCCACCAATGATTGACTCACGATTGGCGGGACTCCTTTTTTGCGGAATCATTCCTACATGGGTTTGAGTGGAATGGAAAGAACAAAGAATGAATCGCGCATGTACCCAGTGTAGATAAAAATCACCATAAAACAAAAATCCGCTGTGCATAGCGGATATTTTTATATTTTAACCTGTGGATAAAAATGTATTACCTGTGGATACTTGCAGAAACCCCTTGAAGACCCGGACCAAAGCAAGTCACACCAACAACCAGAATTCCGATCACCGCGAGCAACAGGGCATGCCAATGAAGGGCGTGGATCAACCAATAACGTAAATCCGTTTCTACTCGCTGCTCCTCGGCTAACAGCTTTCGCATACGCGAAGAAATCATCACCCGTGATGAACGTTCGGCGACTCGCGAGCGACCTACCTTTTTAGACCGAGGCATCGGCCATATTGTAGCATATCCGCGTATCGCCCATTGACAGACGCGTATGATATGGTAGCTGTATATAGTATGACTACCGAGCTCCAAGAAACAAAACAAGAATTACTCCAAGCGATTCAAGGGGTGAAAATCGATCTTCATGCGGAAATTTTAGCCGTCAAAGATGATCTACGTATTGAAATTCGAGACGTAAAAACCGAATTGCTTGGCGCGATCCAAGAAACTCGCGAAGACCTGGGCGAACAAATCCAGGGTCTGGCAACACACATGGATGAACGGTTCATAGAAGTGGACGAACGATTTGTTCGGGTAGACGGGCGCTTCGATCAAATAGAAGGGCGAATAGCTAACGTGGAGCGGGGTATGGTCACCAAAGATTATCTCGACGACAAGCTGGCTGACCTGCGTGGAGATCTCGTTCTGTTGGCCCGTAAACAAAATCGAAAATTTGAATCTTTGATCCAAGAATTTGTGGCCGAAGGCCGCTTAACACCCGCGGCCGCTCATCGCCTGCTTGCTCTAGAGCCGTTTCCGCAATAAAAAACCTCACTTGGATCTCCAACTTGCGACGCAAAGAGGAGAGAGATTCTTTGTGTCGGGGTAAGTCAGAGATCCGAGTGAAGCTCCCTGCCGCACGGATGTGCGATCCGCGCGGCAGAGAAACGTAAGGCCCGTGATTAGCGCAGGGGCTGTTCTTCGGTTACGGGATGATACTGACGCCACAAGGCGCGCCATTTGCCGTAAAAGAAAAACACCACCACGCCAACCAAGGCGGAGTAGGCATGGATCAGAAGGAAGTAGGCAAACCACAACACCTCCTTGCCGTAAAAGTATCGCTGCAGCCAGCGATAGCAGTCGACGGTCGCGACTCCACCCTTGCGCACGCGCTCCCCCTCCATCTCCTCGAGACGATTGGCTACGGAGGCGTGACAAAAAGTCAGCGTGACTGCGGCGACCCCCAACCATTCCACCCAAGGACGTTTGGTGATCAACGCGACACCGGCCAGAACGACAAAGATGAATATCGCCTCAATGTGCCAGGTCGCGGCGCCAGTTAGACGCTTAGCGACTTCGACGGGACGAACGAACATCCAAAAAAGAATTTGACCGAATGTGTTTTTCATAATGAGATAACCCCCTGAGGATGCATGAATTTAAATAGTCTGAACAGCGCCTCGCACCGATCCCCGGCTCGCGGATGCAACGGAGAGAAGTTGCACCGATGTAGGCCGCGTCATTCATGAATAGCGCGACAAGCCAGAGATCAATGTGAGGCTCCCTGCCAGACGGATGTGCAATCCGGACGGCAGGGAACGAGTGTTGCAGCGGCTTTTGTAGAGGGGCCGCTGCGAGCCCTTTTCCTCTGGATGTTCGTACGAAGCTGGGAAAGAACTTCGTATGGAAACGCTTAGCGAGAGGACGTCAGCGGAGAAGCAAAGATGAAATTCCCCTCAGCGTCCATCCTGTATGGCAGTCTACGGAGGTACAGAGCCCCCCGAATTACGGAAACATCTCCCGCGATCTCATACAGAGACCGCAGAGCAGTTATCGCTACAGCGTCCTCCTTCGCCGTAACGAATTCATTCGCGGCAGCCCGAAATTCCGGGCTCGGGTGACCGGACGTTATTCTCATCCAAGAGTCGAGCATCCGTCGTTTTCTCTCCTCCTGACTATCATCACCCCGGGTTCTTCCCGCAAGGTCCATCTCCTCATGAAACGCGAACCAATACTGGTCCGCGCCCAAAACATGTACGGCGTCGGTCCAAAGCGGACCGTCGTCGCGCCCATACCCATACTGAGCCGACTCCCAGCGGGCTCCCAACCCCCCATCAGCGGCGACCGTCGGGATGACCCGCTGGGTCGTGTAAGCCATCCCACGATCCTCCCCACAGCGAAGTGCCGTGGGGCGGGTGACGTACAACGAGGCATAATGTGGGTTCCTGACGTACAACGAGGCATGGTGTGGATTCGTCTTATTCATGACCCTTCTCCTTGAGTCGCTTCTCCCTTACACATCGATCGACTCATTCCGATTGATCATGTTTAGGTGCATCGCGCCTCGCTTGGATCTCCAACACACAACATAAAGAGGAGAGAGATTCTTTGTGTCGGGGTATGTTGGAGAACCGAGTGAGGCTCCCTGCTCTGTGGACGTGCGGTCCACGAGCAGGGAACAAGTAATGAAGCAGCTTTGGTATAGGGGCTGCTACGCCCCGTAGGTGAGGAGAGGTATTTTCTTTGTTATTCGGCCGGAGGGAGCTCCCTCCACTCCACTTCCTCGACCTGTCCGCTTTCTTGCGCGCGAAGAAAGCGTCTGACAGGCCACTTGTACATGGCCGCATGATCGTAACCGGAGCATTCCCCGAAACAGGTTACTCCGTATCGAACATCGACCCATGCCACGATCTGATTTTTTTCATCCGTGCCGAAGCACTGGACGGCCACATTCAGAACACTGACAAAGTCGTCAGTGTTTCCGACGGCGACAATATTCCTCGGGTCGTAGCCCCAGAGGCGAACGACCCCCAGCTCTCGGAGTCGTGCCGCTTTAGCGGCACTCTCCATCACCAATTCTCTGTAACGACGGTCCCCGAGGATCTCGGGGAGTCGTTGCGGGCGAACGCACTTAGATGCGTACCATACGTTCGTGTTCGTCGTCATGACGTTCTTCCGGTCGCTTTCGCGCCGGCTCATCCGCACACCCTCTCAATCACTGCACACCGAAGTGCGTGCACGTTTTCGAGCGAGTATGGGACTGGAAAGACCGAGCTGAGCTCGGTCGCTCAAGTCCAAGTTGTCAAAGGTCGTCGCTCGCCTACACGTCTTTGCCGTTCTCGCACCGAAACCCCCTGTGTAGTAATGACTGCCCCATGCGCAAACGAAACCTCCGTCCATAAGGCGAAGCGATGCTGCACCTCGCTTGAGTAAGCATCTCTTTGAATCGGCAATTTCTCTAACCCCCAGTACGTGAAATACCAAATGAGCTCGTGCCTAACCAAGCCCGTATAGCGAGCGGCCACACACGAGATATGGAGACTTGACCCACCTGGAATTTGGGATGAACTTCGAACAATACATTTCGAATTCCCTTTCCCAGAATCGGTATCGCCTCTCGGCCGACCTGGAGCCAGAGCTCCATTTTTTGAAGCTCCTCAACGTGACTTAGTTGCAAGAAACTCACAAGCATTACAACCTCACCTCCTCATTGAGTCGCTTCTCCCTCACGCGTCGATCGGCTGATTCCGATTAATCGTGCTTTGGATTCTTCGCGCATCACTTGGGTCTCCAACACACAACATAAAGAGGAGAGAGATTTTTTGTGTCGGGGTATGTTGGAGAACCGAGTGAGGCTCCCTGCTCTGTGTACGCGCGGTCCACGAGCAGGGAACGAGTGTTGCAGCGGCTTTTGTAGAGGGGCCGCTGCGAGCCCTTCTCCTCTGAGTGTTCACACAAAGCTGAGGAAGGACTTCGTATGGTTTACTTCTATTTTTGAGCAAGCCACGACGCATGCCGTCGCAGCAAGCCATGCAACTCTGCCCGAGCTTGCGCCTCAGTGAGGCGCTTATGCTTTCTCCGCCCTCCGATACTCTGGAGAGCGCGAGCAAGCGGCTCATTACCCGCATCATTCGCGGCATTTGCAGCCGCATAGATTTCCGGCGAGTGCGGAAATTCAGCGCTCGCCGCAGCGAGCATGAAGAGGTGAACGACAGGGGCGAGCTGCACCGGGGTCGATCCGAGACCGACTCTCCTCCGAGCCTCCGACGCCTCTCCGATGAGTACCGTTGTCTCTTCGCAAGACAAGACAGCGCCACTCGCCGCCTTGGCGATAAGAGTAGGCATCGCAGCCTTCTGAGCCACTCGTATCCCCTGCTCCTGAAGTAAGACGGCACGCTGATTCAGCATGCGGAGAATCCCGTTTCTGCGCTCATTGAGGCGATCCAATTCTTTGCCCAATGAGGGATTGTTCGCCCTGGCAACCAGAGCGTTTCCACCGAAGCTGGCCCGGCGGAGCTCATCGATAGCTCCCCTGACCAGCTCATACTGGTCGGAAGCTGTGAGAGCGGCACAGCGCTCAATCACCTCTCCCATGTGCCGTACGCCGATCGCTTCCAGATCGGCTACAGTTTCCGTCTTCGGCTGAGGCGGTGAAGGGAGCGGCTGTGGCACAACCGCCTCCCCTGATTTACAAAACACGCAGTCCAGGGGACAATTGCTCCCCATTTCCATGTCATGATCCTGCCGAGTCCACCTCCTTTTCATCATCATCTCCTCAAGCCAGGGGTGCCTTGCGGCTATACCCACCCTGCTCGGCCAGCTTGTGCTGACTTCCCGTTCGGCTTTTTGGCCTTGGGGCACACGGGCAGGGTTGCCCGAAGAGTCACCAGGTTTATCGATACCCGGCTTATCGTCTCTCCTCCTAAGAGAAAACGCCGGACAAGGTGTTATGCCTCATCCAGCTTTTTCTCCGGAGGAAATTCTTCTCTCAAATGAGACCTCAAATATCTTTCAGATCTCATTCGAGGAGAGGAGCGACGGATGTGCATCCCGTCAACTCCTCTTTCGAGTACGGAGTGGGTTTTATTCAGGACCCCACAAAGAACCTTACACGCATAGATAATCCTTCAGCGTGATTAGGATGCGCAGCTTACTGCGCGGAGGCCTCGAGCTCGTCGGCCTCGCGCTTGGCCGTCCCCGCCATTGCCTTCTGGCGCGGGTCGTCGCTCGACGCGAAGTGTGTCTCGACGGCCCGGAAGACGGCCGCGAGGTTAGCGACATTGCCACCCTCGGAGTCGCCCGCGAACACCGCGAGCTCCCCGCAGGTCTTGCGGCGGCCCACGACGTTCCCCGGCTCGCCCTCGGCCTTCGCTTTGGCGAGGGCGGCGAAGCCCGCCGCGCAGTCCGGGAGGGACAGCGGCAGGTCACCGGCGATCTCGCCGACCTGGTTGAGACTTCCGCGCGTCGCGTTCTCGCGACCCGGATTGGCGGCGTCGACAAAGAACGAGGCAAGGGCGGCGAGGGTCGTCTGCGCGTTTTTCATGGTTCTACTCTCCCAGACAACTCCGCCCGGAAGGATGAAAGGTCATGTCGTCCACCATTGGACCATTAGCTAAGTTCGACACGGGTCGGACTCACTCCACAGCATGCGGAGCTGCCAATGTCCGGGCGGAGTCTTCACCCAGAAACATGCTAGGATCAACGTTCGCACTTTTGGCTACTAGTTTTTCCCGCAAGAGCAGAACCTGCGTACTTGTATTGAACGGCTCAGAGCCATTCAATCGCGAGACGTACGACTACTTCCATCGACAGAACCGAGTCCGTATCAATGGGGCTGCCGCAAATCCCGCCGTGGTCAGGACCACCCCAGCCCTCTTCGAGCTTCAAAAGCTCGGTGAGAACTGGAAAGATCGTTAGGCCCTCGACCTCCGAAGAATTCACGGTGACCGTGAACTTTCGATAGGTTCCTTTCCCAAAACGCTTGCGCATCTCGGGATTAAGGGCGATTGCCACGTCCGCTCCCTTGCCGTACAAGGCTCCAGGAGCACCGACCCACGACGCTTCTACCACCGCGAGTTTTTTACCGCTCTTGGTGGTGTACCAAGTTGCCGCGTCACAGACCGCTTCAAACTGCCGGTCATGCTCGCGCTTCATCCTGGCGTAGACACGTCCATGGGCGACGTGATCGAGAATCGGCTCCATACTTCCGTATGGGTCAATCCCCGATTGGAGTACCGCTTTCAAGATCTCAAGCCCCGACTCTACTCGCTTGTTAGGGGTCAAAACCATGAGCAGCATCCCAGAGACGAGCTGCGAAAGAGAGGGGAACCCTCCACCTTCGACATGCTCACTTCTTCGGGCACCGCGATCGAGCTCGTCCACATAACGGACGAGTCGTGCCAAGCGCTCCAAGGCCTGGGCACACGCGGACAGGTCAATGCCCTTGCCTGTAAAGGGAGCAGAATGATGATCGAAGTTGTTCTCGGCGGTTCTGCCACTCCCACCGACTTCGATAGCAACCGTTGACCCATCGGCCAAGGCCGCTGAATTCGCGGATCCAGAGACGGCACGAAACAGCACCTCGGATGGGTTTAATCCCAACACGAGAGCTGTCGTGAGCGTGTCCAAATCCACTTTTCCAAAAAGCACTTCGCGGATAACACCCACGAGATACCTCCCAGTTAAAGGGACTTGTCCACGCCCGAAATCGTCGGAGCCACGTCTTTCCATTTTTCTCTCCCTATCGGGATCGCCGGCATGGATGCCGTGTCTTCATCTCTCCAAGCGCAAATGTCAGGATTGATTACCTGATCACCAGTCTTGAGTTGATGAACAACATCACAAGAACCAGCTCATCGCTGATTCTCGTCATGTTATCCACCATACAGATACCTCCTCGATTTGATCCCCGATCTTGATTTCAACATCTATCATGGGATGTATCAGATTAGGAATCCAATCGAAGGATCCAATATTCGGATTTCTCCGATCTGAAATCTGGATATCAATCCGCGACAAGCATTGGCAGAAATCCAGAATTCGGATCGGATGAGAAGCGTGCGGCTTCTCTCCAGGGAGTTGAGGTTAGACTTCTCTTTTATTCCGACAACCTCGTATGTCGGGAGAGATACGCTGCAGGCTAATACGAGCCCTTCAACGCAGTGCGGATGATGGCGAGCGCGGCCTCCTCATGCTCTGGATCAATGTTCACTTTTTTCGCGAACCCCGATGCGCTCGGCACAACAGACTTGATCAGCGTGAGTAGATCAACGCTCTTATCGCAAACATCAAAAGAAATCGTGGCCATCCGACGGCCAGTAGTCGCGTCGAACTGCTCACATTCAAGAACAACCGCCCTTACTCCTCCACCTTGATAAAGGCCGTTCATGAGGACGTTCGCATCAATAGCCATGCCCATCGAGGACATCCTGAGGATCCCGTCGCCAAGATCCACCTTGGCAGTCATAATCTTCTTGTGATTACTCAGGATCTCCTCATATTCTGCCATCCAGTCACGGATGACCGAATCCGGTTCGATGCTCTTAGCGAAATGCCGGGCGAGGTAGACGCGTCGCGCGTCGTTACCAATGTCAGACTTGACCGCCTGATTCACGAAGCCGCCGAAACGGGTCGTGAAGTCCATACGGTCACCAGCATCGGCCGCGTCGAGCAACTCGATCATATGCACATCGACCTCCAAACCAACCGCCGCCTTCAGGATCGCACCTGACGACTTGAAGATCCCGGCAGCCTGGGTCTGCGGCTCAATTTCGAGGCCGTCGAACGCGCCGAGCACCTCAAGCCAGTCCTCGCGGCTATGCTCGTCGATGACGGCCACGATTTCATGGCCCGCCTCGCGCACGCGGCGGACGAAGTCAGCGGTCATAACCTTGTCGCGGTTGTTCACCGCGAGATCCACGAACGCCACCTTCTGCCCGGCCGGCCACTTCGCGACATCGACCTTGTCGACGGCGAACGCCTGCGTGAACTGCAAACCAACATCGTTCGACCCGATAAGGCGAAGGAGCGCAGCCGAAGTGCAGACACCATCCACAGAACCGACCGACACGATATAGCTGATCTTCATTTCCGATTTTCCGATGTGCTTATTAAGCTTAACCAACGGCCCCCTGGAGATACTTCACGTAAAGGCGTTTCTCGATACTTTATCGATTAATCACCGGCGCGTTCTTCGTTCCCCGATCTGAATCCTGAAAATAGTTTCAGGATTCAGATCGGGGAACCCACCATTGCTTGCGCAGGGCACTGGTGGGTCTCGAGCCGAAAGCCGTTCAGCGCAGACCTATTGTTTTCTAGAGCCGGGATTTCGCTCAAACTCGGAGATCAGTCCGAGAAATTTTTGACCAGAGTGATCAGCTCTGGACATCCGCGCCGCTGATCAGCGTGCCCACGGGCATCTCGGGGTCGTGCGACACCGAGACCACGTAGGCCCCGCCAGCCTTGCCGTCAACGACCAGCTTCGGGTCAAAGCAAGCGACCGCCGCGAACAAGTGGCTCACGCCGTGCCCGATCGCAATAGCCACCGGCAACGACGCCGGGCCGTTCAGGAGCACCATCTTACCGCCGGAGAGCTGGAGCTCCTTCAGGCGCGCGACGACGTCCTTCACGATCTGGTCGTTGCCCGCCTGCGTCCCGAAGGACAGTCTGAGCAGGGTCGCAGGGCGAGCGGCGGCGGAGACGGAATTGGCGGTGATGTTGTAGGTCGTCATGGTTTTTCTCCTTTTAGGGAAATGGGGCGAACACGTGAAAGAACCGTAACTCTCACTCCCATTATTTTGTCGCTTAGCCCGAATGCGTCGGAGCCACATCACATCTTCTTCCTCCGGTTTCCCTTGCGGTACGCCGTTGGCTAGATCGGTATGCCGATCTCGACCCTCACATACGGGGGTCGTGTCTTCATCCCTCCAAGCTTAAATGTCAGGATTGATTACCTGATCACCAGTCTTGAATTGACGAACAACATCACAAGAACCAGCTCATCGCTGATTCTCGTCATGCTATCCACCATACAGATACCTCCTCGATTTGATCCCCGATCTTGATTTCAACATCTATCATCTTGATGTATCAGATTAGGAATCCAATCGAAGGCCCCACGTCGCTTTTGTGCAAAGCTGCGTGGGGTTCATCGAGTGCATTGTTTGCCTTGACCTCCAGGCGGGTGAGTTTAACCTCACGCAGGAGACTTCTTTTGGTTTAACCCAGGAAAAGTCAGAAACCCGAATAAGATCACCAGCCGCCGCCCTGCAGGCCGCGTCTGATGTCTCGAACACTTCCGACCACGATCCGGGCTAGCGCCCGGATCTGATACAAGTTTCCCGGAGGGGCATACAGAATACGCCCCTCCGTATAGCGACCGTACCAGCCGCTGCGTGAGGCAGCGACCGCGGAAAGATCAGAACCCAGGGACCTGATGGTCCCCAGGGGGGCACGATTGCAGAGATCCGCGAGGACCAAAACCCAACGCTTCATCGCTCTTCCGCCAGTTTATCGAGCCGGCGGCTCCATCTTCAAAAGCACCGTCTATCTTTGCTTGTCAATTCGTGCCCCCATGGCACCGAACCTTCTAGCGATATAAGGATAGACCGCGCTCTGCTAAAAGGGACGTCGCGTCGAACGCGATTTGAACGAATGTATTCTCGTTCCTCGCATCTTGGTCGACATCCACTTGAGCAGTCTCAATTGTCAATGATCGTCACTCCCTATCACACAGCCGATAGTTCCGTGGTAGTAGCGACTGCAGGATTCTCCATCCTTACAGATGAAGGATCTGCGCACTCGATACTAAGAAGAGTTGAAAGAACGTTTTTACCGCATCCCACTATGCATGAAGCTTTGTGGGACACAAAAACGGTAAAGATCAGAAGTCCTCAATGGAGAGAAATACTGATCTTTACCGTTTTGCTTGATGTCGACTCCGGCTCTCTCCTTCCGGGATCGACACCTCCTTTCCCCTTTCTCATCTTGACTGAATACAATAACATGATTTGATAAATGTGTCAAGAGCTAAAAGTCATATTTTTTATAAAAAAGCTAATTTTAGCTAAATTATAGTATATAAATTTGCCATTTTTATAATGGCATATGTCTGTCATCTCGACCAACGTGGAGAGATCTATGAAAAAACCCAACATATTGAGGGTTTTTCTTATAGGTCTCTCCACTTCACTCCGTTTCGGTCGAGACGACAGACGTGTACTATAGGAAGAACAAACTCCCATGCCTCATTCTCTTCACTTCCCCATCCTCCAAGAACTCGGCCTTTCCGAAACTGAAAGCTTGATTTATGAGCTTTTACTTGAATCCGGAACAACTCCAGCTAAAGATTTGGTTAATGTATCTGGTATGGGACGAGGAAACGTCTATAACGTTCTAATGCAGCTACAGGCGAAAGGGCTGGTTTTGGTTATCGAAGGAAAAAAGCAACAATTCCAGGCGGTCGATCCTTCAAACCTCCGCACCCTCCTCAAAACAAAACTCTACGAAGCCGAACGTCTCAACGCGTCCTTCGAACAAACACTCCCTCTGTTAACATCCGCCTTCAATCTCTCAACCGGAAAACCGGCGATTCAAATTTTTGAGGGGATTGAAGGATCACGACAGGCCTTATACGAATCATTGAATTCAAAAACGGAAATTTTAACGTACTTTGATGTTGGATCTTTTACGGGGCCAGCAATTAATATCAATATAGATTACGTCAAAAAACGTATTGCCAAAAAAATTCCAAAACGGCTCATCGTGGCAAATACCAAACAAGCCCATGCGTTTTTTGATGAGCAAAACACCCCATATACTCAAGTGGCGTTTTTACATGCTTATCCTGAACGACACGCGAGTGCGATGGAAATCTACGACAACACGATTTCCTATCTCACATTAACCGATGAAAAACGCATCTCGGTTCTTATACAGGATCCGCACATCTATCGCATGCATGTAGAACAATTTAATTACCTCTGGAAACAGGCCGAAGAAATTATCGACTATGCAGCTCGTGATATAGCAATAGAATCAAAAGGTTCGAAAGCCGCATAACGTGTATTCGGCATACGTGAATCTGTAAAATATCGAGTCATAACACACCCAGAACCCGTCAGGCGCTTAATCTCTGCCGTGAAATACGGTAACTGATCCGGAAACTGAAAACGCATCACCTGAATCCCATCCCTGGCTCGGCCATTTGCCATTTCTATAATGGCATCTTTAGACATCGTCCGCGTCTTAAAAACAGCATTTTGCCGATCATCACGCATCATGAGATAACGTGATTCTTTTTGACCTTTGCCACCAACAGCAACCTCCTCAACCCCCACAACAACGGATCCCATCTGTTCTACATACATTGTCCCTGCGGATATTTCTGGAAAAAAATCGCCGTATACGACATGCCCCTTTGCTTCTTGATCAACTGTATTCCGTAAAACAGCCTCACCCAAAGCAGATCCTCGTAAGCCTGAACTGACATTTAAAGATCCAGCGTATAAAGCATTCGCACCCAGGTCAGGACGTTCATCAAACCGCATAAACGCCATAACCTTGCCGTCTTTTTTTAAGACATAGAAGCGCGTGTCATGATTGGTTACTTCCAACTTCTTCTCAAAACCCGCCTCGACCCAATCTGCGACTGACGCTTTTTGCGTACGCCAATTTTCTTTTAAGATATCCGTCATTTCTTTCTTTTCGGTCTCACCCATGTCTACGGGACGCTTTTGCTCAAACATCACACCGCGTAATTCCCGAAAATCAATTTCCCTCCCCTTAGCCATTGTCTTAAATAAAGACGCAAATAAAACCGTGTCTTTTTGTACGCTTTCAAGTTTTTGGAGAATATCAGCTCCCGTAACTGAATTCTCGCCCGCTCCTTGAAGCTCCTTGGCGCATAACGCCAATACCTCTTTCGCCCGCACCAAGATCTCTTCATTCACCTTTCCACGATCTATCGTGCGACCATGTTCCGTGACGTAAAACTCGCTCAACAACTCCTCGGTCGTCCGCTCTGTAGCATCAATAATCTCACAATACTTCGCAAACACTGCCTTGGCCGAATCTGGATCAAGTTTTTGAGCGATATCCAAAATCGCATCACCAAAATGCTTACCGTGCTCACATGAGAGAAAGGCTCGAGCAGCCGATAGGCCATGTTTTTGAATGACCACAAAGCCCTCATGCGCTGTTTTTTGATCAACACGTGCTAAATAAGTTAAAAGTTGAATCTGCTCACGCAGGCTAATTTGATTCAACGAAACTCCAAGATCTTTTTCTATACCCAATCGAATGCCTGGACGATGCATCGCCTGTAAGAGTACGGAGGACTCTACGGAACGATCAACGCCCTTCACCTGTACACGAGAATGATCCGGTATATCTTCAAAAAGCGTAAAATGAGCCTCACGGGGCACACGCTCCCTCTCTTCATTCGTATCTACATACGTAAAGCTTTGTGGCGTCCATGCGTTATCAAATGTTGCCACAGCATCTTTAGCGATACGACGTGTGTAAATATCCACATACGAATCCTTATCCGGTTTCAGCACCTGCTTCCATACTGCACTTTCTTTGCGAGCTGCTGAATCTACAGGATGGAATCTTCCGCCATGATCACTATATGCTCGCATAAAACGACTCCAACGCTGAGGCGAGCTATGAATAATATTCAATGCATATCGCGCGCCATACTGAACAAATGCTGACGTATCTTTTCGAGATGCAATATCTTGTAAAAAATCTTCCCAAAACTGCACATCCCTGAGAACAACATCCTCACTGGCACTGGATTCAAGATGAAAATACAGCGTTAAAACATATTCCGTAAAATCAATTTGTTCTTCAATAGACAGCCGTTCCCATATCTTATTCATGATAGCCTTACGTGCTTGCGCATCAGGTGTGCGCTCCAGAGTGAATAAGAAAGTCTGCCGTAGATTGCCTGCAAAATTATCATGCGTCTCCGGAATACGTGAAAGATGGAGCCCAAGCTTAGCAACTTCTCCCAGCTCCAAGGCCGTCGTAGGCTGCTCAAACGCATCCACGAACGCCACATCATGCCATTGATCCAAAAAAGCATGCAGTGTGGCACGTCTTTCTGGCACACGATGGATACGAGTACAAAAATCTACAAAAACCTTAAAAAAAATACGTATACGGTACCGCCCCTCATGGATAGGCGTTCCTGAATCTATGTGTAGCAGATCTTTAACACCAGCCCCCGCATTCAGTAAATGAAACAATTTCTCTCTCGGTAGAGTCTTGTTGTTTTCAAAAAAAACGAAAGATCGCTCTAAAAAAGCTTCTGCTTCTTTTTCAATCGCTTCACGCTGTTCAGGTTTCAAATCCTGACCATCATCCGGTCTAAGTGATTTATGTTTCGAGAAAGATTCTGAATGGATATTGAGCATCTCTTCCAAAAGATACCCTATTCGATCAAGAAGAACAACCTGAAAACCTTACCCATATATAGAGCACGCAACACATAAAAAACCCCGTATTTCTACTAAAACGATCATAAAAAAATACTCATCTTTTCTCTTAATAAGCTAACCAACAATTAACTGCATTAGTCATGATCTTGACATAGTTTATAGTTTACTATAAACTATAAAATATACATGAGAACTCAAACCCGCGATCAAATCATAGACTTTGTTGGTCAAAACGAACGGATTACGCCAAAGTCTATCATCGAACATTTCGGACTCACTCCTCCGGCTGTTTTTAAGCACCTAAGCAGGCTCGTGAGTGAGGGTATTTTAAAAAAACAAGGTAAGCCCCCAAAAGTTTTTTACTCTCTCGTTCGATCTTCTCCGATACACAGAGACTACGCCCTGGATCCTACAGCAGAGCTCATCATCAACGAACAGTTTCTCCGCATCAACCCAGATGGAATTCTACAGACCGGAAAGCAAGCCTTCATTGACTGGTGCGTGGCCAGGGGCCTAGATCCAATTCGGACATCCACTGAATACCTTGCCCTCATCCACAAGCTTGAGGCCCATAGGCAGAATGGATTGATTGATGCTACACAAAAACTCAAACAGGCTTTCAGCGCAGTGTATATCGATAAACTCTACTATGTAGACTTTTATAGCATTGAACGTTTCGGCAAAACGAAACTGGGCGAGCTGATTTTGTATGCAAAACAAAGCCAAAACATGTCTCTGATGCGAGCAGTCATAACAGATGTGCGGCCACGGATAGCGCAAATACTAACGGAAATGAGGATCGATGCTGTCGGTTTTATTCCACCAACAGTGAGGCGTACTGTTCAGTTTATGAAAGAGCTTGAAAAGCAGCTGCAACTCCCTACCAAGCTCATCAAGATTACGAAAATCAAAACCCCAATCATCGTCCCGCAAAAAACACTCAATAAAATCGAAGAACGTATTGAAAATGCTCGGCAATCATTTGCTATTGAAGATCGTGGAATATATCAAAACATCCTCCTGATTGATGATGCCGTCGGCTCCGGATCAACACTCAATGAAGTCGCACGACAAATCCGAGCAAAGGGGCTATGTACCGGCTCCATCATCGGCCTCAGTTTAGTCGGTAGCCTAAACGGCTTCGAGGTTATTAAAGAGATTTAAAAACACAAAACCCCAGGATTTCTCCTGAGGTTTTCTGGTCCGGCAGCGGGCTACTCTTCCAAGACCGGGTTGGGTCTAAGTACCATCGCTGCTGGTGGGCTTAACTTCTGTGTTCGGAATGGGAACAGGTGGAGCCCCACCGCTTGAGCCACCGGCCCCGTAGAGAACGAGTGATTCGTTCCACGAAGTCGACGGCACAAAACAGTTGGTGATGACATTAAAGATCGGACGTCATACGTACAAGGCATACTTTACCCATACGCTTACAAACACACGCTATTATATACACTTTTGCTCATCCCAGAAATACAAGTTAGAAATCTAACCTGTAAGGCGCTCAAAAATGGATGAGATGCGCCGGGCTGGAGCACAGAAAAACCGGAGACGTACTGTGACGTACGTCGAGGATTTTTCTGGGCGAAGCCCAAGCAGATCGCCATTTTTGAGTGCCGTCACCTGGATGGCCGAAGCATCGAGCTATTAGTACTGCTCGGCTCAAACCCTCGCGGGTCTTCCACCTACAGCCTATCAACCTCCTCGTCTCGAAGGGCTCTCGATTGAATATTCATCTTAAGAACGGCTTCACGCTTATATGCTTTCAGCGTTTATCCGTGCCGAACGTAGCTACCCTGCGATGCCCTTG
>CAYWEE010000021.1:0-4947 GCA_964457295.1 uncultured Gammaproteobacteria bacterium
CGCCATGAGCGTCATCTCACACATGGGAGCCAAGACGGGTATTCTCAAGCAAATGCCAGGAAAAGCTGCGGCGGCACGGATTAAACTGAGGGAGGAATAGACCCTCCCCCTTGCGAAGGGGGAGATGGAGGAGGTTCCGTCAATTGGATCAATCTTTAGGCTCCACTCGTTTCAACGATCGTATATCTATATTTTCTCTTCCCGATCCGATGGATCTGGTTTTTTACGCACTGTTCCATTCTTTGATATTCCTCCTCCTCTGTAATACCAAGTTCCTTATCGAGTGGAACAAAAACATACACAAACCTCTCATCCACAGAGCTATCCGGTTTCTTACTACCAGGCTTAGGTTTTAAGCCTACCGAAATAAAAATCTCGTAGATTTTAGTTCCGGGCGGAAAATCAGATGTCAAAGATAGTGCGCCTGCCTTCCATATACCAGCTGACCGTAAATAGTTGGCCGTTTCTTCCAGCAAGAACCGATTTTCTAAACGATGGAAAGCTACCGTATCTCCTTCGAGATCATTAATGGCTTTAATGAGCGCGGCAAAATGCCTGCCTTTTCCCTCAGAAGGCTGCGCACTATCCATATTCTCAAAATACGCCTCCAAGACAACCCGCTCAGACAATCCAGCGGCAAACAACCTATCCAATTCCTTTCGTTCCTCCATATACGAAAACGATCCCTTATAACCCCCTACATCGCCCTCATAACCTGAAAGGCGCAGAGCTAACCACTCCGTGATAGCCTCATTCAACCAGGTAAAACGCGGAGAAGAATCATTGTCTTTTCCTGTTATGGATACACCGCTCTTCCGATCATGAACCCGACCATACACATCCTTGCGTCCATCAAATAGCACATCTTCTGTCACCGTCATCTGAATAAGCTTTCCCGCGATTTCATGGATCAATTCGTGAAAAATCGTTTTCCGTAAACGAGGCAATTTACTTTCGACCAGCTGTTCAGTCGAGAAGCCTATGGCACCATCCGCCGCATGGTTACCTACTGTGTTAGAGCGAATATAGGCAAGCTTATCCATAAGACGAAACTTCACCAAATCTAAACGAGGCTCAATTTTTTTTACATCCACTGGAAGCCAATCTTCAGCTACACCGCCATGAATAGCCTCTAGAAAATCCTTCTCACATCTCTCAGTCACTCTCTTCGCTCTCCGTGAAACTTCTTGCGTTATCTCAACATGCTTACGAGCGACTTTATACAGAAGATCAACAGGAATTTCCCGTTCCGAAACTTTCTTATACAATGCCGACACCGTCAGATCTTCAAGGTCTGTTCCAAAATACAAACGGAGTTCATCAATAAATTCTGAATCAAGAAACATTTCTTGTAGCCGATGCTGCAAAAATTCTGTCAAGTCATTTTCAGGAGCTAAAAGCTCTAAACGCCAAATCTCTTGCAACATCTCTTCAAAATATTCATACATGCGCCTTTCATCATCTTGGGGCATTTTCTTTAAAACAGCATCTCTGTGAGCTATTGCTTGTTTAAGTTCACTCAATTCCTTCTCTAATATACCTTTCCCGTCTTGGGAAATATCAACAAGGGCTGCAATTTTTGCTGCTTCTTCCTCAAGTCCTTGTATATCCCGAACGACCCTCTCCACCGTTCGAAGATTCGCTTCGTATAAATGTACAACTCCAGAAGCCCATATCTCATCTTTTGCGTCAACTAGACGCTCCCGACGAATCTCTTGATATTGGGGATCAAAATCTGGAACTTGCGATCGGTGGGTCTTCTTTTCTGTAGACATAACGATAAAGTGAAGCAAATATAGCAAGTGAGGGTTTTATAAGGAAATCAGCATGCCCAACTATACTAACCATCTCTAATTCCCCCTTGCTCTAAGGGGGAGATGGAGGAGGTTCTGCTTAACTCGGAACCTCCCCTAACCCCTCCTTCGGCACGTCGTTCGCGAACGAACGTGCCTTCGTAAGGAGGGGGATGTGGAACATCAAAAAAAAGCGTACCATAGGGTCATGCCTAAACCCTCTATTTTCATTACCCGTCGTTTTGCTGATTCCGGTATCAAACTTCTTAAAGCCGCTGGATATGCGGTAACGGTTTACCCAGAAGATCAGATTATTCCCCGCAAAACCCTCTTACAAAGCGTCAAAGGATGTTCCGCTATTATTCCCCTTTTGACCGAACGCATGGATGAAGAGGTTTTTAAGGCTGCGGGACCAGATCTAAAAATCATCGCCAATTACGCCGTCGGCTTTGATAACGTCGACCTTGAAGCCGCCAAAAAAAGCGGCATCGCCGTGACCAATACCCCATGCGATGAGGTAAATGAGGCCGTGGCCGAACACGCCCTAGCTCTCATCTTTGCGCTCGCACGGCGCATTTCCGAATCTGATGCTTTTACCAAAGGTAAAAAATACACCGGCTGGTCACCAACCGCGTTTTTGGGAACGATATTGCAAGGTAAAACGCTTGGCGTGGTAGGCGCGGGCCGCATCGGGGCCTCACTCGCCAAACGCGCGGCCCTCGGTCTTGGCATGAAGATCGTCTACACTAACAATCATAAAAATCCTGACATCGAAAAAGAGCTGGGAGCCAAACAACGACCCCTCGAACAACTTTTGCAAGAATCGGACGTCGTTTCGCTGCACGTTCCCCTCTTGCCATCAACCCGCCACCTCATCTCAACGGCCGAGTTTTCGCTCATGAAAAAAACGGCCTATCTCGTGAATACGGCACGCGGCCCGGTGGTCAACGAAAAAGCCCTCCTGCGCGCCCTCAAAACCAAACGCATTGCCGGTGCCGCGCTAGATGTCTTTGAATGCGAACCGGCCATTGATTGTGATCTGACCGACAATCTTGAATTGCGCGCACTGCCCAACGTCATTTTGACGCCGCACATCGGCAGCGCCACGATCGAAGCACGCGAAGCTATGAGTACTATCGCTGCGCAGAATATTATTGCGGTGTTGAGTGGAAAGAAGGCGATAAATCCGGCAATTTGAATTATGTTACGCAATATATGGGCCCGGCTTCGATCCTTGTTTTCTGTATTTTTTATGCAACCACTCACGCAAATCTACTATTTTCCCATTGATAGAGAAGGGCGAGAAACCGGCATAGCTCTGCCCATTCAGCTCAAACCGAATGGATCTGCAGACATTTCTCAACTTCCATCCGACCTGCAAAATACTTTAAACGCCTTTGGAGTACCGAACAATCTACGATCAATCGTTTTTCCCCGAGATGGAAAACGTTTTCTGGAAGCACTCCTCCATCAAACAAATGGCTATCGTCGTTTTCGCCAAACATCCACACCATCTACCCAACTATGATGCACGCCGAATCACTTACCAGAGCAGAGAGATCTCCTCTCTCCGCAAATCCATTTCTTCGTCCACCAGCAACACCGCCTCGTGCAGATACACGGACAGAAAAAGAGGAAAAAGAGCGACAAGCTTCAATTCAAGAATTGGCAACGTCCGCCCTTCGTCTAGATGAGGAGCTAACTGAAATCCTCTTACAAGATGCATCAACCGCTGAAGACCGCTCTCGCGTCTTTACAACAGTAGGTGCAATGGAAACGCTCTCCGTAGGCGAAGAATTAGGCAGTGAGACTCTTTCAAAAGAATTAGAAGGCCGAAATAGTATCACGAGGCGCTACTATAAGGGCGAGGGTGAACAACTGGAAACAGCCTATGTCAAACCTCAGCTCGGAGAAGCTTCATACGGTTATGATTTGGAGAAAAATCAAGCATATAAAGTTATAAAAACCCTCTATCACGGGCGAATTAGAGTGGCGCGCGAACCGCTTACCCATGCCGAGGAGATAGCGAATATACGACAAAAAACGTTTAATCGACCAGCTCTGCATAAACAGCTTGGTACGTATTATAAAATCCCATCAGATCGCATACCTCTGCATTTAACAGAAGTGACTCCTCGCGAAGGCATTGAGGTTGGTGAGGCTACGGTTCGAGAATACATCGCGAGCCGTCTCAACGAACTGATGCGGCTGGATGTCGTGCCAATGACAGTTTTACGAAAAGAATCAGATAATAGCGATATCTGTTCCGCTCAGCATGCTGTCATAGGGGCCAGAGAACTGACACTCATGGATTGGGAAAAGATCTCAAATCTAGATCATCAAGGACCAATGACTGAAGATGAGGAACGAAAAAATAAGCGGCTCAAGAAGTCGCTCACGCGGCTCGCCTGTTTTGATTATCTCATCCGCATGCAAGACAGACATACAGCCAACGTTCTTCACAATCCAGATACCGGAGAACTCATAGGAATCGACAACGGCTATTGCATGGGACTTTCGAGCGGCACATCAAGAACTCTTAATGATAAAAGCATAGAGGCCGTTCCAATTGATCCATACGTTTCAGCGCCACTTGAATTGCTAGAAAAACAGCCTGAATGGCACATTGACGAAGAAGCGCTCGCTCATCTGCAACGCATGTACGATCACACGCGAGCATATCTTCAATATCGAGAAAATAAAGAGGAGTGGACAAAAACACACCCAGGACAAGATCCCCCCGAAGGAACGGAAATTAAATACATTACCAAGCTTTTTCGTTTACTGTATCGAGAAAATAAAATCGCGGAACGAGAAGGTTTGAACTTTTTTCTCCGTCTTGGATATCTTGTAAAAAATAAACGTCCTCCCGCAATGGGAGATCTCCTAATCCCTCAAGGCGAACAATACATGGCAGAGATTCGAGCACACATCAAACAAACGTCAGCCCCTCAGCAGCAAGCCGCTTAAAGTTCGCACAAATTGACCGTTAAGTCGAGATCGGATACGATCTCGCTGGTCTTTGGGCCCTTAGCTCATTTGGTAGAGCACTGCCTTTGCAAGGCAGGGGTGGCCGGTTCGAGCCCGGCAAGGTCCACCATACAGGGTGCCGCGTCACATGGCGCGGTATTTTGTTGTAAAAAGTCCTGAAAAA
>CAYWEE010000021.1:4957-20957 GCA_964457295.1 uncultured Gammaproteobacteria bacterium
CCATCAAAAACACATCGTCACGGACGATGTGTTTTTGTAATTAAAACAGGGCGTTCGCGAAAGTAGCTCGCGAACGCCCCACGTTCACCCCCACGGCGCGCCGACAACGACCGGGTCGCAGACATGGTCGTCACCTTCTGCACCGTCATCCACGCCCTCGTCATCGAGAGCGCTGTACAGCGGAACACGATGCGGCTCATCCTCCATCAGCCCATCGTTCAGAGGATCTGCCTCAGCTTCATCTTGCGGACCACTAGACATACACCACCTCCACTCGATGTTGACGTTTTTCTGCATCTTCACGAAGACACAGACCAATATGATCTCCAATCCGAGCGAATTCCTTCGGATCGGAAGGCTCAGCACTTGAATCCGTCGGACCAATCAGGCCCAGCAGACGAGCAGCCTCACCCGATACGACTCGAACGCGCTCCGATGTTCTCAGGGCGCCGTGAAAGTAAAAACACGTCGGATGTCGATGGTCGCCCCATCGGTCAAACCTTGTTCCGTACCGAAGAATAGCGCAAGCGGCCTCCTCGCTCGCAAACACCTCGTCCGTAGAGAGCCGTGCTTGAATCCACAATCGCTCTCCCCAAGCGATATTTTGTGGGACTATTCCCGAAAGATAAAGACTACGCAAGAGGCATCCCCCTTCACGCTGTCGCCCACCCGCAAACATGATCTTTATCTTCGAATCAAGATGATCAACCCCGTATCGATCGAACAGATGAGCCAAGAAATGCTCCTGAATACTGAAGGTAGCACCCCTAAGCTGCTCGACGGACACCCTGAGTCGCGACAGCGCCGTTGACTCAGTCGAGATCGTGAACGCACTCACGCTCATCCACGCACTCAGGCTACACGATTGCTTCACGCGACCTCCTCTTTAGAGTGAATGAACGATCCTCTCGCGAGGAGAGGTTAACAGAATAGCCCATTTACAGGGCCTGTCAATGGTTTCGCAGCAGACGGCGGGGAAAACCATACCCCCCTCTAGCTCCCCACATACCCTCTCTCGTTAATTGCTCAATACCCCTGTCATCCCGACCAACGCGGAAGGATCCCTTCCGAAGCGATTCCTCCGCTCCTCGCGGACTCGTCGGTCGGAATGACAATCAACTTATGAGAGATGACATGATACAGAAAAGCCGCACCACGGGGCGCGCAGGATGCGGCTCTCTGTGGTGCGGCTAAGAACGACCGCACCGGATGGCTTGGTCGGGGGTGGTGCGTCATTACGAGCAAACGGAGGCCGAAGACCCTCGACCGCAAGCCGAGGCGAACCCCCCGACGAGCGCCCCGAGCCCTGATGTCGTTCCCCGGAATTACAAACCAGACGAACCGTGAATTGACCACGCATAGGCATATCCACGGTCCACCCTTGACCGTCGGGAATCATCCGTTCGAAAGTCTCGTAGAGCCGATCAGCCAGATCCGCAAACGACTGAGGAACGATGAGCGTATAGAGAACTTCCAGAGGGTATCGCCACACAAGCTCAACCCGACTCCCCTCTCCCACGTCAGGCGAAACAGTGACGCCGTTGTAGCGGATCTTGTCACCTTCCATCGCTCCGCGTATCAGCGCCAAAACCGCTTCGTCTAGCTTGTTTTCTTTCAAGAACGCTGCGATACGTTTTTCATCAAAGTCCATGGCTCCTCCCTGGTTAAAGCCAACAATACTCAACCCCAAAGATGTTAAAAAGTCAAAATCCGTGTAGGATACCTGATATGGAAGAAGTGCGAGAATTAGCCAAAAGCATCGCAAAAGAGCCGGCGTTAGCCGAATATCATCATGCCCATCCCCGCCTACTCCTCGTCGGCGGCGTGGTGCGCGATAGTCTCCGTGGCCTCGAATCCACCGATATTGATGTAGAGATCTTTGGGGTACCACCTGCGCGCGTCGAGGTGATCGTCCAACAGCTCTTTGGCACTAACGTACGTAGCGTCGGCCAATCCTTTGGAATCTTGAGTGTTTTTTTGGAACACGGACGTCACATTGATATCGCCATCCCACGACGAGATCGCAAAGTCGGGCATGGTCATCGCGGCTTTACCATCGAAAGCGATCCCAGCCTATCCATCAAAGAAGCTCTCCGTCGCCGTGATTTTACCTGCAATTCCCTGGCTCAAGACCCGCTCACAGGCGAACTCATCGATCCATTCGATGGCACAGCCGACCTAGCGAGCGGCGTCCTCCGCATTACCGACGCCGATCATTTTTCTGAAGATCCGCTACGTATCTATCGTGCCCTACAAATCGCGGCACGTTTTTCGCTGACCGTAGAGCCGACAACAGAAGCACTACTCAAAAAAATGATAGAAGACGGTGAGCATCTCCACGTCACCGTCGAGCGCGTTACCGAAGAGATCAAAAAACTCCTCCTCAAGGCAGAACGTCCCTCGATCGGCCTAGAACTCGCTCGTTCTATTGGCCTTTTGCCAACATACCCCGAACTCCTGGCCCTCATTGATGTACCCCAAGAGCCCGAATGGCATCCCGAAGGCGATGTGTGGACTCATACCCTCATGGTTGTTGACCAAGCTGCCCGCATCATTCGACGAGACGCGATTGCATCCACCGAACAAGCACTCACCATCATGCTCGGCGCACTGTGTCACGATCTTGGAAAACCGGCCACGACGGAACTCATTGACGGACGCATTCGTTCACGTGGACATTCAGAAGCCGGCATTAAACCAGCGCGTTCGTTATTGGGGCTATTTTGCTTCTCCGCCGCGATGACCGCACGGATCGAACATTGCGTACGCGAACATTTGCAACTTGGACTTTTGGAGCGCAGCTACGCTAGCGGAACGCTCACCGAAGAAGCCTATATCAACGCTATTCGCCGTCTCATTAAGCGCATCGCCCCCACGCCATGGCAAACGCTTGTCGCGGTCAGTGAAGCTGATGCTCGCGGTCGAGGTCGTCCCAATGTCCAAACGGGACCATACCAACCCGGTGAACACTGCATCGAAGTTATACGCAGCTATCATCTCGACACCATCGCGCAAATCCCTCTCGTGAGTGGAGATGATTTACTACAGATCGGCCTTGTTCCTGGCCCTTTAATGGGCCGCGCCATCGCCTACGCCGAAACGCTACGCGATGAAGGAAAGATCAGCACCAAAACACAAGCGCTGGATGAAATTCGGGAATGGTTAGAACGGCCCGCCTCAGCTACAATAGAGCCCAACGTATGAAACGCTTTGCTGCCATCTTTCTCTCTATCCTCTTGGGTGCGGCCGTCGTGGCTATCGGCATGGGTATCTTTCTCTACAAAGCCAACGTTGATCGAAAACAGTTAGCTACCATCGCGCAAACCGCCACCGAACAAGCCAAGCAAGCGGCCGCGGAACGGGAACGAGCCATCCACGAAGCCAACGCCGAACTGGATACGGCCAAACACGAAATCACCAAAGCTCAAGCGACGGTTGCCGCACTCAAGGAAGAACGTGAGGCGCTCGCACAAGCAACAACCCTTGAGGCTCCAAGCAGCAAAACACTACGCGGATGGACGCACGCCGTTAGTCTTCCCTTAAAAATCAGCCTGTCTCTTCCTCCAAAGCATGAGATCAAAGAAAATAGTGAAGCGCGATTTTTAAGCGCTTTTGATCTTAGATATCTCACCCCTTCTTCGTCCGCTATTCTTGTTATTCCCTATTCAGAAGCCGAAGAACAGACCCTGTTGCGTAGCATTCAAAACGGCACAGCGGTTTCATATGCTGTCCAAGGGCACCTCTTGCGAGGAATCCGTGGCGAAAACATTGATACTCCCGGAACAACAGGAATCGTTGTAGCCATCCAGCTCTACAATCAAAAAACCCACTTAGTACAAATATCTGAACCTAAGGGAACCCAGGGGGCAGAAATCGTACGCACGATCCTTTCGAGCATCGATATCGCTCCATGAGTCGTTCAACCTCTCCCCTGTCCTCTCGTCTTCTCCGCTGGTATCGGCAGCATGGACGCAATCTCCCCTGGCGCAAAACGACGAATGCCTATCGGATTTTCATCTCCGAGCTCATGCTGCAACAAACGCAAGTTGAGCGGGTCGTGCCGAAATACCAATCTTTCGTTAAACAATTCTCGACCTGGAACGCTTTAGCCAAAGCTAAAAGCGCTGATCTTATTCATGCCTGGGCTGGGCTCGGATACAATCGTCGCGTCCTCTACGCGCGTGAAGCGGCGCAAGATGTTATGCAAAACGGTGTTCCAGCATCAGAAACGGACTGGCGGAGGCTCAAAGGAGTTGGACCATACATGGCTGCGGCTCTCGCGGAATTTGCGAGTGGAAAGCGAGCAATCGTCATCGATACCAACATCAGACGCGTCATGGGCCGAGTCATCGGCATCCTCTTTCCTACTCCGCAAGATGATGAAAAAATCCGACGGGCGCTTGAACGAGAGACACCACTCACCAAAGGACATGTAGAATTTCCTCAAGCGCTGATGGATCTGGCTAACGCAGTCTGCACAGTCCGTCGTCCAGCGTGTTCGATCTGTCCGCTACAAAAAGATTGTCGCTCCGCTAAAAAATTTCTTCGTGGAGACGTCATACGACCAACGCGTCGCGGGCCAACGGAACGGATGCATGGAGAGAAACCGCATCCGGATCGAATCTATCGAGGAAAGATTCTAGCCTGGATACGTCTCCATGGCACGACGACAATTATCGCTCTTGGACCCCATATCGATCCAACGTACGACCCAATCATAGATCAAGAATGGATAGAGGCTATGGTCGAACGGCTCATAAAAGACGGATTATTGATCAGACAAGAAAAAGATAGGATTTCGTTACCGTAGGGGCGGACCGATGTGTCCGCCCTTGATCGGCCGACCAGGGCGGACACATCGGTCCGCCCCTACGGGGACAATACAAAACCCCGCCTCTCGAGAGAGGCGGGGTTTTGAAGAAACCATGCAGCAAAATTAATTGCGAGCAGGGCGTTCTTCCATTGGGCGAGCGATGCTCACCGCAATGCGACGACCACCCATGTCTGAACCATCAAACATGGAAATGGCCTTTTCGGCGGCGGCTTCATCAGCCATCTCGACGAACGCGAATCCGCGAGGGCGCTGAGTGGCGCGGTCCATAGGAATGAACACGGAGACCACTTCGCCAGCTTGGGAAAAGACTTGTCGGAGTTCCTCGTCCGAGGTGCGGTACGGGATACCACCAACAAACAACTTCGTAGGCATGCGTTTTGACCTTAAATTGAATGATACGGACGTCGTTTGCGCATGGAACCTGTCTTCGACCACCTGACGGACCTTCGCACGTGCGACCTCAATTACCATAACAAAAAACCTGTATTTTGTAAATACCCCCACATCCTAAAAAAATACCCCCTAAATGACCAAAAGCGCGGGGTTGCCGCGCTTTTGAGGAGAAATGCGGAAGGATCGGGAGACGCTGCTACCCCGTAGGACGAAGCGGGGCGATCGACGATGAAGGCAGCCTCCTGAGCGCATCAAGCCAACGACTTGCCAAGTTGTAGTCACAGGCCAGAGCAGCGGAAGCGAGCTTGATCCAGAGTGCGGCGTCACCAGCGGACAAGTTCGACAGGAGACCGTCAGCGAACGCTACACAGCTCAAACGCTGACCCCACTGCGGAGGAACACCGGGCTTGTACATCTTGGCAACTTCGCGATAGATCAGCTCAGCGACCGCCTCTCGATTCTTGGGGGATTGCTCCCTCAGATAAGTCATCATCCCGTCCAGGCACAGCGCAAACTGAACCGGATACTTTTTGGCAAAATCGGGACTAGTGAAGAGCGTGAACAACGACATGGAACACCTCCCTACAGTGAATCGATCCTTGAAGAACTGCCCGTAATTTTTCATATTTTGCCTTTGTTGTCAATTTTTTCGTCAAAATGAACCCTAAAAGCATTGACGTAACGGGCTTTTTCTGATAAAAGATCCCATTGTCCTTTTGGTTGTTACTGAACCTTTCTGGAGGAAACGCATGCAGACATTCACGTCCGAACACCTCTCGAATGCCTTCGCTCTGCTGAGGAGGGTCGTGAATCCCACATCACGCACTCAAGAGGCTCTGGATGCGGCGGCAATGAACCTCGTCATCCAAGCGTACGGAGTCATCCTTCAATCGCACGGCCCGTTCGTCGACATGGCAAAAACGTACGCGTATTGGACAATGCGAGCCAATCCACAACGCGACACAATCATCGACATGAACCAGGCTCGGCGATGTTCATTCATGGATGCATTCTCTTCGCCCACCGATCAGAAGCGAAGAGCGCGGACCAATGCTCGTCCAACCGACGCTTCCCGCACCCTGCGCTGCGCGTCATCCGTCTAGCAACGCTCATTCACCGACTTCCCCATCGAACGCACTTCGATGGGGTCGCGCCCAAACACATCACGCATACGTGGTACGCTCGGGCGCGATACGAAAATATTTTTCTCTGTTGTGAAAAAATATTTCACGCAGAATTTTTTTCAAAAAAAATAATTTTCTTTTTTTCTTTTCATTCTTCTTGCGCGCTCTTGACAAGAAAATAAAAAAATATGTTTGACACAAAAAAAATGTGGTATACTTTTATCGTGTTCGATGATTCCGATGTTGCAATCGGAACACGCGACATCGATCCTGACATTCATCGGGACGAACTTACACTCGAAAGGACGGTGATATTCATGCCAGCCAAAAAGAAAGCAGCCCCTAAGAAGAAGGCCGCGCCTAAGAAGAAGGCCGCCCCAAAGCGCAAAGCCGCTCCTAAGAAGAAAGCCGCCAAGAAGAGCAAGCGTTAGTTCTCCTTGATACAGGAGGAAACTCCCCGACACATCGTCGGGGAGTTTTCGTATCATCTATTTTCTTTTCTCTTCTATCGCTCCCACTGTCCCAATTAGTTCTTCGCTTCGTAATCCCGAATTGCCTGTGAAACTTTGCTATCTGACTTTAATTTTTCGATAAATAAAACATGATCTTGGTTGATGCGCATCCAATCTTCGGGGCCGTGGAGTTCGTTGCCGAGTTTTAAGAGGGCCGCATCAGAAGAGACGGCAGTACTTGCTGCGGCATCCGCAGGATTTTTGACTTGAATATAAAAAATATGTCGCAACACAAGACTTTTGCGCGTTTCTTGTTCCACCGTTCCAAAATAGACCTGGCCATTGGTTAGAAAGACACCGTAAATACCATCACTCAAACGCGGCATACTGCGCATGCGATACAACATGCTGCATCCAACACCAATCAAAAGCAAACCCAGAACAGTAAAAACGATAAACAAACGGGAACGGGAAGATGTGAACATATACGTTAGTATTTTGTACTGGCATCTTGGCCCAAGATAACCAATACATCGGCCGTGGTTGAAGTTTCACCTGCCGGCAGCGCCGTCACAACTGTTCCTGTAACAAATGACGTAATCACCTGCAACGCTTCGGGGCTAGATTCTGCCGGGACAACAATGAGTGTCTGTTGATAGTCCTTGCGACTCGCCGCGGCAAAAGGCAACAATGTAAATGGAGATGTCTTTTTTAATTGATCTGTCGCGCGCTTAGCTAAGCCCGCTACCGCTGTTCCATTACGAATTTCGAGCGAACGAATTTCGGTAACAGGCGCGGTGCTCGTCGTACTGGACGTAGTTGGGGTCGTGGTCGGCGGCGGCGTGATTGGAAGAATCGCCAACACACGATCACGTGACGGCGAAAAAACAACAAGTTGCGTAGACCAAGCGATCAAACGATCCCCATTTTGAGCATCGCGATACAGAACCGGATTTTGTTCACGGGCTAACGCTATATCTTGAATCGTCGCAACTGTCGGTACCTCGCCTACAGGAAGAATAATATGACGTGCCACATTCTGTAATAACGCGTCGATATCCCCTGTCGCTCCCTCCATCCTCTGCTCTGCTGCAGGGATAACAGGAGCCCGCATCCAACGCACAAGACGCAACGTCAAAGCTGCGAATAGTACGACACCAATGACAATGAATGGAAATATTGGCCGACGAGGCGCGGTAGGAACGGTAGACGATGCGGAAACACGAGATGAAGAAGAGGGCGAGCGTGGCATAGGAATTACTCGCAGTATAACACACACCACCGCCTCTATTCCGTCACCGCAGAAACGGCATCGGTATTTTCTGGCGCGGGTGTCGATACCACATCACTCACCGGAGCGCTTTCTGCGACCGCAACCGGCTCCGTGGTATTCGATATCACTTCAACCGGTACCGTCTCTGCAGGTAAGACGACCTCATCCACCGGAGATTCAATGGTTGATGTGCTCTGCGTATCTTCGACCACTACAGGTGCGGATACATCCGATGTCGGTTGAGATACTGACACATCCGGAGCAGAAGGAGGGGGCACGACGAGATCCGAAGATGAAGTCACGACTTGAGAGGATGATGTGACGAATGATGTATCCGTCATCGTGGCAAGCCAATGAAAAGATAATTCCATGGGGCAGGGATTATATTGCGTACAGTATCCGCCACGCGGAAGATGGATCGTGAAACCAGAAGAGGAAACGTTAGTAAGGTAGAACGAACCATCCCACATATCTTCGGGACGTAGCGGACTATCCGCTTGAGGGATAACCACTTCGGGCGTCAACAGAATACGCGGAAGTGCCGGAAACGAACCCTGAACAACCACGTCTGATGTTTGAGGCGGCACACTCACCGTTCCAGAAAACGGCGCAGCAATCGTCAACGGCCCCTGCAGCACCGTCGCACCAATCACATTCAACGAACCCGTCACCACGGCGTCACCAACAATCAGCGTCTGTACCTGCAACCCTTGCGCAATTAACGAACCAGCCGGCAAAGCAATTTCTGGTAATGATGCGCTAGGCTGCAAAAATGAGGTAGACGTTGTTGAAAGAGCAAACGATAACGTACTCGTTGATGACGTGCCTAAAAACACACCTTTTTGGACAGCCATCATGATCGTGCCTGTCGCAGCATCCGTCGAACTAAAACCTTGTAAAGCCATACCAACCATCGTTCCACCCAGCGTACCCTTCATAGCAAACCCCGGAAGCGACGCCGGCACCAACGTATCACCGATCGCGATATCTCCATTTTCTGCGGATACTTTCACGGGTACACGTCCGGCGAGCGCCACCGGCAACATCCCCTCGGTATCTTCGGCAGACAATGTAAAACCCGGCCTGGTAGAGATAACTCCTAAAATCGAATCGTCCACACCACCCACCGCCTTACGAATCCCCCCTCCGCCGCTTTCATCCAAGGCAACCACGTCGCCTGCCGTCAAATCAGGTTCAGCGACTGGATACATTTCTGCCAAATCGTATGCTCCAGCTTCGGTAATAATACCCGTAGAAAACTTAAAGACTGAATCCGTTAATACCGTATCAGAACCCTCGCCCTGAAAATTATGCGCCTCATTGGATAACCAGATCGAAGCCGTCGATGATCCCGCTTCAAAGGCTACATTATTTGAAATTGTTCGGTTTTTATGAAAATAGAAGACCTGTCCATTGCCGGCAGCGTTTCCACGCCCAGCATATAAATATCCATTATACGTTGCAAAGCTCAACGTAGATTGAAATCCCGTTCCTACGTTCGTTGTAGAAACATATGATTCCCTATATTCCACAATCCTGCCATCACCAGAAGAGTTACCTTCATACCCCAAAAACAAACTACCATCGTAGACGATCATCGCAGGGATGCGAAAAAATGCTGCCGTATTATTCACCACCAGCCCTAAATCTGAATTATTATCACACAATGTGTCATCACCAGCCGCCCCACTATCACAACGTACCAAGTCTCCCTGACCGCTCGTTTGGCCCATGCCCAAATATAATGAATTGTTATACACGACAGCAGATTCAATACTTTCATATGTAAATGTACTATCCAGAACACGGGACCAATCAGCTGTAGCATCACAAAATTCCGCATTCGTTCCCGTCGTAGGAATACAGTTAAATAAATCTCCACCACCTGACGCCCCCGAACCAACCGTCGCATATAAGCGATTAAAATATACAGATAATGCCAATCCTTGCGTGTATCCCGAAACAGGCAACGTGACCGATACCCAATCGCTCGCGTTATCACAATCATTCGTATTTCCGCCCAACGTTGGATTACACCCCAAAACTGCAGGCGTACCTGACGTATTCGAATCCGCCACGGCATACAAATACCCTCCATACACAATCATCTGACGTACAATGGTAAAACCTGTCGTTGTAGCCACGGCCCAATCCGACGCTGAATCACATTGTGCCGTATTTCCCGCATTCGTAGGGTTACAAAAACGAATGATACCCGTACCATTGCCTTCACTGGCATATAAACGATTTTTATATGACGTCATTGACGTCACACTACTGGCCGAAGCATTATCCAATACCCTCGTCCAATCACTGGCACTATCACAAATTGTCGTACTACCAGCTAAAGCAGGATCACACATTTGAATATCACCGTCACCCGCACTTCCACCGGACTGTCCCGCATATAGATAACCACCATATGCCTGCATGGCACGCACAGCGTACGTATTCGTAGAAGTAGCTAGATTGGTATTCGTCCACGGCACGGCAGAAAAACTATTCGCCGCCCCCATGGTTAAAGTTGAATCAACGCGCGCGCCACCATCAACCTCCAGTGTTCCTTGGATATAAGCGGCGTGACCGGTCGTTAATGACACCTGCGCTGTAGATGTAGATGTTCCCAAGATAAAGTTTCCCGTTTGGACTTGGAGTTGAGCGGCGGCAGAAGCAAGATTAAAATATGCGTTTTGTGTTCCGGATGCGTTCCACAAAAATCCTTGTGATGATGCAGAACCAACCAAAAATCGCGTGGCACCATTATCACGGATAAAGAACGCCGATCCGCCGTTTGTCATGGCGGTAGAGTTCATATCAATCAACAAACTATGACCAGAAGTTAAACTTGGAGAGGTAATAGTCACGGCGTCCCCCGTTTGAGTTGTTGATGTCACCACGAGCGACTGCATGCGGCCATTGGTAGTAAACAAATTCGTTGTTGTCACCGATGTCCCCGTACCATTTGCAAACGTGATGTCTTGAAATGATCCCGATCCTTGAACCGTTAGGGTAGAGCCGAGCGTGAGCGATCCGCCGGATCCTGCAGTAAACGACACATTTGTTGAGGATGCGTTCGTCGCAAAACTATTGGTGCTCGTCGTATTCGTTATCGTTCCATTAACGACAGCTAGCGTTGAAATTGCTCCGGACGAAGCATTCATCGTCGTTCCCGAAGCCGTGGCAAAACCAAGCCATGAAGTAGAGGTACCGTTCGTGAAGGAGAGGTTTGTGATCGTGCCGTTCGTGATTGTACCGTTGGTCAAAACACCGTTGGTGGCAAACAGATTCGTGGTAGTTGCCGAAGTTCCGGTGGCATCAGTGAACGTCATCGCTTGAAGCGAAGATGCTCCTTGTACGGTCAAAGAAGATGTGAGGACCAGCGCACCGGTTGATGTTCCTCCGGCAAAGGAGATAGCTTGATTGGTGGTATTGCCATTGGTCGTGACCGATTGAAGCGTGAGGCCGTTAGCACTAGAAGACACGGTTGTGAGAGCAGCATCTAAGTCAGACAAGGCAGCTTGAACGGTTGTGGCATTGGAGTTGGTGAAGGCATCAAAGACACCAACGAGATAGGCGCCGGAGGTGAGAGCAGAAGCACCGGTCGCATCTAAACGAATCCCCTGAATGGAGAGGGCGTTAGCTAGAGCGAGCGTGCCACCGGTTGCGTTCGTGAAGAAGAGGTTGGTGCTGGAAGCGGTTGTCGCAAAGCTGTTGGTGCTTGTCACGTTCGTCGCGGTGACATCTCCGAGGGTTGAGAGACCCGTCACGTTCAAGGTTCCGGTTGCGGTGAGATTGAGAGTTTGGATGCCACCAAGAGCATAGAGAATGTGGGTGGTGGTGGCACCATTCGTCATGATGGTCTGAAGGGTGGCGGTTGTAGCTGGGGCACCAAGACAGTTGGTGCCATTCGCAAGACAGACAGACTGACCGGCGATGAGGAGACTTGAACCTGAGGCGGAGGTGAAGGCAAAGGTGGTGGCAGTGGCGTTCGTGGCAACGAAATTGGTTGCGGTCGCGTCGGTGATGGTGAGGGATGAGAGGGAGAGCGGTGAAGAAACCGTGAGAGAGCCGATAGTGGCACTGTTCGCAAAGAGATTGGTGCTTGTGACCGTGGTGCCGGTGAGGGTGGTGAAGGTACCGGCTGCAGGGGTTGAGCCGCCGATAACGGTGTTGTTGATAGTGCCACCAGAAATCGTTGCGTTAGAGGAAGAAAGTGAACCAATAGATGCGGTGTTCGCGTTCAATGTTGTACCCGAAGCTGTAGCAAAACCAAGCCAGGAGGTAGAGGTACCGTTCGTGAAGGAGAGATTCGTGATGGTGCCGTTCGTGATTGTACCGTTGGTCAAAACACCGTTGGTGGCAAACAGATTCGTGGTAGTTGCCGAAGTTCCGGTGGCATCAGTGAACGTCATCGCTTGAAGCGAAGATGCTCCTTGTACGGTCAAAGAAGATGTGAGGACCAGCGCACCGGTTGATGTTCCTCCGGCAAAGGAGATAGCTTGATTGGTGGTATTGCCATTGGTCGTGACCGATTGAAGCGTGAGGCCGTTAGCACTAGAAGATACGGTTGTGAGAGCAGCATCTAAGTCAGACAAGGCAGCTTGAACGGTCGTGGCATTGGAGTTAGTGAAGGCATCAAAGACACCAACGAGATAGGCGCCGGAGGTGAGGGCGGAGGCACCGGTCGCATCCAAACGAATCCCCTGAATGGAGAGGGCGTTAGCTAGAGCGAGCGTGCCACCAGTTGCGTTCGTGAAGAAGAGGTTGGTGCTGGAAGCGGTCGTGGCAAAGCTATTGGTGCTTGTCACGTTCGTCGCGGTCACATCTCCGAGGGTTGAGAGACCCGTCACATTCAGAGTTCCTGTGGCGGTGAGATTGAGAGTTTGGATGCCACCAAGAGCATAGAGAATGTGAGTGGTGGTGGCGCCATTCGTCATGATGGTCTGAAGGGTGGCGGTTGTGGCTGGGGCACCCAGACAGTTGGTGCCATTCGCAAGACAGACAGACTGACCGGCGATGAGAAGGCTCGAACCTGAGGCAGAGGTGAAGGCAAAGGTGGTGGCAGTGGCAGCTGTCGCAATCAAATTCGTCGCCGTTGCGTTTGTGACCGTCAATGACGAAAGAGAGAGCGGTGAAGATACCGTCAGACTGCCGAGCGTTGCCGTATTTGCGAACAAGTTGGTGCTTGTAACCGTGGTGCCGGTGAGGGTGGTGAAGGTACCGGCTGCGGGGGTTGAACCGCCGATAACGGTGTTGTTGATAGTGCCGCCGGAGATCGTTGCGTTAGAGGAAGAAAGTGAACCAGCAGAAAGCGAGACGATGGTAGCGGTGTTGGCATTCATCGTTGTCCCTGAGGCGGTAGCAAAACCAAGCCATGAAGTAGAGGTACCGTTCGTGAAGGAGAGGTTCGTGATGGTGCCATTCGTCACGGTGCCATTTGTGAGGATGCCGTTGGTGGCAAAGAGGTTGGTGCTTGTGACACTAGTGGCGGTGGCGTTCGTTGCCAAAACATCTCCCAATGTTGAAAGTCCAGTCACGTTCAAGGTTCCGGTTGCGGTGAGATTGAGTGTTTGGATGCCACCAAGAGCATAGATCAAATCCGTTGTCGTCGCTCCGTTGGCCGTGATCATCTGAAGGGTGGCGGTAGTCGCTGCAGCTACGGGACAATTCGTACCATTCGCAAGACAGACAGACTGACCGGCGATGAGAAGGCTCGAACCTGAGGCGGAGGTGAAGGCAAAGGTGGTGGCGGTGGCAGCTGTTGCGGTAAGGTTGGTTGTGGTTGCGTTCGTGATGGTAAGGGATGAGAGGGAGAGCGGTGAAGAGACCGTGAGAGAGCCGATAGTGGCGCTGTTCGCGAACAAGTTGGTGCTTGTGACCGTGGTACCGGTGAGGGTGGTGAAGGTACCGGCGGCAGGGGTTGAACCGCCGATAACAGTGTTGTTGATGGTGCCACCAGAGATCGTTGCATTTGAAGACGAAAGGGAGGCGGAAGATAGCGAGGCGATGGTAGCGGTGTTGGCATTCACCGTCGTTCCCGAAGCCGTAGCAAAGCCAAGCCATGAAGTAGAGGTACCGTTCGTGAAGGAGAGATTCGTGATGGTGCCGTTCGTGATTGTACCGTTGGTCAAAACACCGTTGGTGGCAAACAGATTCGTGGTAGTTGCCGAAGTTCCGGTGGCATCAGTGAACGTTGTCGCCTGAAGCGAAGACGCTCCTTGTACAGTCAAAGAAGATGTGAGGACCAGCGCTCCGGTTGATGTTCCTCCGGCAAAGGAGATAGCTTGATTGGTGGTATTGCCATTTGTTGTAACGGATTGGAGCGTGAGACCATTGGCGCTTGAGGAAACCGCGGAGATTGCCGAATCTAAATCCGTTAATGCCACCTGAACCGTGGTGGCTGAGGAATTGGTGAAGGCATCAAAGACACCAACGAGAGAGGCGCCGGAGGTAAGGGCAGAAGTACCGGTCGTATCCAAACGGATCCCTTGAATGGACAGTGCGTTGGTCAGAGCCAGGGTTCCACCGGTAGCGTTCGTGAACGAGAGATTGGTACTCGAAGCGGTCGTGGCAAAGCTATTGGTGCTTGTCACGTTCGTCGCGGTCACATCTCCGAGGGTTGAGAGACCAGTCACGTTCAGGGTTCCTGTGGCGGTGAGGTTCAGGGTTTGGACACCACCCAAGGCATAGAGGACGTGGGTGGTGGTGGCGCCATTCGTCATGATGGTCTGAAGGGTGGCGGTTGTAGCTGGGGCACCCAGACAGTTCGTCCCATTGGCGAGACACACCGACTGGCCGGCAATGAGGAGACTTGAACCTGAGGCGGAGGTGAAGGCAAAGGTCGTGGCCGTGGCCGCCGTCGCAATCAAATTCGTCGCCGTTGCGCTCGTGACTGTCAAAGATGAAAGAGAGAGCGGTGAAGAAACCGTCAGACTACCGAGCGTTGCCGTATTTGCGAACAAGTTGGTGCTCGTGACCGTGGTACCGGTGAGAGTCGTGAACGTTCCAGCCGCTGGAGTTGAGCCGCCGATAACGGTGTTGTTGATGGTACCGCCAGAGATGGTCGCGTTTGAAGATGAGAAAGAAGCCGAAGATAAAGAGGCGATGGAGGCCGATGAAGCATTAAGCGTCGTTCCCGAAGCCGTGGCAAAGCCAAGCCATGAAGTAGAAGTGCCGTTTGTGAAAGAAAGACTGGAAATGGTGCCGTTCGTGATTGTACCGTTAGTCAAAACACCGTTCGTGGCAAAGAGATTGGTCGTAGTGACGCTCGTTGCGGTGGCATTCGCGAGGGTCGCATCTTGCAGAGAGGAGGAGCCTTGGACTGTGCGGGTGGAGGAGAGAGCACGGGCCCCGGTCGATGGTCCTCCGGCAAACGAGATGGTTTGGTTCGTGGTATTGCCATTGGTCGTGACGGATTGAAGAGTGAGACCATTAGCGCTTGAAGACACAGTTGATAGGGCGCTATCTAAGTCAGACAAGGCAGCTTGAACGGTCGTGGCATTGGAGTTGGTGAAGGCATCAAAGACACCAACGAGATAGGCGCCGGAGGTGAGAGCAGAAGCACCGGTCGCATCTAAACGAATCCCCTGAATGGAGAGGGCGTTAGCTAGAGCGAGCGTGCCACCGGTTGCGTTCGTGAAGAAGAGGTTGGTGCTGGAAGCGGTCGTGGCAAAGCTGTTGGTGCTTGTCACGTTCGTCGCAATAACATCTCCAAGGGTCGAGAGACCTGTGACGTTCAAGGTTCCTGTAGCTGTCAGATTCAACGTCTGAATTCCGCCCAAAGCATAGATAGTATGCGTGGTGGTGGCACCGTTCGTGGTGATCGTCTGGAGCGTAGCGGTCGTTGCTGGCGCCCCGAGACAGTTCGTCCCATTCGCAAGACAGACAGACTGACCGGCGATGAGAAGGCTCGAACCTGAGGCGG
>CAYWEE010000022.1:0-19702 GCA_964457295.1 uncultured Gammaproteobacteria bacterium
AGTTATTGACAGAGGGGTTTTTCTGTGAGATACTCCGGCAACGAAATACGGCTTGACAATAGTGGGCCGTTTCTACCTCTCCACGATGGCTACGCATCATGGGTAAAGACCCTCCTCCTAAGAATTGGTTTCGTTCTTCGGAGGATTTTGACGTTTAGCCCCGTGGCTCATTCACTTTTACACGCTTCCGCAGCTTTCTCGTCAGCACCTCCGTCGTTCCGCCTGTAAGGTCTCCGAGGCGTGAGGTCTGTTTTTTCGGGAAATGCGGGTTTACGCGTTTTGTTTCCTCCCATGCCCAACATGGTTTTCAAGCGCCAGGCTCCTAAAGAGCTGGACCGCCATTATTTTACGGCATCGCGTGATGCTATGGCCCTACCGGATCTCATTGAGATCCAAAAAAAGAGCTACCGCTGGTTCCTTGATAGCGGAATTCGTGAGCTCTTAAAAGAGATTTCGCCGATCAAAGACTTTATTGGTCGTGATTTGGAGCTCTCATTTTTGGATTACGTGATTGATGAGCCAAAATTTGATGAAAAGACGTCACGTGCCAAAAACATCACGTTTGATGCGCCGTTGCGCGTTAAAACGCGCCTCATGAACAAGCGCACCGGTGAAACGCGTGAACAAGAGGTGTATTTGGGAGACTTGCCGGTCATGACGGACCGCGGAACGTTCGTCATTAACGGTATTGAGCGTGTGATCGTCTCGCAGCTCGTGCGTTCGGCCGGAGCTTTTTTTACGGCCGAAGTTGCTCGTTCTCGTCGGTATTACGGAGCAAAGGTTATCCCGAACCGGGGAGCCTGGCTTGAGTTTGAGACGGATGGCAACAATGTTATCTGGGTCAAAATTGATCGCAAGCGCAAAGTGGCAGCTTCCTCTTTGTTGCGCGCTTTTGGGTATTCCACGGATGAGGATATTCGCGCGTTGTTTACAGAAGTGGATATTCATCCTTTGAATCACTATATTGAAGCTACGCTCGCGAAGGATGCGGCGAAGAGCGAAGAAGAGGGGTTGATTGAGGTTTACAAGCGTATTCGTCCGGGTGATTTGGCGACGACGGATAACGCTCGTTCGCTCATTCACGCCATGTTCTTTAAGTTTGAGCGATATGATTTGGGTCCGGTAGGACGCTATAAGTTTAATCAGCGCTTTGGCGTGGTTGAGCAAGAGGGTGCCGTTGAGCAAGAAGAAAAGCGCATTTTATCTAAGGAAGACTTGGTGATGATCTTGAAAGAGATTATTCATCTGAATAATACGCAAGAGGAACCGGATGACGTTGATCATCTTGGAAATCGTCGCGTGCGTGCTATTGGAGAGTTGGTGCAAACTCGTTTTCGTGTCGGTCTGGCTCGTATGGAGCGTATCGTAAAGGATCGCATGTCGACGCAAGATATCACCCAGATTACTCCTGCGAAGCTCATTAACGCCCGTCCCGTGATTGGTGCTGTGCGTGAGTTCTTTATGAGCTCGCAGTTGTCGCAGTTCATGGATCAAACCAATCCATTATCTGAGCTCGAACACAAGCGTCGTCTCTCGGCCATGGGTCCGGGCGGTCTCTCACGTGAGCGTGCCGGCTTTGATGTTCGTGATGTGCATCGTACGCACTATGGTCGTATTTGTCCTATCGCTTCTCCAGAAGGACCGAACATTGGGTTGGTGGGTCACTTGGCGAGTTATGCGCGCATCAATGATTTTGGATTTATCGAAACACCGTATCGCAAAGTGACAAGCTGGATGAAGAACGATGGCAAATCTGCTATCGGAGAAACCTTGCGCGTGGATGTGCGTGAAGGTGATGGTGGCGTTGTGGCGAAGGCGGGGACAGAGGTTGATAGTAAGTTGGCGCAAAAGTTAGCCAAGCTTCCTATCGATCTGTTGCCTGTTGTGCCTCGTGTGACGGGAGAGATCGTGTACTTGAATGCCTTTATGGAAGAGCGTGGTACGTGTGCCCCGGCGACGACACCTATGGATCGCGAAGGTCGCTTTTTGGTGGAACGTGCTAGTGCTCGTAAAAATGGTGAGCCGACGATTGTTGATGTGCACGAAATCGATTATGTCGATGTGGCATCCAAACAGATTTTGTCCGTTGGCACGGCTTTGATTCCGTTTGTTGAACATGATGATGGTCAGCGCGCACTCATGGGAACGAACATGCAACGTCAGGCTGTTCCGTGTATTAAGCCGGAATCTCCGGTGGTGGGAACGGGCGTTGAGCGTCGTGCGGCCGTTGATGCGGGTCACGTTATTTTAGCTCCAGATGACGGCACGATTACGTCTCTTGCCGCCAATCACATTGAATTAAAAACGGATACCGGTGAGGTGCGTCGTTACGATCTCTTGAAGTTCCAACGCTCCAACAATTCGACCTGCATGAACCAGCGCGTGCGTGTGAGCAAGGGGCAAAAGGTGTACGCCGGCGAAGTCTTGGCCGATGGTATGTCGTGTGAGCATGGAGAGATTGCCTTGGGTCAAAACCTTCTCTGCGCCTTTTTATCGTGGGACGGGTATAACTACGAAGATGCCATTATTATTTCTGAGCGCTTGGTTGAACGTGACGCGTTCTCTTCGATTCACATCGAGCACCACACCATGGATGTGCGTGATACCAAGCTTGGTCCGGAGGCCGTGACGTCTGATATTCCGAATGTCTCCGAAGAGAAGCTAAAGAACTTGGATGAGAATGGGGTGATTCGTATCGGAGCCGAGGTTAAATCTGGTGACATTTTAGTTGGAAAGATTACCCCAAAGGGCGAGACCGATTTGTCGGCCGAAGAAAAATTGCTGCGCGCTATCTTTGGCGAGAAAGCTCGCGATGTGCGCGATTCATCTCTCTATCTTCAACACGGTGAACGCGGCAAGGTCGTGGGTATCACGGTCTTCTCGCGTGAAGCTGGTGATAAGCTCCAGCCGGGTGTTATTAAGCAGATCGTTGTTTCCGTTGCTGATCTTCGTAAAGTGCAGGTCGGTGATAAGCTCGCCGGTCGTCACGGAAACAAGGGTGTTATCTCGAAGATCGTACCGGTTTCTGACATGCCGTTCTTAGAAGACGGAACCCCGGTTGACGTGATTCTGTCTCCGCTCGGTGTCGTCTCGCGTATGAACTTGGGTCAGATTCTCGAAACGCATTTGGGCCTTGCAGCCAACGCGTTAGGGTATCGCGCTGCAACGCCGGTGTTTGATGGTGTTCCAGAAAAGACCATTCGCGAAGAATTGGTTAAGGCTGGATTCCCAGAAGATGGTCGTATTCAACTCTACGATGGTCGTACCGGAGAAGCGTATGATCACGCTTCAACTGTCGGATATATCTACATGTTGAAACTCAACCACATGGTTGAAGACAAGATTCACCAACGCTCGATTGGTCCATACTCGCTCATCACCCAGCAGCCGCTTGGTGGAAAGGCTCAATCCGGTGGTCAGCGCTTTGGTGAAATGGAAGTGTGGGCGCTTGAGGCGTACGGTGCCGCTCATACACTGCAGGAGATGCTCACGATTAAGTCGGATGACGTTCCTGGACGCTCGAAGGCGTACGAATCCATCATTAAGAATGAGCCGATTCGTAAGGTCAACGTGCCGGAATCATTTAACGTATTGGTGCGTGAATTGAAGGGGTTAGCTCTTGATGTCGAGCTCTTAAAGGGTGGTGAGCGCATCGAGGAGTCTTCTCCACGGCCTGAGCATTTTCGTCCACGACCTCCTGCGAGTTCACAGTCCGAGGAACCCGATTGGGGACCTTTACCTGATGACTTGAAATAACCCCCGACCTGTATGTCTTTCTTCCAAACGGAACATATCAAGACGACGGACTTTGATGCCATTCGCCTCAAACTCGCGTCGCCAGAAATCATTCGTAGTTGGTCGTACGGGGAGATCACCAAACCCGAGACGATTAACTATCGAACGCAAAAACCAGAAAAATCCGGCTTGTTTGCCGAAGAAATTTTTGGACCATCCAAAGATTGGGAATGTTATTGCGGAAAGTATAAAAAGATCCGCTACAAGGGCATTATTTGTGACAAGTGTGGTGTTGAAGTGACGCATTCACTCGTTCGCCGTGAACGCATGGGACACATTGAATTGGCTGCTCCGGTCACCCACATTTGGTTCTTGCGCGGCGTGCCATCCAAGATCGGTACGGTGCTCGACATGTCGGTACAGTCCATCGAAAAAGTCGTCTACTTTGCCAGCTTCATCGTGACCGATGTCAACGAAGATTTGCGCGTGCAAACCGTTGAGCAATTGCGTGCTGAATATAAGGGAAAGCAAAAATCCATCGAAGCGGATTATGAGCGAGACGTAAAGCGCATTAACGAACAGGGTCCGTCTAAGGGGTTGGATGCGGACGCTGTGACGCATGAGCTCGACAAGGTGCATGGTCAAAAAGAACGTAAGCTCAAAGATTTGGAAGAGGATTTTACGACTTCCGAAAAAGAACTCAAGGATTTGAAGCCGCTTAAGATTCTTTCGGAGAATGAATATCACGAGCTCTCACTCAAATACGGTCATGTCTTTGAAGCGAAGATTGGTGCCGAGGCTGTCGATGAGCTATTGCAGAAGATTGATGTTCAGGCCACATTCGACTTGATTCAGGGTGAGTTGAAGACGGCCTCTGAGGCGAAGCGTGATCGCTTGGTGCGTCGTTTGAAGCTCTTGAAGTCATTCCACCTACAGAAGCTGTATCCGCACTGGATGATCCTCAAGGCTCTTCCTGTTATCCCACCGGATTTGCGTCCGATGGTGGCTTTGGATGGCGGACGTTTTGCCACGAGTGACTTGAATGATTTGTATCGTCGCGTCATCAACCGCAACAACCGCTTGAAGCGTCTGATGGAATTGAATGCGCCAGAGGTTATTACGCGCAACGAAAAGCGCATGTTGCAGGAAGCTGTTGACTCATTGATTGATAACAGCGCCCGTCATTCTAAGACCGTTATCGCCGCGACCGGAAAGAAACGTCAGCTCAAATCTCTCGCTGATATTTTGAAAGGCAAGCAAGGGCGTTTTCGTCAGAACTTGCTTGGAAAGCGCGTGGACTACTCCGGTCGTTCCGTGATCGTCGTCGGTCCAACTTTGAACATTGATCAGTGTGGGTTGCCAAAGATTATGGCGCTTGAGCTGTTTAAGCCGTTCATTATCGCCGAACTCATCAAGCGCGAGATCGTGCACAACATTCGTTCGGCCAACCGCTTTATCGAAGCTGATCATGCCGAGGTTTGGGACATTTTGGAAACCGTAGCCGCTGATTCGGTCGTGCTCCTAAACCGTGCTCCGACCTTGCACCGCTTGGGTATTCAAGGATTCTATCCAAAATTGATTGAAGGCAAAGCCATTCAGATTCATCCGATGGTCTGTCGTGCCTTTAACGCTGACTTTGACGGAGACCAAATGGCTGTTCACGTGCCATTGACCGAGGAGGCCCGTGCCGAAGCTAAGAACTTGATGCTGTCGACGCACAATTTGCTTCGTCCGGCTACGGGTCAACCGGTCGCGCACCCGGATAAAGATATTGCTTGGGGTGTGTTCTATATCACCACCATGCTTGAGCCTGCGAACGGTAAGATTCGTGTGTTGGGTTCTCGTGAAGAAGCGATCTACGCCTATCAATCTGGTCACTTGCCGATTCGGGAAAAGATGAAAGTTCGTTTGGCTCAAGGCGAGCCTATGCTTGAGACGACGGTGGGCCGCTTGCTCTTGAACGAGCTCTTGCCTGCTGAAATCGGTTATCGCAATGATACGATTGGTACTAAGCAGTTGGGTGATATTACTCGCGTGATTTTGGAAATCCACGGCTTTGAACGCGCCGCCAAGTTTTTGGACGACGTGAAGAGCTTGGGCTTTGCCTATATCACTAAGTCTGGCTTCTCATATGGTATTGGTGACTTGCCGGATGTGCGTGGTAAGGACGCCTTGATCGCCGAAGGTGACGCCAAGATCCAGGAGATCGAAGAACAATACAAAGAGGGTCTGTTGACCAAGAAGGAGCGCTACACGCAGATTATTAAAGTTTGGTTGGATGTGAAGGATCGCGTCCAGAAGCTCTCGAAAGAATCGCTCGACAAGACCGGAACCGTGGCCTCGATGATTGATTCCGGTGCTCGTGGTTCGATCGGTCAGCTGACTCAGGTCGTCGGTATGAAGGGACCGGTGGGAAACCCACGTGGAGATATTATTGAGCTTCCGATCAAGTCTTCTTTCCGTGAAGGCTTGGCCGTGCTTGAATATTTCATTTCATCCCACGGAACACGTAAGGGTTTGACGGATACGGCCTTGAAGACGGCCAACGCCGGATACCTCACACGTCGTTTGGTGGATGTGGCTCAAGATGTTGTCATTACCACGGATGATTGTGGTGATACCGAAGGCGTGCCGCTCACTCACGAAGAATGTGAAGAAATCGGTGAGCCGCTTTTGACCCGACTCTTGGGACGCGTCACCATGAAGGATATTAAGGATCCGGAGACAAAGAAGGTTGTGGTAAAGAAGGGGACGCTGATTTTAGAGAATCATATCGCTCAGATTCAAAAGTTTACCGAGCCGCTTCAGAGCGCTCAGGTGCGTTCGGTGTTGGCTTGTAAGAATTTGCGCGGTTTGTGTGCTGAGTGTTACGGCTACGACTTGGCTTATAACAAGAAGGTGAAATTGGGTACTGCTGTTGGTATTATCGCCGCTCAGTCGATCGGTGAACCGGGAACGCAGCTCACTATGCGTACCTTCCACATGGGAGGTGTGGCTGGAGCGGATATTACTCAAGGTTTGCCTCGTGTTGAAGAATTGTTTGAAGCTCGTTCACCTAAGCACAAGGCGGTTATCGCTGAAGTAGCCGGTACGATCAAGATCGTCCAAGGTGAACGTCGTATCATTGAAACGCCAACCGGACAAAAGGTGATGGATGCCGCTTCGGGAAATAAGATGATCCACATCCAACACATTGCCGTTCAAGAAGATGTGTATGTGCGTGATACGTCGGCTGATAAGGTCAAGGTGAAAGATGGCGTTACCGTCAAAAAGGGCGATCTCATCATGGTCCGCAAAGATGGCACCGAGGTGCTTGCCGAGCATGATGGTCTCATTAAGGCCAAGAGCGACCGGGCGACGGTGATTTGGGAGGGTCCGGGTGTTACGGAATACATCGTTCCTGCCGGTTTTCAGGTGCTGGTTAAAGACGGTGCCGAGGTCCAGCCTGGAGATCAGCTCACGGAAGGACATTTGGACCTGTTGCAGCTCTATCGCCTCAAGGGAAAGAGCGCGGTTATGCGATATATCTTGCGCGAAGTTCTCTCGATCTACGCCTCGCAGGGTCAAAAGATCAACGCCAAGCATATCGAAACCATGGTTCGTCAGATGTTCTCACGCTTCTACGTGAAGGATGCGGGGGATACGGATCTGCTTCCGGGTGAAGTGGTTGAAGCCTCACGCGCACGTGAAGAAAATGAACGCGTGGCGGCAACCGGAGGCGCGCTAGCTGATGTCGAAGAGTTGTTCATGGGTGTGACCAAGGTATCGCTCTCAACCGAATCCTTCTTGTCTGCAGCGTCGTTCCAAGAAACAGCTCGCGTGCTCATTAATGCGGCCGTGACAGGAAAGATCGACCGCTTAGAAGGTTTGAAAGAAAACGTGATCATCGGTCGTTTGATCCCAGCCGGTACGGGTTTTGGAGATCGTGATCCAAAGAATGCGCCAGTTGAGGAAGAGGTAGAAGAAGAGGTCGTCTAACAAACGGTCTTACGATATACAAACGAGTGGCCTAGCGGTCACTCGTTTGTATTTGTGTTAAGCTTGAGCAAAAGTATGTCCCGTCATTCTAAGTGGCACAAGGTGCGGCAATTTAAGGGGGCGATTGATGCCAAGCGTTCGGCATCGTTTACCAAGCTTGCGCGCGAGATTACGGTGGCGGCGCGCGAAAAGGGCGCGGATCCGGCTATGAACGTGCGGTTGCGGGTGGCGATTGACCATGCGCGTAAGGCCTCGATGCCTAAGGATAATATTGAGCGGGCGGTGGCACGTGGAGCGGGTGGAACAGGAGAAGGACAGCTCGAGTCGCTTACGTACGAGGCCTACGCCCCGGGCGGGACAGCACTTATTATTGAGTGTCTGACGGATAATCGGAATCGTTCTACCAATGACGTAAAGCACGCTGTGCAAAAGGCTGGAGGGACGTTGGCCTCGGCGGGTTCGGTGACCTATCTGTTTGATCGGGTGGGGGTAGCGCGGTTGGTTCCGGGACTATCAATCGACAACCGAGAAGAGAAAGAGCTCGCGCTGATTGATGCTGGAGCTATTGATATTTTGCATGACGACGAAGGTACGGATATTCGCTGCACGCCGCATGATCTCGCTCATGTCGCCGAAGCGGCGCAGGGCTTGGGGGCTACAGTTGAGTCGATGGAGTTTGAGTGGATCCCTAAAATCACGGTGGAGACGGATGAAGAAACGGCGAGTACGGTGCTCGATTTGATTGAATCTCTTGAAGGCTTTGACGATGTGAGCCGTGTTTCGAGTAATCTGGCCTAATCCATGCTCCTTTCTCCTGCTTCCAAATCTCCTACCGCCTCTCTCCGCATTCTCGGCATTGATCCGGGGTTTGATCGTACTGGTATCGGCATCGTTGATGTTCGCGGAAGCGACGCGACCTGGGTTTATCATGGGTGTATCCAGACTAGTCCGAAAGATGAGTTTTCTTTTCGTTTGCAGAGCGTACGTGATGAATTGCAGGAGATTATTCGTCTTCATCAACCGGTCTGTGCCGTGATTGAGCAGCTATTTTTTCAGAATAATGCCAAAACGGCTATTAAGGTGGGCATGGCCCGCGGCGTCAGTATGCTCGCCGCGGCAGATGCGGAGCTCGCGATCATCGAACTGACCCCGAATCAGGTGAAGCAGGGGATCGCGGGTTGGGGAGGGGCGGATAAGCGAGCGGTGCAGGAGATGGTGCAACGATTACTGCATTTATCCGAAATTCCCAAGCCGGATGATGCGGCAGATGCTCTGGCTTTAGCTATTGTTGGTGCCTCGTTATACCGTCTGTCTTTGGGCGCGATGCGTCCGAGATCGTAGGGTCGGGGCTATAAAAGACAACAACGCACCCGTGGACAGGAGGTTGCTGTCCAGGCGGATGCGTCGTTTAGCGAATGGGCCAAGAAGGCTCAACGCTCAAGTGGCTGGTGGTTATCAGGGGGACTTCGAGAAGCTCCCCGTTCGGCCCACGGGTGAGTGCGCAGACGACGAGGTCTCCTGCCGGTCGCGCACGAAATACGAGCAGATCGTCTCGGGACATCCACCTGTCTATTCTGGGGGATCTCCCTGGATCTGTTGGGTCTTTCAGGATCGCGATGTAGTATCCTGCCTCCGCCTGCTTTGGCGAAACGCTTAGGACGATCAGGCGGTATTTTTCACCTGCCGGTATGCGGATTCCCTTGAGACCCGGAGGAGGGTCGAAGGCTTTTTCTGAAAAGATCAACGCTATTGTTATCATGAACGTAGGAAGGCAGATTGCGAACAGTGTCCAAAAAGCCGGATCTTCGAGCATTTCCCACTCCCTTTCGTTGCTTTCCCCAGCTTAACTGAACGTCCTATTTCGTCAACATTTTACATGGTTACTTTATTCTGCGTGCTTCGGGTTTTGTTCTCTTTTTCGGTTGTCATCTCTTGTCCTCCGTGCTACCATAGGCGTACTCAAAAAACCGCTCAACATAGCCTAAGATTATGCATTTGTACTGGCACGGATATTCCTCAATTCGGATTGAAGCCTCCATGGGAGACACGGATGTGACGTTGTTGACCGATCCATACGAAAATGAAACCAGTTTACGGTTCCCGCGAACGGTAACGCCGGATATTTTGCTATTGTCTTCTCAAGATCGAACGCGATTTAATATGGAAGGGGCGCAGGGTTCACCATTTACGATTTCTGATCCCGGTGAATATGAGGTTAAAGGCGTCTTTGTTCATGCCTTTCAGGATCCGAGTGTTGATGCTGAGCGTAAGGATCGTCCGGTGCTCTTTCGTTGCGTGATCGAAGGCATGGCTGTGGCTTTTATCGGTCAGTTGAAGCGCAAATTGACTGCTTTTGAGATTGAGATGTTGGATAACGTGGACATTCTTCTTCTTCCTGTAGGCGGAGGCGAGGTCATGGATTCTAAACTCGCCACCGATACGATCGGAGATATCGAACCGCGTCTGGTTGTTCCTCTGCACTATGATATTCCTGGTCTTAAGACCAAGCTGGCTAGTGTTGATACGTTCTGCAAAGAACTTGGTGTATGCAAACGCCAAGACTTAGCCAAGCTGAAGATCGTTAAAAAAGATTTGCCGGCTGATGAGATTTTGGTGACCGTTCTTGAGCGCGCTTAATCATCGTATGCCCCAAGCAAAAAATCCCTTTGGTTCTTCGGCTCGTCCCATGCGACGCCCGGCATCGCGGGTTTCTGCTCGGAAGCAGGGGGGCGCTACGCGTTCCTCGGAGGACGAGAAACAGCGATTGATCGCAGCTCATGCCGCACATTATCGCGCGGGGAACGATCCGACGCAGGTTCGGCTTTTGTGGACCGGGGTGATTGTTACCTTTGTGGTTGTTCTTGGAGCATGGGGATATGCTACGCTGCCTCGTATCTTTGCCGCGGCGCGTACACCCATGGTCGAAATCGACATGGTTCAAGATAGCGTGCAGCGTGCGAAGCTTATGCAATCGGATGGAGAAATGGATGATGTGGCAAAAAGCTTGGCGGATATCTCTCGTCGTTTAGACGCGGTGAATACGACGGCAACTTCGACGGATGTCTTGCGTGTTCTCGCGGATCAAATTGAGGCAACAAGCACGCATAGCGCGCCTACGGCATCTCGACCGGAATTGTTTCAAGCCATGACAACATCTTCTTCTTCAACTTCTTTCTGATTTTTTCTACTCCCGTCTCTCCTCTGTATGACCACCCCTCAAAACGAACAAGAACCAGCCTTTGATTTGGCCCGCGGTATCCACCCGCAAGACATTGTCGAAGAAATGCGCAAAGCTTTTCTCGATTACGCCATGAGCGTGATCGTGGATCGTGCGTTGCCGGACGTGCGCGATGGTCTTAAGCCTGTGCATCGTCGTATTTTGTATTCCATGTGGCAAACGGGTTTGCGCTCGACAGCTAAATTTAAAAAGTGTGCCACGGTGGTTGGAGACGTGTTGGGTAAGTATCACCCGCATGGTGATTTGGCGGTGTATGACTCGCTTGTCCGCATGGCGCAGGATTTTTCGTTGCGTTATCCGTTGGTTCGTGGTCAAGGAAACTTTGGTTCGATTGATGGTGATAACGCCGCTGCCTATCGGTACACCGAGGCCAAGCTTCAATCCATCGCCGAAGAGTTGTTGCTCGACATCGAAAAGAACACGGTTGATTTTCGTCCCAACTACGATGGCTCAACCAAAGAACCGAGTGTCTTGCCGGCTAAGTTACCGAACCTGCTTTTGAATGGAACGCTGGGTATCGCGGTTGGTATGGCCACGAATATTCCTCCTCACAATCTCACCGAGATTTGCGACGGGATCGTGGCACTGATCGAGAATCCCGAGATCAACGTGGATGAGCTCATGCACTACGTTAAAGGTCCGGATTTTCCCACGGGCGGCATCATCTATGATGTGAATGAAATGAAGCAGGCCTATGCCACGGGTAAGGGTGGTATTGTCATGCGTGCTAAAACCGAGATCGTCGAAGAAAAGAACGGTCAATTCCGTATTATCGTGACCGAGATCCCGTATCAGGTGAATAAGTCCTCGCTCATCGAAAAGATCGCCGAGCTGGTCCAAGAAAAGAAGATCGAGGGTATTCGAGATTTACGCGATGAATCCAACAAAGACGGTATCCGCATCGTGATCGAGCTCAAGCGCGACGCCTATCCTAAGAAGGTCTTGAATCATCTCTTCAAGATGTCGCAGCTTCAAGAAACGTTTCATGTGAACATGCTGGCGCTCGTGGATGGTATCCAGCCACGTGTATTGACCCTCAAGAATATCTTGGAGGAATATTTGAAACATCGTCAGGTTGTGATCTGTCGTCGTACGGAATTTGATCTTGAGAAAGCCAAGGATCGTGCTCATATTTTGGAGGGGTTACGCATTGCACTCTTGAAGATTGACGAGGTCATTGCGACGATCAAAAAGTCCAAAGACAAAGACGAGGCTAAGGTGAATTTGATGCAGAAGTTTCGGTTATCCGAGCTTCAATCGGCGGCCATTTTGGAGATGCGCTTGCAACAGCTCGCGAATCTTGAGCGCTTAAAGGTTGAGCAAGAATATGATGAAAAGATGGCGTTGATTAAAGAGCTTGAATCGATTTTGAAGTCACCAAAGCGTGTTTTGGAGATCATCAAGAACGATGTACTGGATCTCAAAGAGCGTCATGGTGATGATCGACGTACGCATATCGTGAAAACACCGGTAGGTGAGTTTTCGGTAGAGGATTTTATCCCCGAAGAAGCGACAGTCGTTATGTTGACGGCTGACGGGTACATTAAGCGCTTGTCTCCTGACACGTTCCGCACGCAGGCTCGTGGCGGTAAGGGGGTAGCCGGGTTGACGGCGAAGGATGAGGATCAAGTTGAGCATCTATTCTCGACCAATACCCACGCCGATATTCTCTTTTTTACGACACGTGGTCGTGTGTTTCAGTTGAAGGCGTACGATGTACCAGCAGGCAGTCGCACATCCAAGGGGCAAGCGATTGTGAATTTTTTGCAATTAGCTCCTGGTGAAAAAGTTGCAACGGTCTTGCCTATGGCCGAGGTGGAGGGATCAAAGTTCTTGGTCATGGTGACAAATCAGGGGACCATTAAAAAATCAGCCTTGGAAGACTTTGCGAATGTCAGACGTTCCGGGCTTATCGCCATCAGTCTTCATGAGGGCGATGATTTGAAGTGGGTTAAGCCGTCCTCGGGATCTGACGAAATTGTCTTGGTCACGAAGAACGGTCAAGCGATTCGCTTTGAAGAGACGGATGTGCGCGCCATGGGCCGTGCCGCGGCCGGGGTGCGCGGTATGACGCTCAAAAAGAACGACAGCATTGTTGGCATGGATGTCGTGGTGCCAAGCTTGGTAAAGAAGGGACGATTGGAGCTGTTTACGGTTGCCGAAAATGGCTTGGGTAAACGGACAAATTTGACGGAATATAAGGTTCAGGGACGCGGTGGCTCCGGTATCCGCACCATGCACGTTACTGAGAAAACGGGCGTTGTTGTTGGAGCCTATATTTCTTCGGCCGAAGAAGAATGTGACTTGATTCTCATTTCCAAAAAAGGCATTGTTATCCGTATTCCGTTTAAGAGCGTGCCGTCGCTCGGGCGCGATACTCAGGGGGTGCGCATCATGCGCTTCAAAGAAGAAGGCGACTTGGTTTCGAGCACGGCGTTTGTGCCGAGTGCAGCAGAAGAGGTGGGCGCGGATGAAGCGACGGGGGAATAGCTGCAGAACCTCCCCTAACCCCTCCTTCGTAAGGAGGGGGATATGACAATCAAACTCTCCCCCTTACGAAGGGGGAGGTGGAGGGGGTTCTGTTTTGTTACGTCAAAATCTTATCAATGAGACCGTAGGCGACGGCCTGTTTAGGCTCCATGAAGTTGTCACGCTCCGTATCTTCCTCGACTTTTTTAAACGGTTGGCCTGTGTGTTTGGAAAGTAACTTATTCAATTGATCCTTGAGTCGCAGAATGCGTTCGGCGCGAATTTTGATATCCGTAGCTTGGCCTTCAACGCCACCTAACACTTGGTGGATCATGATTTCACTGTTCGGCAAGGCGAAGCGCTTGCCTTTGGCGCCACCGGCCAATAAAAAGGCGCCCATGGAAGCAGCCATGCCGATACAAATGGTCGAGACATCACAGGCGATGTGTTGCATGGTGTCGTAGATGGCGAGGCCCGCGGTGACGCTGCCGCCGGGGGAGTTGATGTAAAGCTTGATATCTTTGGTTTTGTCCTGGCTCTCCAAAAAGAGCATCTGGGCAATCACGATATTGGCCACATCGTCATCAATCGGCGAGCCGAGCATGATAATGCGGTCTTTTAAGAGACGCGAATAGATGTCGTAGGCACGTTCACCGGAGCTGGTTTTTTCAATAACGGTCGGCACGAGCCAGGAGCCGTCAAGTTGAGAGTTGATGGTATGAGGGTTCCGAGAAGTCATAGTCTAGAGAGTATAGAGGATCTATGTTTAGCAGTCAAAAGTTTAGAGTGCCAAATCCACAATACGCGGCCCTTCTGGAGTTTGTTCAATTCTTCCTTTTACGGCAAATCCTGCGGCTTTTTTGTGGCCGCCACCGCCTAAAAGCTTGGCTACGGCTGAGACGTTGCGATTGACGCTGCGCAGTGATCCTTTGACGAGGCCGTTATGTGTTTCGCGTAAGACCATGACGGTATCTGCGTCGCTTACGATAGCGCTCAAAAAATTGATTGGTCCGTCACCATCGGTGCCGTCGTCAGCTTGGTCGGCGAGCGTGAGATATGTCGAAGCCACGTCGTATGTTGCATTGTAGTTGAGACGCGAAAGCATGAGGCCCCAGCTCTTTAGTGAGGCTACGGTTTTGTTGCGGAGAATGTATTTGAGGATTTCATCGTAGCGTGCGCCAAATGCGAGCAGAGCACTCGCTGCCTCCATGGCTTTGGTGCTGGTGGCTGCATTAGAAAAGCTGCTGGTATCCGTAAAAATGCCGGTGAGGAGCGAGGTCGCCATTTTGGCATCAATGGAAATGCCGCAGGCTTCGTAGAGCTGATAGACGATTTCGGCGGTTGAACTGGCTTCGCCGATGACAATATTGAGATGGCCAAAGCGATTATTGGTTAGGTGATGATGGTCAACGTTGACGAGGGTGTAGCCGGGTGGGAGATTCGGGATGTGTTCATCGACACCGCAGTAACGCAGATCGCCAGAATCAAACACGATGACGAGATCGAACGGTTCATGAAAAATACGCGGATTGGTCGTGTAGCGATGAATGTTGTCGATATAGTGAAATTGAGGATGGGGGACGTCGCGGCAAAAAACGTGAACATCCTTGCCTTCGCGAATCAGCCAATTGAGAACGCTAGAGCTGGAGCCAATGGTATCGCCATCCGGTTTTTTATGAGCAACCAAAAGAATACGTTCAGCGGCCTGAATGTGTTCGTGGAGGCGTCCAAAAAGATGGGTATGGGCGCTCATAGGAATCAACGATCCTAGCGTATCTTGGGGTTTTGGTCAACTATAGCTCCCCCTTTTTCTTGAGTTGATTGATCGTATCGTCGATATCTCCGGCTACAGCCTCGGTTTCGTCAAAACCCCAGTGGAGGTGGGGGATGCGGCGCAGACGGAGGTGTTTGGCGAGGCCATCTTTAATTTCGCGTTCGTTTTCGGCTAAAAGGCGTAAAACCGTCTTTTCCATGGAGTTGGGGAGGACAGAGAGGAGGCCTTTGGCGTGGAGGGTATCGCGGGTTACCTTGCCCTCCATGACGGTTACCAGGACCCCAGGCGGAAATTCCACCCGTTCGCGTAAGACCATAGCCAGGGCATCCCGAAAATGGTCCATCCCGCCCCCCTCCTCAAGTCGCTTGGTATGCCGCATATGAGAGAAATCCTAGCATAGACAGGGTTTGTTTGGTACCCTCCCTGAAGATTTCGTATGTATCTCCGACGCCTCGATATTCAGGGATTTAAGACCTTTGCCAATAAGACGGTCTTAGAGTTTGTGCCGGACGCTGGGGCACGGCGGGGGCTTACGGGGGTGGTGGGGCCGAATGGTTCGGGAAAATCGAATGTGGCTGATGCCTTGCGCTGGGTGATGGGTGAGCAAAGTTTGAAGTTACTGCGCAGTAAAAAGTCGGAAGACGTGATTTTTTCGGGTTCTGATAAGCGGGCTCGTTCGGGGTTTGCCGAGGTTAGCATGGTGATCGTGAACGATGATAAGCCCGAGATGAACATGTCCGAGATCTCGATTACGCGACGGCTGTATCGAGATGGTCAATCTGAGTATGCGGTGAACGGGCAAAGCGCGCGTCTTACGGATGTTGCCCTGCTCCTCGCCGAGTGTGGCATTGGCCAGCGCACATATAGCGTCATCGGTCAGGGCATGGCCGATGCCGTGCTTTCTGCTTCTCCCGCCGAACGGAAGGAATTTTTTGATGAAGCTGCTGGATTAAAACCGTTTCAATTAAAGCGTCAGTCTGCCATGAATAAGTTAGGCGCGACGAAGGAGAATATTCGCCAAGCGGATCTCGTCTTGCAAGAGCTCGGCCCGCGTCTTTCGTCGCTTGATCGACAGGTAAAACGTTTGCGCGAACGTGAGGATGTAGAGCGTGAATTAAAAGAACTGGAGACGCGGTACTATGGTTCTAGTTTTGCGTTGGTTGAGCGTGAAGTAGCGCGCACAAGAGAGCGTGTTCGCTCGTCTGAAGCCGAAAGTGCCGCACGGGCCCAAGAAGCTGAAAAACTTGAGGCGGAGCTCGCTGCTCTCGAAAAAGCTACCCCACCTTCCGAAGGTTTTGAGGAGATTCGATCTGCTCTCGATGGTTTGAATGAGGATCGCATGCGTTTGCGCGAAGAGAAGGTTCGCCTTGAATCGGCGCGGGATGCGGCTCGGGCGCGTGCTTTGACCCCACTTCCCCCTCTTCCACTATCCAAGATCATCGAAGGCATTGGGGAGATCCAGGCAACACATGATGAGCTCACGGCTTTGGTGAGTGAGGCGAAACCCGATATCGACAAGATTCGTGAAAGTATCGAACGTGTACGCAAGATGAACGCAAGTTTGTTGCAGCGCTTGCAGCGCCCGGCTCCCGAGCCTGCGACGGCGACGGTTGATCCCGAGATCGAAAAGCGCTTAGCAGAGATTGATGCAGCTATTAAAGGTATTGATAGTCAGGTCGCAGCTACGCGAGAACGTATGAGCGCGTGGCAGCAGACCGAAGATGGCAAGCGAACGCATGTGTTCGCTTTACAGCATCAACTCACAAGTTTGCGTCACAAAGCGGGCGAGGCGGCGACGTTCTTGAGTGCGGCGACGGCCGAGCTTGCTCGTGCCGAAACGCGTCGCGAGTCGTTGCTTGCGGATATTCGTGCCCATGCCCCACATCTTGAAGAGCGGCTGGATGGTAAAGCGGATGAGGTAAAGGTTGAGGACAATATCGAGTCTTTAGCTCCGCGTATGGCGCGTCTGCGTTCGCAACTTGAGTGGATCGGGGGAATTGATCCGGCGATCATCGAAGAGTACGAGGTCACTAAAAAGCGATTTGATGAATTACATGAACGATCAACGGATCTGCGTGAGGCGTTGCAATCTCTCGAAACAATTATCGCTGAATTAGATCAGACGATTGCTGAACGGGCGGCGACAGCGTTTCAGGTTTTGGATCGAGAGTTCGGTGTCTTTTTTAAGAAGCTGTTTGGCGGGGGAGAGGCCAAGCTGATTGAGGTTGCCCCTGAACCAGAGATGGACGAAGCGGGAAACGTCATCAAGGAAGTTCCGGCCGATGCTCCACCCGTCGGTATTGAGATTCAGGCCACGCCTCCAGGGAAGCGTCTTAAGTCTATCGCCTTGCTCTCGGGTGGCGAACGAGCGCTGACGTCTATCGCTTTGATTTGTGCGATTATGGCCACAAATCCTTCGCCATTCATCGTATTGGATGAAGTGGATGCGGCTCTTGATGAGGCAAACTCGCGTAAATACGCCGAGATTTTGGATGATCTGGCTGATCGAACACAGTTTGTCGTCATTACGCATAACCGCGCCACTATGCACAAAGCTCATGTCCTCTACGGTGTGACCATGGGTGATGATGGCGTCTCGCAAATTCTTTCGGTCAAAATGGAGGGAGAAAAAACCGAGTAGCTCTATGCGGCGTTTTGTATCGCTGTTCTTGTTGATGTCTATGCTTTTGTCCGGTTCGGGTTGCGTCTTGCCGCAAGAGGAAAGAGGAAATGGGCCGTTGCTGCCGACTGTTTCTCAAAATATCTGGGTCGAGTTTGGCCCGGGGATTGAGCGTTTAGTCTATCAGTCCGCTACGAGCACTGTTCCCACGATGATGCTCTATCGTTTTGCTCCAAATGATTTTTCGTGGAGCCTCGTCGTTAAGCCTGCTCCTCAACGCATTGCAGCCTGGGCTGAATCAGATCCTTCGGCAGTCGTTTTGGTAAATGGTGTTTATTTTCATGAAGATTTTTCGCCTTCGGGTTGGATGAAGCAGCATGGATCGGTCATAGGGACGCGTGAGTTTGATTGGGAGCGCAGTGCGGCGGTTACCCTCAATCCCGTTTTTTCTATCGGTACTGCGTCATCCTCTGCTGACCTGCGTGATGCGCAAGATGCCTTTCAAACCTATCCATTTTTGATCCGTCACGGTCTACCTGCGGTCCAAGAAGATAGCGGCTTGATTGCTCGTCGCACCTTTATGGGATTGGATACAGATGGGAGGGTGTACGTGGGGATTGTGCCGGGAGGATTGTTGTCGCTCTACGCGCTTTCACAGGCGTTGGGTGCGCTATCCATCGCTTGGCAAGACGTTGTTAATTTGGATGGTGGACCATCTTCCGGGTTATCAGTACAGGGGGCCGAACGGACGGATGTGTGGAATAGCGATGCATCGGTGCCAAATGTTATTGTGGGTCGGCGCGCGTTCGCTCAATAACTCATATGCCTCATTCCGCCTCTCTATCAATAGAACAAGCCTTACGTGAGGCTGGGCTGCGCGTGACTTCCGGTCGCATAGCTTTGTTGCGCCTGTTTCAGGCGTCGTCCGTTCCTATTGGTACCCCCGTCCTCGCCAAGAAACTCGTTCCTGCTTCCATGGATTTGGTGACGCTCTATCGCACCCTCGCAAGTTTAGAGGAGAAGGGACTGATTCGAGCGGCGCATATTGATGATCGCCACGCGAGCTACGAGTGGAGCGGCGGCGCGGAGCATCATCACCATCACTTGGTGTGTCGGAGCTGTAAGCGCGTCGAGGATATTCCGGATTGTGATCTGGAGAAGATTCAAAAGACCCTTTTAAAAACGTCAAAAATGTTTGATCAAATCACCTCGCACTCGTTGGAGTTTTTTGGAGTGTGCCGGGAGTGCGCGAAGAGGGGGTATAGCGTATGAAGGAATTGGGAATCATTGATCTCGATCATATACCTGAAGAAGATATTTTTACGCTTCGTGTGCGTCATGCAGCCCGGGCGATTGTCATTGACGATGAAGGAAAGATCGCCTTGCTCCACGTAAAGAGCCGAGATTATTATAAGTTGCCGGGCGGAGGTGTTGAGGTCGGTGAAGATTATTTGTCTGCTTTGAAGCGTGAATGTCGAGAAGAGATCGGGTGTGAGATAGAGGTTATGGGGGAGGTGGGATCGGTCCTCGAGTATCGAAAGAAATTTAATCTTAAACAGGAATCTGTTTGTTATTTGGTACGAGTGTGTGGGGAAAAAGGAAAACCGAGTTTTACGCTGGAGGAAAAGGAGATGGATTTTGTTGTGGTGTGGGCACCCTTTTCTACAGAGATTCGACTTACTGAGGGAGAGAGGCTGAATGACTACGAAGGAAATTTTATTGTCCAGCGGGATGCGTTATTTTTAGCTGAGGCACGGAATCAGTTACATCGATAAAACGATCAATTCTTACCTTGGCCGCGCCACGTGACCACACCAAAAGTAAAACCACACCGATAAAGGTGTGGTTTTACGTGGTGCGTCGGCTGGGGATCGAACCCAGGACCTTG
>CAYWEE010000023.1:0-17857 GCA_964457295.1 uncultured Gammaproteobacteria bacterium
CATGACCTTGCGGTCGCTGGCACCTGAAGCCAGTGTGTCTACCAATTCCACCACCGCGGCGAGGTAGTGGTCTTTTATTTGGCGATCTTCGGGCGCTTCGCTCAAAAAATCCTCGCCGTACATCACGGTACGCCTGCGGTTTTTTGAGCTCCAGCATCCCGAATCTCATCCAAATAAAAGACCACGTTTCTTTTGAAATTTACTGCCTGGGCATCATGCCGTTTCTGGGCGGACTGGTCAAGAAGCGTTTGTTATTTCCAGCGTAGACCGCTGGAGAGGTACCAGCTCAAGAGGCCTTCGAAGCGTTCGGCGGGGGTGCCGAGGCGGAGAGTGGAGGTGGGGGAGTTGATGCGGCTTGAGACGAGATAGTGCTCTTTTGGTCGAATCAAGAAGATGGCTGGGATGATCGTGTTGAGAGTTGCGGTGAGGTCGTTACGGGCTGTGTTTACTGCCTCCGTACTTGTGGCGATGCGCGTTTGTTCTAGCAGAGCGTCCACGTTGCGATCTGACAGATTAGAAATATTAAGACCACGATCAACGGCTTGACCGCTCCACCAGAATGGAAAGATATCTTGATCACCACCCAAAAGGACATTGATAAGAGTGATCTGTCCATGTCGCTCGCGCGTTGCTCGACGCGTCACTTCTTCGGTTGACTGGATATCTACATTAACGCGTGCTCCTAAGACGGACCATTGTCGCTCTAACGCATGGGCGATGATGAGAAGGTCGGGATCATCGGGTACGGTGATAGTGAGGACGAGTTCTGTGGAGCTGGCTCCACCGGTTGTTCGCACATTGGCTCCTTCAGACAGGGTCCAGCCGGCTTTGGTTAAGATTTCGCGAGCTTCATCGAGGTTTGGCGTCGTTGAGGTCGTCTCAACAAAAGGATATGGCCCAAAGACTGGCGTCGCCATGCCTTCAAGTGCTGTTACGATGTCTGCGCGGTGAACTGCCAGAGTGAGGGCGCGGCGAACAGCGCTATTGCTCAATAGGGGGTCTTTGAGGTTGAAAAACGCAATGGTTTCTTGGGGTAGGTCGAGGGAGATATCGCGGACACGAGAGGACGCGGCGAATTTGCGTGCCTCATCGCTGTCAACAAAGGCTACCGTATCTACCAGTTCTCCTTTGAGAGCGTCTAATGCGCTGCGCTGATCAGGGAAGAATTGAAACGTAATGGCCGTGATGAACGGTTTGTCTCCGTAGTACTGCTCATTTCGTTCTAGCGTGTATGAATGGATGCTTCCCAAATTATCGCGTGAAAAAGATTTTACACGATACGGTCCCGAGCCAATGGGTTTTTGATTTAAGTCTGATAGGCGTGTGTTAGCTACAGAAATATTTGACCACAGATGGGCGGGTAGAATGCCTACAGTCAACTTGCTTAAAAAGCGAGCGTCTGGGCGTTCTAGGTGAAAGGCGATGGTGGTGGGGTCAATGATTTCGAGGGTAACGCCACGAAAGCCGCTACTTAGGGGGCTGGTTTGGGCCGGATCCTGTAGCATGTCGAATGTCGATCGGACATCTTCTGTTGTGACCGGTTGTCCATCGTGAAAATAGGCGTTTGCGCGTAATTGCACAGTGAGCTGTTTATGATCTTCGGACCAACTAAATTTTTCTGCCAGATCAGGGACGGGCGTAGCTTCGACAAAGCGAAAGAGGCCCGAATAGATGAGCTGACTTAAATCGTTATCTGCATCATTTAGTGTTGCATGGAGTGGATTGATGTATTTGGGTTGTCCTACGATAGCTTCAGTGATTTCTCCACCCGAAACAGGAACGGTAATCACGCGTTCTCGTATAACGATAGCTATGAGACTGATACAGGCGAGAGCAAAGAGGATGGCGGTGAGCCAGAAGATGCGACGTTCTTTTACCGAAAAAAATCGCATGATATAGCGAAATTGGCGGAATTTTGGAATGCGTTCTGGTTCGGTAACAGCTAAAACCAGGGCATGGTCATGCGAAAGCTCCGGTTGTTCTTCCGAGGCTTTGGGAAGAGCGGAGGGGAGCCAAAAAAAGATTCGACGAAGGGATCCACGCAACCGCTCGATCAGCGAGGATAGCGTCATGGTCGTATTAGACGAGCAGCACGTTCAAGATAGCCGTTCCAAAAAAGAGGACGGAGAGCACGATAGTGGCGTAAAAAAGACCTTTTTCGATGCCGCGTTTTGTTCGAAATACCTCACTTCCTCCGCCAAAAGCCGATCCGAGGCCCGTTCCGCGTTGTTGGAGCAGGATCGTGGCGACGAGAAGGATGGAGAGCAGGATTTGGATCAGGGAAAATAGGAGGCCGCGCATAGGGTAAATATGAAGGAGAGCGTACTGGTTTGGGGTCGTTTCGTCAAGGAAAAGGTGCTACACTACACGGTATGTTTCAGATATGGCGTACGCTGCGAGAGCGGCCACTGATGAGTGTCGGTGTGTGTATCGGCGCAGTATTCGCCCTCTGGTTTTTGTTTTTTATGTGGGAGTTTGGCAAGGCGCTGCTGCTGGCGCGTTCTGGAAAGGGGGATCCAGCTGCCGAATTACGTCGTCGAACATTCGAGGCGAGCGTGGGGCGGATTTTTGGTAATGCCAACGTAACGCCGGCGGATTTGTTGCGCTTAGAGCAGGGGAGTCACCCAACGTTGGGGCGCGTGACGGCTCCGGTTCATATCGTTGAATTCGTAGATTACGGGTGTCCGTTTTGTAAGCAGGTAGCTCCGACATTTCGTGCGTTCGTTGAGCGCCACCCAGACGATGTGTACGTTGTGATCCGCGATTTTCCTATCACAGAGTTACATCCGCAGGCGCAGGTGGCATCGCTTGCCGCGCGTTGTGTTTTTGCACAAGGTCGCCCAGAGGTGTATTGGCGATATTATGATCGTTTATTTGCGAGTCAGGATGCACAGGATGAGGCTGCGTTACGTCTCTACGCCCTTCAGTCTGGAGCCGCTTTACCGGCGTATGATGCCTGCGTTGCAGCGCAGAAGCCTCTATCGGATATTCAACGCTCCGTGGACGATGGTGTGGCCGCTGGTGTGTCGGGAACGCCAACATTCTTTTTTAATGGCGTGAAGATACAGGGTGCGTTAGACGCGGATGCCTTTGAAATTTTATTTAAAGAAGCTAAACAGCGGATCACGCCGTAAGTATGCGCACACGTTTTTTTGGATTTCTTGTTTTAGCCCTTCTGATGATCGCTGGGCCTGTTCAGGCTGAAGAGCCGGTGACGATTGATAGTTGCGCGAATCCAGCCACAGGGTACGCGAGTCTGCATCATCCGTATGAGTGCGCCGGACTGTGCGTGGGATCAACCTCCGAACAGGTTTCCGCGGACCCCTCAATATGTCCTAAGTGCTTTGCTATTTCGGGGCTATTAATTGGTGCCCCAGTTAGTGGCCCGGTACTGTCTACGGGCGTCGCGACCTGGAATGATGTTAATTGTTTGAGCACTTTAGTTGGGACTGGAGCTGACGCGGCCTACTATGCGACATGTCCACTTGGTCGTGCCTCAAGACCTGGGTGTTGCATGGATACGGTTAAAGCCGCCGTAGGTGGGGTGGGGTTAGTTGAGAAAGAAACGTGTAAACGCAACGCGCAAAGTGCATTGGCGAATGAAACGGAATATGAAATATGGTATGGAGATTGTCATTGTGCCGTGAATAGCGTCGAGATCCCTATCGCGCCCGGCAAGACGTATGATCAGTGCGTCGAGCATTGTGCCTCTCAAGAGGCGAGCATGATTACCTCGATCGGTGTGGGTGTTTTGCCTCGTCCTGGTGCAGGTGGTCCAAGTGCTTCTGATCAACAATTTATTAATGCGTTATGTTTTACCCGAGAACAGTGCAGCTCGCCGGAGTATGGCGGATCTGCTGATGCATTTGTCCCGTCGACAGAATGTCGTGAGGGTAAGGGAAAGTGCTTGGCTCCAGAAGCAGAGCTTGAATTATCAAGTCAAATTTTGGGTGTAAAAACCATTAAGCATGGCTTACGTGAATATCTAGATTTGTTGATTCGGTACATGCTTTCGATTGTGACTATTGTCGCGACGATCATGTTCGTATGGTCCGGATTTCGATATATCATCGCTTCGTCGATGGGGAGTGTGAAGTCTGCTAAGGAAACAATGATTAATGCGGTGATCGGATTGTTATTGAGTTTTGGTGGTTTTACGCTATTGAATACGTTGAATCCCGCCACCACTCGTTTGGATCGTTTGAGTGTCTATTTGATCAACAAGCAGGAGTACGTTGAATTTGAATATTGTCGAGATTACAAGCAGGCTCAACCAACGACGGGCGATGCTGCCCCACCTCCGTTGATGTTTGCGAATGTCGAGTCCTCTGCGGGAGCAATTTCGTATAATGACGCCAAGTTTACGGTCGAGCAAAAAGATACGATGTGCAATAGCGAATATTATCCCGTTACAGGAGCGGGGAGAACGTGTCGCGGCGTTTCGTGTCCAGAATCCGGTCAGGCATGCTTGAGGTGTTCAGAGGGATTGGAGGAGTGCCATGGGAATGAGGCGGGCTTTGCATGTGTAAAGGCAACGATTGCTGGAAATATCAAATTTCAGGACGATCGAGAACCGATAGAGGTGTATGCCATTGCAGTATGTGAGAATTTTTCACCGACGCAAACGTTCGAACAGATGGAAGATCAGATTCCTAAGGTATGGAAGTTGGATACCGTAAAGGGGAAGTCTTCAGTTGTCTATCGGTATTCTGGCGATACGGGTGATTTTAATGAGATTCAAGCGGCATGCAATGGGAAGGGTGGATTGCGTGGCATCTTGTTTGGCGTTGTGTATAAAGATACAGAAACCTCTATCGCGAAATCAGCAGCTGAAGGTGCTGTGGCGGGGGCGGAGGCTCCTGCGCTTGGCGGTGCGACCGTGGGGGCTGTTGTGGGCGGTGCGACCGGGGCAGTGACAATGAGTGATATCGCTATCGTGACGCATCAGGATTGTGGAACGAGCGGTCTATATGCGGCGTATTTGAATGGAGATGCGAATTGGACATCAACAAAAATGAAGAATGCAATTTTTTGTGGTTCTCGGGTTACCCCGAATCAACAAGGCGGAAAGCGCTCTCCAAAAGATACGTTTATGAATCCGGCCGCATTTTGGTCTGCGGCAGAGGTGCAGGCTGCATTTAGCGGAGAGGCGGATCCGATTCAGTGTAATTTTTTCTTGAATAACGCGAACGCTCCATCTGATCCGGGGACAAAGCTCATGGCCGGGTGTGAATGATGTGTGAGGTGCGCAAGGATGCTCTTCGTGTGTTTATGTAGCGAAGGATGCTGGGGTGGGTTTTTGGGCGGGCATCAAGCTCTTGCCATGATTCAAAAATGGTGGTAGTGTCGACGACAATCCGTCTGGACATTTACCCCACTTCCATGAAACCGAGCAATACTATTTCTATTCGCGGAGCACGTGTTCATAACTTGAAAAACGTTTCCATCGATCTTCCAAAAAATGCGTTTATCGTGATGACCGGTCTTTCGGGATCGGGCAAGTCCTCTTTGGCGTTTGATACGATTCACGCCGAAGGCCAACGTCGGTACATGGAGAGCTTGTCTTCGTATGCTCGACAGTTTTTGGAATTACAGGATAAGCCAGACGTCGATGAGATTACGGGCCTTTCTCCGACGATCGCCATTGATCAAAAGTCTTCTTCACACAATCCGCGTTCAACCGTTGGAACGGTAACGGAGATTTATGATTTTTTTCGTTTATTGTTTGCCCGAGCCGGTCGTGCGCATTGTCCCACGTGTGGAGCGGCGGTGAAGGAACAATCTCCGCGCGAGATTGCTGAACGTATTCTTGGACTTGCGCGTACCGCCAATTTGATTTTGTTAGCCCCTATGGTGCGTGAGCAAAAAGGGGAGCATAAGGTTGTGCTGATGGCTGCGCATAACGCGGGGTATACACAGGTGCGATACGACGGAACGTTGGTGGATATCGAAGAGCTATTGCATACGCGGTTTGATAAAACCAAGCCACACACTATCGAAGTCGTGGTTTCGAAGATTGAGCAGGCATCGAGCATGGTGATTGAATCGTTGCTCGAAATCTTGAAACCGGCCCTGGATTTAGGGAACGGCCTGTTGCTGGCGTTAGATGAAGATACGCTCGAGGAGACGCTATTTTCCGAGTCGTTGTTTTGTGTTGCCTGTAATCGCTCACTGCCCCCCATAGAGCCGCGTCTGTTTTCGTTTAATTCTCCCCATGGAGCTTGTCCGGATTGTACGGGGCTGGGTACGAAGTTGGTGTTAGAGCCGGAGTTAGTGATTCCAAATAAGCGTCTCACGATCGCACAGGGTGCGATTAAGCCCTGGACGCGTATCGCAGGCAATCAGACGTCGTATCTGAAGTTACTTGAGGCTGTTGGTGCTGCACATGGATTCTCTGTCCACGAAGAGGTGCAGCGCTTTTCGGCGGCGGCGCTGCGCGTGCTCTACGACGGGACGGGTGACAAAACATATACCGTTGAAGGGAAGGTTCAAACGTTTAGCGGTATCTTGGCCATGCTGCAGGAGAAGTATCGTCAAACCGACTCCGATTACATCCAAAAAGAAATTGAGGGATATATGCGCGTTCTGACGTGCCCGGCATGTTCAGGGAAGCGTCTTCGTCCCGAGGCGTTGCTGGTGACGGTTGCTGGTAAAGGCATTGCGGATCTTGTATCGCTGCCGCTGGATGAATGTTTTCGTTTGTTTGATTCGTTTGGTAAGGGGCCGGTGAAGGCAAAACCATCAAAGATTACTCGTTTGCGTCATGATGCGGTGCCGGATGCGCAAGGATTTAGCGAACGTGAACGATTGATCGTGGATCAGATTTCACATGAAGTAAAACGTCGTTTAGGAAATTTGCTGGATGTCGGATTAGGATATTTAACGCTGGATCGTAGTTTTATGTCGTTGTCTGGTGGAGAGTCGCAGCGTGTGCGTTTAGCTGCGCAGCTTGGGTCGGAGCTCTCTGGTGTCATTTATATTTTGGATGAGCCGTCGATCGGCCTACATCAACGTGATAACGATCGCTTGATCTCGACCATGAAGCGTTTACGTGACTTTGGAAATACGGTCATCGTGGTTGAGCATGATCAGGCGGTCATGGAGGCGGCGGATTACGTCGTTGATATCGGCCCAGGAGCTGGAGAATACGGAGGAGAGGTCGTGGCTCAGGGAACGCTGGCGGATGTAAAACGCAATAAGGAGTCGTTGACGGGAGCCTACCTATTAGGCAAGAAGCAGATCGAGATTCCTAAGACGCGTCGCAAGGGGAACGGGAAGTTCCTGTCTGTTCGTGAGGCCACAGCGTTTAATCTCAAAAAAGTGGATGTAAAGGTTCCGCTGGGTAAATTTGTATGCGTGACCGGCGTCTCGGGTTCAGGAAAATCCACGCTCGTGTTAGATATTCTTGGTCGTTCTCTTTCTGCGCACTTTTATGGTGCAAAAGATGTACCGGGTGCTCATAAGCGTATCGAAGGCATCGAGCATCTGGATAAGGTGGTGAGTGTAGATCAGTCACCGATTGGCCGCACGCCTCGTTCCAATCCTGCGACGTATACGGGCGTGTTTACGACGATTCGTGACCTGTTTACCGAAATTCCTGAAGCTAAGATGCGTGGGTATGATGCCGGAAAATTTTCGTTTAACGTGAAGGGCGGTGGACGGTGTGAGGCGTGTGCCGGCGAAGGGTACATGCAGATTGAGATGCAGTTTTTGCCGGATGTCTACGTGGAATGCAATGAGTGTCGTGGAAAACGGTATAACCGCGAGGCGCTCGAAATCCACTGGCGCGGAAAAACCATCGCCGACATTTTGGATATGACGGTCGAAGAGGCGCGCCGCTTCTTTGTGGATCAACCGTTGATTTACGAAAAGCTCTCCGTTCTTCACGAAGTTGGTTTAGGCTATGTGCGCCTCGGTCAGCCGGCCACGACGCTATCGGGTGGTGAAGCTCAGCGCGTGAAATTGGCGACAGAATTAGCTCGTCGTGCCACGGGCAAGACGTTGTATATTTTGGATGAGCCGACGACGGGTTTGCACATGGACGACATTAAGCGTCTGTTGATTGTGCTCCAGGCGTTGGTTGATAAGGGGAATACGGTGCTCGTCATTGAACACAATTTAGATATCGTTAAAAGTGCTGATTGGGTGATTGATATGGGTCCCGAGGGAGGTATCTATGGCGGAGAATTGATGGCCGAAGGCACGCCAGAAGAAGTCGCGAAACACAAAAAGAGTTTAACCGCGCAATATTTGCGACGGGTTATATAGGGGAGAGTATCTTGTAGCTAGTAGTTAGGGTGATGCTGGAATGCTTAACTACTAACTGCAAACCGCCCATGTGGTATGATTTAGGGCATGAAAATACTGTCTATACGATTTAGCGTGGCACTGTGTGTAGCTCTGAGCTTGTTTGGTGGCAGTGCCGTTTTGGCAGCCGCGACCATGGATAGGGAGAATTCTCGTATCTCTGCCGAGAAAGTGACGTTAAAAGCAGACGGGATTGATAACACGCGCATCACGGTAACCATCAAAGACACGAATTTGATGCCTATGACGGATAAGAAAGTTATTCTGACTTCTTCGCGTGGCAAGGTTGATGAAATTCGCATTGAATCAGATACGACTGATAGCTTGGGTAAAGCGTATTTTCGAGTCTTTTCTTTAAAGGACGGTACGGCCACATTTTCCGCTTCGGTTGATGGCGTGCCCCTGAGCCGAATGGTTGCTGTCTCGTACAGCGGCGGTCTCTCTATATCTCTACAGACCGGCGATTTGATTAAGATCCCTGATGATGGGGATACAAAAACCTTGAGCGATACGGCCGTGTACTATTATGGTGCGGATGGAAAACGCTACGTCTTTCCGAATGAAAAAACGTACTTCACCTGGTATCCATCATTTGAAAAAGTGCAGATCATCTCTCTCGATCAAATGTCACTCATCCCTATCGGCAGCAACGTGACGTATCATCCTGGGGTACGCATGGTGAAGTTTCAAACCGATCCGAAGACGTATATGGTGACCCGCGGAGGCGTCTTGCGTTGGGCTAAGACCGAGGCTGTAGCAAAGGGGTGGTTTGGTGATCAATGGAATACGTACGTTGATGATATCAGCGAGGCGTTTTACATCAATTACAAAATAGGTACGCCGGTGGAGAGCTCGCTGGATCTTGCTTTAGACATTATTCGCACGGGAACCAAAACAATCGGAATAGATAAGGGGATAGAATAATTGCAGAGGCGGAGATATGCGCGAAAGACTCTCATCTCCCAACCTTCCTGATGTAGTTTTAGAAAAGGCGCACCCCGAGAGAAGGATTGGGGATTTTAGAATAAAAAAGATTAAAAAAACAGGGTCGACGCTTCATTTGCTAGAGCGTGGACAGAATGAGCGAATTGTGCGCAATGGAGAAATTCCCCTTGATTCTATGGCGGCTTGGGAGCTATTGCAGGATCATGCCGCACCAATCATAAAAGAGGATGTACGTAAGCGGCTATATGGGCCGTGGAGTAGTCCTCAGGTTGTTCCAATATTAACGAAAGACGGGAAAAACAGAGTAAGGTATTCCAAACAAACGGCGAGTGCCTATAGTGAGATGGCCGGAGTAGATACGTATGAGCTTGTACGGTTGGCGGGGTTGGAAGAGGTTTTTCGTATATACAGTCAGTTTCCCGTTCGGAAACCTCGTTCGAGCGAGGCGGTCGCTTATCATTTAACTCGCGATGCGGTGACAGATGGGGCTTTAGGGGAAAAAGGCAGGGCTCTGCTTGATCTCATGGATATATATTGGAACGAATTTGAGCGATTGAATGCATCAAAGATTCCGCAAGATGTCTTTCGAAAAAGAGAAATAGAAGTGGAAGATATAGAATGGGGTATCCACCATTCTTCGCTAGCGTTAGTGGAGTCTGGTCACGCGATTATTCAGTGCTTAACGGATATGTACCGAGCATGTGAGAAAAGTGAGGAGTCCTTGACTTGGAAAGAAAGGCCTCTGAAAGATGTGCTTCTGTTGCTCATTCATCTATATCAGACAGCTGTTCAGCAAAAGATCTTTTGGTGGTTAGGTGTTTCTCACGGGCATGCCCATCTAGGGAACACGGTTTCGCGGGCATCTACGCCTGGGAGTATGGAGGCTCAAATTTCTCCTTTAGTAACCTCTATTATTGATTTAGATAGGGCTAAAGTGGCGCCTGGAGAAATTATCTGGAATACAGAGCTCCTCGCCTCCATTGACTCTCGCGCTGTTAAAGAGCGATTAGTGGATCCAAAGCTTCATTTACACCTCCGTCAGCAGTTGTTGTTTTATCTCCCGGTAGAAGAATGGGATGAGGAAACCCGTCTTGTGGTCGAGCAATGTGATATGGCCACAAAAAGAAAAATAGCGTGGTTTATTGCTCATGCTTTGCAAAAGGAGCCCCGTGAGACTGAAAGGTATAATTGGTTTTTTGAGATAGTCCGAGGGCTTGAGCAACAAGATGCGGAAGGGGATGATGAAAAGACGTCTTTCCCTTTTTCTCAAGTGGCATTTATGGCTAGGGATCCTGAAGCCCCTCGGAGTTCGAGCTCTATCCTCCGTTTACTCGCTCGTTACGCAGAGGAGGGTCTGCTCCCCGATATTCATAATCTCTCTGAAAGTGGGCGTTGTGCTTTGCTTGGATCGATATATTATCGATATCGAGCCCGTTTCGAGTATGCTGATCTAAACATTTCTTCCGCAGAGTTGAATTTTATTGTCACTCAACTACATACGGATGGGGTGTCGGGAGATATAAGTCGAGTGTTTCTGGCGGAGCTATTCGGAGACCAATCGAAAGTTCTCGCGCAACTTTTTGAGAACGCTAAGGCACATAATCCTTCATCTCATATTGCTGATGAAATAACGCATTTTATTTTTTCCTCTCTGGAGGATGGAGAAAGGCTTTCTAAGTGGAGTTTTTTGTTATATCCATATAATGAACCAGAGAATCCATTGCGTTGGGCTGTGTTTACAGGTAATGGTGCAGAGGTTTTGGAGAGGCTGGATTTGAAAAGGCTTCCTAAGGAGACTGCGAAAGCGATGTATCATCGAATTCGTAAGTGGTTGCAGACAGATGGTGTTTTGGAGAAAAAAGAGGAAGAGAGAGAAGGGTTGATCCGAGGGTTGGATCTACGAGCCAAGGAGGCGTTCGGGGGGTGGTTTTTGTGGGTAGAGCGCGTAAAGACTATGCTCGCTCCTAAGTCTTCTTTGATCAAATAGACAGTATAAAAAAATCCCCCGGTGTGTACCGGGGGATTTTTTTTAGGCCTTGGCCTTGATTTCTCGGGGGCGACGCTTGGTGTCGCGGAGGTAGTGGAGGACGTTGCGGCGAACCTTGAAGGAGCGCACGAGCTCGACTTTTTCGATAATGGGAGAGGCGAGAGGAAAAATACGCTCTACGCCGATGCCGCTCGAGACCTTGCGCACGGTCATGGTCTTTTGGATACCAGAACCATGAACTTTGAGGACCATGCCTTCAAAGATCTGGACGCGTTCTTTAGCTTCACCCTTGGTGGACATTTCGCTGATCTTTTGATGGACGCGAATTTGCATGCCGCTTTGGACATCTGTCACGGGGATGGTTTGGTGCTTGGTCGTTTCGGCCATACGGGTAATGTGCGGGAATAATAGAGAATATGAGGAATTTTGTCAACTATTGAGCGGAATTCTGTCTTTTTTTGAGGTAGGCCTGGATATGTCGAGTAACAGAGGCCAAGGTTTGGGGGAGTTTCCCGTCTTTATTTTCAATAATAATATCCGCAAATTGCTTAGCCTTTTCTTCGATGGCGATTTTTTGGTTGCGTTTTTTTAGCTCTTTAGGGTCGGTAGAGCGTTTTTCGAGGCGATGGATGAGGCTGGCCTGGGGGGCGTCGATAAAAATGACGTAGGCGTTGGCGTACAAACGCTTCACGGTTTTCATGCCCTGCACGTCTAGCGTGATGAGAATGGGTAGGCGTTTGGTTAGGAGCTCCTCCATGGTTTCTCGAAGAGAGCCATAGTGGTTGCCGTAGACTGTGGCTGATTCAAAAAAATCCCCCTGGGCTTCACGCGTGACAAATTCTTTTTCGGTCATGAACCAGTAGTCTTTGCCATGACGCTCTCCCGGTCGTTTAGGCCGCGTGGTTGAGGTGACAAATTTGCGAAAGGGGAACGGCTTCTGCTTAACCAGCAGATCAAGGATAGAGGATTTTCCGGCGCCCGAGGGACCGGTTAAGATGAGGATCGGGGGAGGCAGCATAGGTTATTTTAAGAGGGAGAGAACCGTAGCGAAGGCGGGATCGGGAGGTAGGGTGTAGGTTTTTTGTTCGTTGGTTTCGGGATCCAGAAAACTCAGGTAGATGCTTTGTAGCATGAGGCGTGGGGCTTTGATGGATCGGTCTTCGTGTTGACGTTTGTAGAGAGGGTCGCCAATAACTGGATGGTTAAACGCGAGGAGGTGAGAGCGGATTTGGTGGGTGCGGCCGGAGAGAATATCCAATTCAAGCAGTGAGGCATGATGAAAACGCTGGAGGGTTTTGTAGTGCGTCCAAGCGGCGCGTCCAGTATCTGCGTCTACGGGTCGAGCGGCCATGCGTCCTTTGGTGGTTGAGCGGGCGATGCGAAATTTGAGATCGCCCTCTTCTTGGGTAACGGTACCGTACACGACGGCGAGATAGCGCTTGGTTAGGCTGTGGGCGGCGAATTGCTGCTTGAGGCTGTCATAGGCCGCTTGCGTTCGGGCGATGACCATGAGCCCGCTCACGTCTTTATCCAGGCGATGCATAATGCCAGGTCGGGAAGGTTCTTCGCCCACCCGGGCGATTTTAGGATCCAGGGCCAGCATGGCGTCTACCAGTGTCGGGCCTTTAGACCGTCCATCAGGATGAACTAAGAGCCCAGCCGGCTTATTGATGATGAAATAACTGTCCGTTTTTTCGATAACGGTAACTTTTGGGATATGAACCTTGGCGTCAGATTCTGTGATAGCAGGGGCGATTTCGGCCGTTTCATCAAAGATAACCGTATCTTGATAGGAGACGAGGCTATGAGCTGTAGCCTTTTTTCCGTTGATTTTACCTCGCCCCAGTTTGAGGAGTTTAACGATTTGATTACGGCTTTGGGGGAGATGATTGACTAAAAACAGGTCTAAACGAAGGCCTGTGTCTTTTTCGGCGGCGGTCCAGGTATGAATCATGGGCACATCATAGCAGAACCATCCTAGGTGTATACTGTTGGTGTTAGGCTTCTCCATTTGGCGATCTTCGGGTGCTTCGGTCAAAAGCATCCTCATCGTACACGGTGTACGCCTCCGGTGCTTTTGCCCTCCAGCATCCCGAATCTCATCCAAATGGAGAAGCCCTCAAGTATATGCTGACTTTCACCTCCTGCTCGCGCCGTTTTACGGTCTTTTGTTTGATCGCTTCTTTTTTTGGTGCGGGTTGTATGTCGGGCGTGTCGTTGAAGGATGGGTGTTCTTGGTTGTCGGCTACGGACGTTGCGGCTGTTCTGGGAACAGCGGAGCTTACGGCAGAGAAGATTGTGGCGGGAGATGTGCGGCGTGGGTGTCGGTATTTGACTCCTGAAGGGAGGTTGGTGTTTCAGGTTATCGATGATGCGGCTACGGTTGATGCTTGGGTAACAGGCGTGCGTAATATTTACCCAACCGATCGCGCGCCGCGCATTACCTTGGATTCATCGGTAGGTGACGGGAGCGCCCGTATTGAGGCTCAAAATATGCATGCGTTATATGTTCGTATCGGAGAGCGTGGATATCTTTTATCTGATCTAGCTACGACAACATCGTTTGATAACATTTCTGCTCTAGCTGCTATATTGGTGCGCACATTGAGATAGAATATAAAAGACAGGCATGAGGCCTGTCTTTTATATTTGGTTTGCTGCTTAATTAGGCGTGTGCCTGCTTGTAAGCTCCGATGGCGCGTTCGATTTCGGTTTGGGCTTCTTCGGCTGTGCCGAAACCGTTGATGACGACTTTATCGTACTTGGCTTTTTCGAGTTTCTTGATTTCTTTGAAGTGGAGGAGTAATTCTTCGCGGACGTGGGCTGGAAGATCTTCGATGCTCTTCATCTCATCAAAGCGCGGGTCGACTTTGGAGACCGGTACAGCAATGATTTTGTTGTCTCCACCTTTTTCATCCGCCGTCTTGATCATACCGATAGCGCGAGCTTTGACGACGCAGCCCGGAAAGGTTGGATAGGTAACGAGCAGACAGACGTCGATCGCGTCACCGTCATCGGAATGGGTTTGAGGGATAAAGCCGTAGTCGAACGGATAAAACATCTGCGAATGCAACACGCGGTCGAGCTTGAAGTAGCCGCCTTCTTCGTCGTATTCAAATTTGTTAGATGAACCCTTAGGGAGATCGATCACAACGTGGAACGCCGAAGCGTCGCCAGAAGAAACTTCATGGTAGAGGTTAATGCCTTTCATATGGGTTTCACCCTATCAAGGACGAAAGATGAGATCAAGTCTGACTCGAGATTTCCGGGGCCGTATCTCCCGGCTTCATCTTTTTTAATCCCTGCCACCAGTCATTGGAATTGGATTCGGCGAGAGCGGCCATGAGGTTTTTGGCGGATTGGGTGCGCACGGCTTTGGTGACGTTGTGGATCCAGTCCTGGGCCGAGGTATATCCACGTTCTACATACTCTTTGGCCACGGCGGCCTGCTCAAGATAATCCGCGTCTTTGGCGATGATGCCTGCTGGGGTTGAGCGCTCCTCGATTTGTCTCCATAGGTGCTCGATTGAGGTACCAATGGTTTCGAGGGGAGCGAGTTGTTCGTTCACCGCTTTTGCCTCATCCGCGGTTACGTAACGATTGGCGACGCGGTGGAGATCGCCGATACGCGCTTCGCCCATGTCGTGAAATATGAGCATAGAGGCGATTTCTTCTGGTCGTTCATATCCTTCGAGGAGTGCTAATACATATCCAATTTGTGCTGCGCGCAACGAATGCTCCGCCACGCTTTCTGGATGATCAACTCCAATAAGTCGCCAGCCTTCGTGCTTGATACGGCGGAGATGGGCAAGTTCAAAAAAGAAATTCCAGATAGATTGGGTGTGCATAGTAACGTTAAGATAGAAGGATCATAGTGAGACGATGCTCGTTTAGCAAGATAGTCCCTGAGTTTGTCGAAGGGCTACCGAACAAATTTTATGGCGGTGATCCTTCGACATGCTCAGGAAATATATTTGTTTACATATACATTGCCTCCATCTTGTATCCTCGCTACACTTATACAATGATTCGTCGTATTTTTGTTTTTAGTGCGTGGTGTAGCGCTATTTTTTGTGTCGGTGTTACGGCGGCTGCAGCGGCTGAGCTCCCACCGGGGGTTTTTCAGATGGCAAATGGCAGCTACTACCATCCCGCTTCTGGATTCACGTCAGCCGATCTCGCGGCCATGTTGGCCCATGTAGATCCTGCGATGTCTGCGGTTTCCACCACGATTTCTGCGGATGTGATGGCTGATGCCACTACGACCACGGCAACGTCAACAGAACTCTTTCCATTAAAGCGCGCTATCGTTCGAGCACGGGAAACGCTGCAGGCGCAGATTGACGCAGCGGTTGCTTCCTCGACACCGGCTGCACAGGTCGTCACAGAAGAGCCGGAATGGCGCGAAGTGACGCTCGCGATTTGGAATCCACAAACAGACATCGTGCGTTTTGTGAACGCTCGTAAGCGAGGGACAGATCTGCAATTGGTGGACAAAGATACTTCGGCGATTTCTGTTGTGTCTTCGAATGGCGTGAACTCGACGTTTACGATCAAAGGCGAGTCTCAAGAAGTGGTGGTCGCTATACGCTATCCGTTATTTAAAGAGCAGGGGACAGGAAAGAAGCGTACGTATCTTAAAGAAGAAGTTGTCTACACTCCGTATTCAGCCTTGCTTCATACGCCAGAGATGATTGCCTATGGCGTCGACTGGCTTGATCGCACGGTCCAAGCGGTCTATGACAAGCTTCGAGCGGACCAGATTCCGTCTAAGGCATTCTCTGGGCGCTTGTTGGCCGATGTGGTTGATCCACGTTTTGCGAAATCGATTCTCTTTATTGAACATGTTGATGATCGGGCGGATGGGCGTGCTGCGCGTATCCAGTGGGAAAACTTTGCCACGATATTGGCGGGCAATGAAGGTCGTTCGTATGCGTATGCTCGCTCCAGTGCCGGAGCCTTAGGTATCGCTCAATTCATGCCTAAGACCTACGCGGGACTCGTTCGACGGTCCGAGCTTGGCTTGATTCCGTCTTTTGAAGAGGGAATGCGTGATCCAGAAAACTTGATTCGTGCCGAAGTCGCCTATCTTGATGAACTCATGGCCTATTTGCCGGACGATGTGGTTGAAAAGGAATATCTTGATCATCCCGAACGTTTGCAAGAATATGTCGCCGCAGCCTATAACGGTGGCGCTGGACGGGTAAAGAAGGCTCTGGTGGTCTGGGAAGAGAATCTTGATCCGGTAGAGCGATTGCGCGTACGCACCCGCTCGCGCCTCAAGCCCGAGACCATGCAATATGTGTTGAAGCTCCGCCGTGTTCGTTCGATTGTTCCATGACCACCTCTCGTCTCCCACGCGCCATTTTGATTGACGTTATTCCACCCGACATGGATGCGGATCGTGCCGCTCGTCGCTTAACCGAACTTGATTCTCTGACCAAGACGTACGGGGGGATCGTGGTTGTGAAGCTCATTCAAAAACGCAGTACGCCTGATTATCAAACCTATATCGGCTCGGGAAAGCTTGAGGAGATTGTTGCCCTGGCCCGTACAGAAAACGTCGAGCTCTTGATCGTGAATAATCTCTTGAAGCCCAAGCAGATGTTTACGATTGGTGAAAAGTTACGCCCGCATCGCATGAGCGTGTGGGATCGGGTGGATTTGATTTTGAAGATTTTTCAGGTACACGCTAAGACCGCCGAGGCAAAATTACAGATTCGTTTGGCTGCTATTCGTCACATGGGCCCGCGTATTTTTGGTATGGGCATGGAGATGAGTCAGCAGGGTGGTGGTATTGGGACGCGCGGAGCCGGAGAGACGAATACCGAAAAGATGAAACGTCACTTGGCCGAACAAGAAAAAAAGATTCGCGGAGAACTGGAGCGCGTCTCTCGTTCGCGTGCCGTACATCGCGCACATCGTCGTCGTGTTGGGCTAAAAACGGTTTCGATCGTGGGATATACCAATGCCGGGAAATCATCGCTTTTGAATGCACTGACGCATAAGGGGGCGTATGTTGCGAATGCATTGTTCGCTACGCTTGATACGCGCGTTGGCAAGTTGTGGCTACCCGAGCAGAACACCTCTATCCTCTTGTCCGACACGATTGGATTTATCCAAGATCTTCCTCCGGATTTAATCAGTGCGTTTCGTTCGACGCTCGAGGAAACGATCGAGGCGGATATCTTGCTTCACGTGATTGATGTGAATGATGAACATGTGCATAAAAAGATTGAGGAGGTACAAGATGTGCTTACGCAGCTTGGAATTACGGATACGCCAGTTGTCTACGTTTTTAATAAAATAGATCTAGCTAAAAGCGTTCCTCGCAAGACGTTAGAAAAGAAATATAAAAAACATACGCCCGTTTTTGTTTCCTCATTAACCGGAGAGGGGATGGAGGATTTGGTGCAAAAAATCGCTGAATATGTAGGGGGGAGAGCGTTGTAGACAGGTATCAAGGGCAGGCGTATTCTGGTTCGAGCGTATGCATCGACCTCTCTTCGATCACCGCGCCATTTATTCACACGACCCTTCGGGGTTTATTTTTTTATTTGCGCTATGATGCACTATATCGGTGAGCCAAATGTGACGGGATTTTCTCGTGTATCGAAC
>CAYWEE010000023.1:17957-19662 GCA_964457295.1 uncultured Gammaproteobacteria bacterium
TATGATGCACTATATCGGTGAGCCAAATGTGACGGGATTTTCTCGTGTATCGAACGCCTTACGGGCGTTTTTTCTTGCCAAAGGTTTTGTTGAAGTTCACACGCAAGATCGTTTGAGTATTTTGGCGGCGTGTGAAGATCCGACGACCGTGGCGACGTATGATTATGCAGGAGAAAAATGGCCGCTCCCTCAAACCGGCCAAATGTGGCTTGAATATGAATTATTAACGCGCCCAGAGGTGCCGGGGGTCTTTTGCATCAGTACCAGTTATCGCCAGGAGCCGAATCCTGTTCCTGGACGTCATCGCATTATTTTTCCTATGTTTGAGTTTGAATCACGTGGAACGCTGGATGATTTGCGCGCACTAGAATGCGAGCTGTTGGAGTATTTGGGATATGGAGCAAAAGATACATTTCCGCGTTTGGCCTATACAGAGGCAATGCAGCGATATGGCGTAGAGGAGATTTCTCGCTTTGAAGAGGCTAAGATGAAAGATGACGATGGACGAGCGGTTTTGTTGGAGTATTTTCCAGAACACACATCACCATTTTGGAATATGAAACGAGGTGTCGAGGGACAGGCTCATAAGATAGATGTGATTATTGATGGGATGGAGACTATCGGTAGTGCTGAACGAGGGGTGGATCCAACAGAGATGCGAAATGCATTTTATACAATCAGTGAAGGAGGGTATGCGCAAAAATTATTTGCCTTATTCGGCAAGGAGCGTGTTGAGGCCGAGCTGAATGAATTTTTAGCTCTGCCGTTTATCCCGCGATATGGTGGAGGGATAGGTATGACGAGATTGATTGCATCGATGGGCGCGTAGTTTTGGAGATCGTTGCTGTTTGAGGGTTATGCACGTATGCTGATATACATCCTATGCCCACCCCTCCATCGAAACCCATGTCTCCGTTGGAACCGCGCACATCTCGCGCGACTCTGTTGCCAATATTGATCGTCTTAATGCTCGTGATTTCTCTCGTGTCTGTGTTGACCGTGATGAGGCAGAATCGTCAGATGCGCGACATGCAGCAGCGATTGATAGATCTACAAGCGGCACTGCCGTCATCTACGCAGGTCGTGACAAAAACAGATGAAGTAGATGTGGTGACGCCTCCGGCAAATCAAGAAGGTGTTGCTGCGTCGGGTATGCAGTGGGAAGCGGCCAGTCAGCAAGATGTCGCCTTTTCGTACCCTAAGGGGTGGTATGTGGCGGTTTGGCCAGATTCGTTTGTTGAAAATCAGCAAAACCTTCGCCTCACCAGTGCGCTTGGAGAATTGCGCATCGGGGGTGGGCCAGGGATGCCGGGGGTGATCTATTTTGAAAAGGGGTATCAGTTGACGTTAAAAGAGATACACGCCAACCAATACACGGAACTCACGACCACGCGAACGGTTAATCGAAAGGTGATGAAGCTGGTTATCACGTGTGACGATGCCGGCTGTACTGACGAGCAATATGTTTTTGAGAAAGATGGTCATCGGTATCTCATCGAGGTCTATAATCGTATGGAGTCGAAGAGCACAGGGGATGAGGTGACGCGAGGATTTATCGCATCATTAAAATAAGCATTATCCACCCATCTAAAAACAGCTCCGCATGGGGCTGTTTTTAGATGGGTGGATTTAAGTATCGCGAGAGGGGAGAGAAGAATTCAAGTCATCAATGCACCACTCCTGACTCTCTGAGCCCTTGGAGACA
>CAYWEE010000024.1:0-16809 GCA_964457295.1 uncultured Gammaproteobacteria bacterium
CGATTATGATCGGATCTCTCCGTGGAACCATTTTGGATGTGCAGGTCGGTGCTTGTTTGCTCGAGGTTCAAGCCATCGGGTATGAGGTCCGTGTTTCTATTCCCACGGTATCAGGGCTCCAAGTTGGAGCGGAGGCATTTTTTTATATCCACGATCATCTGCGAGAAGACGCGCACGATCTATATGGGTTTTTAACCAAAAGCGAACGGGAGTTATTTGAGCAGCTGCTTGGTGTTTCGGGGGTTGGTCCAAAAGTGGCGATGTTGATTTTGTCTGCTGGGGGGCCGCATACGGTTCGTGAGGCAATCATGCAGGGTAATTTGGGATTCTTGACGTCGCTTTCTGGCGTGGGTACTAAAACGGCACAAAAGATTATCTTGGAATTAAAGGGACAGTTGGTGGATGAAGCAGGGGTTGCCTCGGGCGATGGTGAAGTGCTGCAGGCGCTGGTCGGTCTTGGATATTCGGCTGCTCAAGTTCGAGAGGCGTTGCGTAGCATGCCGAGTGATGTGACCGAGGTGAGCGAGCGTATTCGTACGGCGCTTAAGTTTTTAGCTCCATGATCCTATCGCCGGTTACAGATGCGGCTTCGTGGGAAGCCTTTCAAACGCAACGAACGTGGACGCAGTTTTTTCAATCCTGGGTTTGGGGAGAATTTCGTCGTTCCGTAGGTTGTCCGGTTTTGCGCTTTGCTCTTCAAAATGAGCAGGGGGTATGGCAGGCGGCGATAGCTCTTGAGTGGCGTTCGCGCGGTTTGGGAACGGGCTACTGGTTTGCTCCTCGTGGTCCAGTATTTGCTCCGCAGATGGACGTAGAAACTTCGAAGGATGTGCTGCAGGAGCTCCTCAAAAAATTGCAGGAAAGATCAGAGTTGCGGGGGCGTGCATTATTTTGGCGTCTTGAACCCGTCGTATTGGATGCGTTAGGCAGCTACCGCCTACCGCCTACCGCCTACCTCGTCCCCGCCATGAACCCTCAGCACACGCTTTTGCTGGATCTCTCTCCCTCGTGGGAGGATCTTCAGGTAGTGATGCATCAAAAGACGCGCTATAACATTCGGGTAGCAGAACGCAAAGGAGTGACGGTTCGCACGTCGACAGCTCCTGATGACCTAGCATCTTTTTTGCGTTTGATGGACGAGACGGCCGAGCGTGACGGTTTTCGCTCTCAACCTCTCTCATATATTCGTCAGACGTTCCTTTATCTCGCAGAGCAGGGCGCAGCGAGAATTCGGTTAGCGGAATATGAGGGGGTTTGTCTTGCGGCCAGTATGGAGATTGTGTATGGCGATACGACGACTTATCTCTATGGAGCATCTTCGTCCACGTCTCGCGAGACCATGGCCCCATATCTGCTGCATGCCGAGGCCATTCAGGAGGCCAAAAAAGCAGGTTATCGTTTTTATGATTGGTGGGGGATTAACCCGGATTCCCCGGAAACTAAGGGGTACAAGGCCACTTGGGAGGGGATTACGCGCTTTAAACGGGGATGGGGGGGCGAGGTTATTTCTTTGCCCGGGACGTACGATGTCCCCGTGTATTCTTGGCTCTATAAGGCCATATTCTCCCGTAGAGCCGCAAAGTGATGATTTCTTGACATTTGTTCGTTTCTATGGTTTACTGTGTCTAGATCTTTGTTGAATTGAACGGCCGAGAACGACCGTTTTTTGGTCTCTCAGGATGAGTTGCTTCATCGTCTACCGACGGTGATAGGCTTGACTCTTTTGCTCAACTGTGATATAAATCTCCTTCGGCTGTTTCAGTCTGAAGGTTTGAAGGTACGAGGTTTTGAGCAATCCGCTTCCACGACAAGCATGGAATTTTTTTATAGGGTGTCGCAGGTCTCCGGACTCGCTCTCCCCTACGAAGAGATTTCTTGGATGCGGATTGCTTAAGACCTCGTTTGTTTATATGAGTTTTCTTCGTGCCCGTGTTGTGTCCCTGGAGCCAAACCAGGTTGTTTTGCGTGGAGCGCAGGACGAAACGATCACGCTACCGCGAACAGCGATCGAGGGGTCGGTGATCGAGGGGCAGGAGGTTTCTATTATTGTTACCCCCCTAGAGGGCGAGATGGCCGGACAGACGCAGGTAGCCAAGGCCCTCCTCAACGAGCTTCTTTCTCGGTAGACTGCTTTTATCTATGCCACTTTCTGCACATGCGACGCGTATTCGTCTTGGTTTGATTTGGTTTGGTGTCGCGGGTGCCGTTCTAGGTATCCTGTGCTTATCCAGTGCCGGGGTCTTGGCGGCCTATGGGCGTCTGCATCAAAATCAGATGTTTCCCGGTGTTCGTGTGTTGGGCGTTCGATTGGATGGCATGACGATGCCCGAGGCGCGAACAGCTGTTGAGGAGGCGCTTGATCGGGCGCGAGCCGAGGGTCTTCGTTTTCAATATGGAGAGCGTTTGATTACGCTAGACAGCGCCGCGATGGCTGCGGCTGGTCCGGATACATCTCGTGACTTTATTCGTTTTTCGATCGATCAGGCCTTAGAACGAGCATTTACGACCGGACGTGAGGGTAATTGGTTGACGCGCGGAATATATCAACTTCGTTTACGTACACTGCCTGCCAATATTCCGGCCGAAATCGTTATTGATCGTCCTGCGATTGAGGAGGCGCTTCAGGTCGCTTTAAAGAATGAGCTTGTTGCCCCGCAGGATGCTACGTTTGTTATCGATACCAGCAAGCGTCCGGCGGAGGTGCGCATTCAGGCCGAACGTCCAGGAAAAGTGTTGCTGACCGAGGCGGCTTTTCGTGAGCTAGAAGAACAGGCCGCGGATTTGGATTTTTCCCCCATCGCTTTGAGCGACCGGGCTATCTCTCCCGAACGTACGAGTAAGGATTTGCTAGCGCTGCAGTCTCAAGTCGAAGCATTGTTTGCCCGTCCTGCGCTATCTTTCACCTACGCCTCGCAGACGTTTGCGGTTCCTTCTACGTTGATCGCTGGATGGGTTGCGGTAACCGGCACGCGTGGTTCTTTAGCGTTGACGTTGGATGTGACAGCATTGCAGCGGGATTTACCGATCATTGCTCCACAGGTTGAGAAAGCGGCTAAAGAGGGGAGTTTGGTGATTACAGATGGCCGTATTACGTCGTTTGTGGGAGGCACGGCGGGTCTTATGATCGATGTAGAGGCTATGCGTCAATCGATATTGACAGACTGGTCGATCACGACCTCGACGCTTCCGCTGCTTGTTCGCGTGATACCTGCGAAGTTGGCCGGTGAAGATCCTAAGCGTTTAGGTATTCACGAATTGATCGGTGTCGGCCGATCAAATTTTTCGGGCTCTCCCACCAATCGCCGCAAGAATATCGCTCATGGGGTCGAATTGGTTCACGCGACTATTCTCCAGCCCGGTGAGGAATTTTCTTTATTAAAAACCCTGGGTCCGATTGACGAAGAACACAAATGGTTGCCGGAGCTTGTTATCAAGGGTAATAAAACATTACCGGAATTTGGTGGTGGATTGTGTCAGATTGGTACGACGGTGTTTCGAGGGGCGCTAGATTCAGGTCTGCCTATCGTTGAGCGTCAAAATCATTCCTATCGCGTTCGGTACTACGAACCAGCTGGAACGGATGCCACGATTTACGATCCAAAACCAGATTTTCGCTTTTTGAATGACACGGGGGCGCCTATCTTGATCAATGGATATATAGAAAAGAATGACGAAGTCGTCTTTGAGTTTTGGGGAACAAAGGATGGGCGTGTGTCTGAACGAACCGACCCGCGTATCTACAACGTGACCGCTCCGCCAGCTACTAAATTGATTGAAACTCTTGATCTGGAGCCGGGAAAAAAGAAGTGCACTGAAACTGCTCACGCCGGAGCTGATGCCGAGTTTACCTATACCGTTACCTATGCCAATGGAGAGGTGAAAAAAGAAGTCTTTCGCAGCCATTATCGCCCTTGGCAAGCGGTATGTTTGATCGGAGTTGAGAAGTTGTCTACGCCGTCTGATACGTCGGCTGGTGAGATCCCTCTTGATCCGGCGGCTGCTACATCTTCGCATCCATAATTTCGTTAATGTAGCCCTTCGACAAGCTCAGGGACGAATTTCTCTATATTCTGTCCCGAGTCCATTCGACGAGCTCAGGATAAACTCCGCAGCAGTGGAGTCGAAGGATCCCCTACGTTTGCGTTTACGTTTTCGTATTCCCTCCCCATTTGCTACAATCGACGCATGTCCTTCCCTATGTCGTCTGCGCACGATCCGTTTGTCTCCTCCGAAGAGGGGCAATTATCTTTGGATGTTTTTCGTGACGGTACGTCTCTTGTCATCCGTTCGACGATGGCAGGCGTTCGGCCTGAAGATTTGGAAATCTCGGTTCACGGGGATTTATTGACGATTCGCGGTTCACGCATGTTGCAGGAGGATGTTCCGGATGCCGAGTGGATTTACCGTGAATGCTTTTGGGGAGCGTTTAGCCGTTCCGTGGTTTTGCCCTATGAAGTCGTGAGCGATGATGCCGAAGCGCGTCTTAAAAATGGTCTCCTGGAGATCCGTATTCCGATCCGAGAATCAGGCAAAAAAGTGCAGGTGCAATGGGAGGGATGATTATGCTATACTTGGCGCATCCATAACGGGTGTCCAATGTGGCAATCCTTTCTTAATTGGTTTCGTCAATTTTCCCGAGAACAACAGGTCTTGGTTATTGTGATATCTGTGTGCGGATTATTGGCGTTTGGATTATCTTTTTATCGCTTGCGTTTGAACGTTACGGCTCCATTTTTGGTTGATAAGCGCGAGATTGGGAATGCGAAAGATATTATCGGTCCCACGCCCGCCGAAGAAGAGGCGAAGCAAAAGCGTATGGATACCGATGGTGACGCGCTTTCTGATTGGGACGAGGTGCATGTGTTTCAAACGAATCCTAACTTACGCGATACGTGTGGCGACGGTGTGGCGGATAACGTCCGTTTAGCGACAGGGCAAAATATCGATTGTTTGGCCGGGAGCCCGGGTGTGTTGACCGGAACGCAAAAGACAACGTCTACCACGCTCATGCCGTCGGCGACATTGTTGCCCAACGCTATCGCTCCTACGGCCGGTATCTCTGCGGGGGGAGCTGGTTCCACAGATGCGACGAGCTTGCCTCGCGATTCGGCTGTTATTCGCGCCGCCCTGCAAGGCAAGGTTGAGCAGGCCAAATTGGATGCATTGTCCGATGAGGAGTTATTACGATTATACGATGAGGCTACAGCGCAACCGGTTAGTGGCTATTCTTCTTCGACCGTACAATTATAAAATATGCGCAAATCTTTTCTTGGGTTACGTTGGGGCCGACGATGCATGCTGGCGCTGGGCGCTATTGTCGCCTTGTTGTCGCTGGTGTCTGTAGCTGCTCCAAGAACTGTATTTGCGCAAAGCGCGATTCCTATCGTGTATCCCTGCGGAGGATCCCCGGGGCCGTTCTTTGAGTGTCATTTTTACGATTACTTAAAAGGTGTTGAGGATCAGGTCTTGGGGAGTTTTCAATTCGCTGTTGTGAGCGGTATTTTAAATGCGTCACAATTTTTTACACAAAAATTGGCAACGGATTTTGCAAATTGGCTTTTAGAGGGTGCTCCTGGTCAGGGTCCGTTTTTTCATAAGGATGGTTTTGGGGTATATCTAGAAAATGTTGCGTTGGATTCAGCAGATCAGTTTATCAGTGAAATTGATAAATTTACCGCTAAGGATTGGGGATTTAGTCTGTGTGAACCCATTAGTTTAGATGTAAAGCTATCTCTTGGTATTGGACGGATTGAAACGCTTGGAGCTCCAGATTGTACGTTTAAAAAAATCACACAAAGTTTTGAAGATACCTATCGCAGTCTTGATCCGCAAGAATTACAAAATACTATTCGTCGCAGTATTCAGCCGGGAGGCAATGATATCAGTATTAGTTTGACTGCAAATCAAAAGTTTTTGAATGATCGTATACAAAAACGAGAAGATGCGATTTTACAGCGTCAAGAAAATAAAGGATTTAAAACAGTAACGGATTTTATCAGTGGGCGCATTCGTACTCCTGCCGAAGTTGCCCAAGAAACAGTAAGACAGGTGAATACGATTGGGTTGGTTAAACGTAATGAAGAGATTAATACAAATATTTTTGCTTTAACGGCTTTGAAGGCGGGATTTGCGCAGTTGCCGGTTATTGCTGGATCAACGATCGCAAATACTCTAGCCGTGGGCTTGCTGCAAAAAGCGTTTGATGCGCTATCTTCTACAGAAGACGATGTCTCGCGTGCGGATTTATTAAATCCGAATAGTCAAATACAGGGCGCAGGTGGGGTACGTACCAGTACTGTAACGGATATTTTAACCCCCAATCTCATTACTTCCGAAAAACAAGACTTCCTATACGAATTAACAACATGCAACACGCCTCGTGGTCCTTGGGGGTGCTCGATGGATGATGGATTCGCGAACGCGTTGCGTTCAGTTACGGAAAGTGGCGCGTATACGATTGCTCGGGCGGCTGGTATCGGAGCGGTTCCGCCATCCACGGTTTTTTTGCACAAAGACTGGGAGCTGATTCCTGCGACAGAGCCTAAAGATAATCAAGATCCTGGCTGCTATCAGCGCGCCTATTGTGCCTCCAATCTCGCCAAGATGCGTTTTGCTCGCATTATTTCGGTCGGTTGGGAACTGGCGGCCAACTCTCCATATAATAAGAAGGTGAACGGAAAATACGTTACCCTCGAAGAGGTTGTGACGCGTTTTAATGATTGTAATGACAACGGTTTGGCTGACGCGAGTCATCCATGGTGTCATTTGATCAATCCATCTTGGGTCTTAACCGTGCCGCAGTTTGAATGTCGTATCAAAGGATTTGGCGATACGATTTTTCCAGGGGGCGCCCCAATGCGTGTCCAAGAGTGCTCCGATCTCGTCTCCTGTTTGCGTGCCAATGACCACGGCGACTGTGTGGGTGGGTATGGATATTGTTTGTCCGAAAAAACCAGCTGGCGCTTTGGGGCGGATGAATGTGCTGAGAAGTATGTGAGCTGCCGAACGTATACGACGCGCGACAAGAGCAAGTCATTGGCCGGTATTAATGTAGCCGATGCTCCGACGGGTCCGCAGGCATCGTATATCCGTAATACGATTGATTACGGATCTTGTTCGCAGGATACGGTTGGATGCGGATACTATTTCACGTTACGTGACGTCTCGACGACGAGTACGGATGCGTGGGTACAGTCATTCCCTGCCGGATCTACCCCACCGCAAGATTATCTCTATCAAAATGCTTCCGGTACGACCGTGTCTCCACGTGTTTATTTTGACGCGACCGCTGCTCCGTGTGATGCGGCGAGTGATGGCTGTACAAAGGTGTATGATATGCGTCTTGGGCAATCGGCTTTGAATATTGTTCGCAATGGTTCGTTTGAACGTACGGCGTCTGATAATGCGGCGCTGCTGCAGCATTGGACACCGGACGCTGGTTTTGTCTTTGCTCCATTTGTCGCATCCGAAGGGAATTCATCAGAGCAGGGTTCGGTGGCATTGTCTTTTACTTCTACGCATGAGGTAACGCAAACGGTCGATATGGTTCCGTTACGCAACTACGTGCTTTCCTACTATGCGCGAGCTACTACGGCGAACGTGAATGGAGCGATGGTTTCGGTTGCCGTTGCCTTAAAGGATAAGAAAGGGAGCGCGCTTGCAGCGGGGAGTTTTTATCGCTCGATCAATTGTAACGCGACGGGCGTTTCGGTGAATGGATCGTATGCGAATGTTGGGGCTAATCCGACGGATACGGCGTGGAATCGTTATAGTTGTGAGTTTGCTTCCGACCTTGACGCGCGATTTGGTGAGATTCACGTTCGTGGCACAAATGTCGCTATCGACGGCATTCAGCTTGAAGAAGGGGATTACGCCACATCGTATGTTGATGGTGTGAATACAGCATTGCCTGTCGACTATATTAAGCTTCCGCCGAATGAATTGTCGTGCACGGGGAATCGCGATACGGATCGTGCGGAATGTGCAAATTTTGCTCAGATGTGTCAGCAAACAGAGGTGGGCTGTCAGGGGTATCGTGAAGTGGGTGGGTTTGATCAAACCGAAATCCCAGCCACGTTATCTGCGGTAGATGCGTGTCCAAATTCGTGTGTGGGTTATGCGGAGTATCGAAAGCTTCCTTCGTCTTTCGATCTGGTTTATACAGCCGTCTCGACAACGAATGATTCTGACCCAAGCGAGCTGAATCCGACGTACATGATCCCAAAGAGCGCGGCGCAGTGCAGCGCAGCGGCGGCAGGATGTGAAGAATTTACCAATGTTGAAGGGCTCGAAAACGGTGGTGAGCAAAAAAATTACTTTACCTACGTTCGCGCCTGTGAAAAGCCGAATGATTTAACCCACACCTATTTTACCTGGGAAGGGTCTGATACCACCGGCTATCAACTTCGAACGTGGAGTTTGATTCAGGATGCGTCTGTGACGCCGCGTCCACCAAAGATGCTGCAAAAAGCCGGACCGAACGGCATCGTGAAGGATCCGAACGGATGTAATGAGTCGGCTTGGAAGACCGGCGCCGATCCAGACTGTCGTCAGTTCTATGATGAACAGGGTAATCCGTTCTATCTGTATTTTTCGCAGACGGTGCTATCAACTCCAGACTGTCGCAGTTTCCGCAAAAACGGATCCACCTTTGATGATTGTACGAAGACTGGTGGGGCGTATAACCAATCAACCTCGGAGTGCGTGTATCAAGTGTTAGCTGAACAAAGCAATCGCTGTAGCGCGGTGGATGCCAGCTGCCGTGGATACCTTGGAACGACGGGTCGCAATACGGCCACGGTCTTGCATGAGGATTTTGCTAGCGCCACTGGGTCTGCTGTGGTGTCTGATCCAGCGGTGACTACGATTGAAATTTCTAATGAATCATTGCTGGTTGGTGACCATTCGTTAAAGATTTCTGGCTTGGGTTCGTTAAGCGCGCAGTCATTCTTTACGTCGGCAACGGGAACGTTGTACAAGGCATCGTTTTGGGCCAAGACGACGGACGCCTCTCAACCTACAGCCACGTTGTTGGTTGACGGGGTTTCTGTTGGAACGTTCACCATGGCCGTTGATTGGAAGCGATACGAGGTCGGTCCGTTTACGGTCACGACCCCGGCTACCGGAACGGTTATTGCCTGGTCAAACTTGCCCAACATCACCTATCTCGACACCATCGATGTTGTGCGTTTGCAGGACGTGTCATACGTAAAGATGAATTCGTGGTTAACGCCATCAGAGTGTGATGAAACCACCGAGGGTATTCCGCAGCCACAGGCCATGTTGGGATGTCGTGAGTATCAGGACCGAAAGGGAAGTGTGGTGGATGTCCGTCAATTCTCTCGTCTGTGCCGCTTTGAAAAGATTGGGTGTAGTGGCTTTGTGGATACGCGTAATTCTGTGAACTCTGATGCAGAAACATTTGCATTGAGTGGTATCACGGCTCCTGTGAAGCCATGGGATGATCTCTACTCTGGTTCTGCGACCGTGACGCGGGCGGGGGATCGATATGTTTACGCGATCGATGAGCCTGCTGCGCATTGTGATGCGGCTAATGCCTCGTGCCGTGCCTTCGGCAAGCCTGTCTTTGACGCGTTTCAGCAGGTGACGAGTACAGAGACGGTTTATATTAAAGATGATATTACCCAGTACGTAGATGATGGCGGAGAGCCAAAGATGCTTTGCCGTCCGAGCGAGCTGTTCTGTGATCGTTTTAGCAGCAGCGCTCCAGCTCCTGCATTGGTTTCGTATTTTCGCGACCCTGGTACGCATGTGTGTGAATGGCAGGACAAGGTGGTGTTGAGCGCGGGTTCCGGATATCCAAAAGGCGAGTACGCTGGATGGTTTGTGAAGGGAGCATCGACGCCAACGCCGTGTTATCCCGAGAAGATCTCGAATGGAAACACGTTCCTCTTTGAGTACGCTGGCACGATTGGGTATACGGGGTGGACGGCATTGTGTCCCAAGAATCAGTCCGAGTGTACGGAGTTTCGTGATCCGAATGATCATAGCGATGCTTCGCATCCATTAGGGAAGCCGTACTTCTTTATTAACAATCAAAAGCTTGATAAAACGTCGTGTGCTGGAAAGGTTGATTTGTCCGGAGGGTGTGCGTTGTTCCGCGACATGAATGATAGTCAGCTTCCATATAATTCGGGGGCCAGCTACCTAGCTTCAAAGAACGTGAATGACACGCCTGTGCCTCCGGTAAACTGTGTGGCCGATCCGACGAACCCGGTGTGTGATAAGGCTGGTCGGTGTGTGGATATTAAGACGTATTACAATACGGCAGAGTTTACGGCGGCCGAAGCTAATAAAAAGGCTGAAGAAACACTAGGGAAAGGATGTAATGTTGATAATGATTGTACGGTCACAAAACCTGATCCTATTAATTTGATCAAAATGGTTTCAGGTCGCTGTGAAATGAGTGATGCAAACGTGATTTTGAAAGTAAAACTGGATAGAACGTGTGCGACATGGCTTGGGTGTGCAACGGGTGAAACGGTCTACGATCCGGCCCAGGGGTCATACGTGGATATTTGTACGAATGTTGCGGTGTGTGATCAGCCTTCTGGTGCTACGGGAAAGAATTTTTGTGGGCACTACGTTGATCGCAGTCCAAATGCGTTGAAACCGAATTTTGGTATTGGCATGTACGAACCTGTGCTTCGTCAAGGCGTCTTCTTTGATGCGGCGACGTACGCAAGTCGCCCAACAGGATTCAATGCGCCGGATTATTCGAGTTACGCGTTGCCAAATCGGTTTCAAATTGCTGATGTTATGACGCGTCCGGTTGGGTATGAGTTGATGGTGAATCGCAAGGGGGCGCGTCGCGATGCTTTAATTCACGATTATCGCTTAGTGGCTGCTGCGCCACTGTACTTCGGCGCTCCTCAAGTTGGCGCAGATACCATTAATTCTGTCGCATACGATAAGGATCCCGCGGCGGCTATCCATTACACGGATCCGCAGCATTTGGATCTCAATCTATGTCAGCATAAGCAGACGAAGCGTATTGGGTATTACGTGCCCAACGAGAAACCCGAGCGATGTTATTTTGCCGTTGATAAGGTTGATGGTACGCAGAATGCGTCGTTGGACGAGCGAAATATTCAAAATATCCTGACGCTGTTTGAGCAGTTGGAAAACTCTTCAACCAATCAACCGCTCGCCGAAGCGTTACCGAATGCAACGTGTCGCGCGTATCCGGATGCTTCCGCGCCTTTTCCCAACGTGTACGTAAAGGAGTGGGATTTTACAGCTGATCCGCCAAAACCAAAGACATTCGTTGATGGATATGCGGGGTCTCCGTATTGTGAATTCGGTGAAGATTGCGCATGTAGTTATCGAAAGGTTTCGTATGGTGGGGTGTCTAAATTTCTGGGCTTGTATGGCGGGGCTCCTCCGGCCGGTATTTGTGCTGGTGGAGCGCGGGATGGGCAGTCGTGTGTACCGGATGCGTTACCGTCCGGCAGCTCATCTTCTAGTGAATCTACCGGTTCTCCGGCTGGGGATTTATGCGGATCAGGCGGAACGTGTCAGCCGCTGCAAACGATTTCGTTTGTACGCGGCCAATATGGTCAATGTTTGCAATATGATTTATCGCGAACGTTGGCGGGTAGTCAGGAGTATCATCCGTGTTTGGTATGGAACACGTCTCCCATTTTATTTGGGAAGAACGATGTATATCATTATCAACCTACGGCGGGATATCTTCCTCCACAAAATTCTGGTGAATATTACTGTGTCGCTGGCGCGGTTCCTCCAAAGACCGTGGATGTTGGCGCGGATGGTTCTTGGTTACAGTTTCCGGGTCTATCGACGGTTTTTCATTATGACGAGGACTATTCTTCCGACGGAGACTGTCCTGCATGTACCGGCAATGGTGATGATGATTCTGATCCTATTTTAACGTTGGATGGTCGACGTGCTCGTGGAAGTGATATGGGGTCGTGGTGTGAAGATGCAGACGATCAGCAGAACTCCGGTAACATGATTACTCCTGGAGCTATCGTAACCAATTTTGGGCATATGACGGATTGGGGTGCGGGACGATGGATTCAAACGGGTCGCGGTCGTTCGGCAAATTACGCAGAGTATTTTATCGGCTTTAATGCGGATAAATGGGCATCAACGATTTTTCCGGGATCTGTCATCACGGATCAGCTAAAGCAGCAGGCGATGATGGAGCGTAGGTTTGCCTTCTTTCAGTTTAGTCCAATTCAAAATCCAAATGGTCGTGGGTATCTTGGATGTGGATATACTCCGGATTGGGTTCAGGGTGTTTCTATTGATGATTACGACAGCGTTAGTCAGTTATCTGAGGGCGATAAGAAGTGGCAATCATATTTTCGAGAGAATTTTAAAGGCACCATGAATCGTGAATCGGCTTCTTTCCTGAAAGATGAAAATAACAATTTATTGTTTCCAATTGATTGTGCGGACCCGTCTCATAATAAGGGGCCGGGAAATGCGGGAAAGTGTTACTACAAATATTGGGAACTGGGATATCAGGATGAGGGTCAGGCAAAATTCGCCATGCAGTACGCGCGAAATGGTGCTCGGTTCGCAGCCTCGAATGAGGGGTATTTTGGGCAGAGTAAGGCAAACAAGGCATTTTTCTCAATTCGTGCGATGTTTGAAAGCACGAATACGGCTGATAATAGCAAGGATCCGACCGCAATTTCTGAAACAGAACTGCAGGGGCCATTTCAATTTGTTGGTTGGTGGATTACCGCATCTGTACCGGGTACGGATTCTGAGCGCGCTATTTATATGTATTTGAAGGTTGGTAGTTTAGACACCTGTCGTGAGGTCGCGCAGGTTGTGGCTCCTGATACGCGTGATGCTACCGCATTTAATGATCGTGTATGGGAACAGTCTGGATTTAGCTTGCCGATTTTGGGGTATACCTATTCGAGTGTGAATACGCCATTCTCTTCGGCGATCCATACGCGTCGTATTGGTATTGACCCACTGTTTCAGGTTCACGGACGTGTTCCGGGCACATTCAGTAAATTAAAACCGCCAACATTTATCTCCTCGGGATCAGAATATTTTACGAGTCAAGAATATCCTACCGGAAATTGGGCTCTATTAAATAATTTGTTCGCTCGCGTTTATCGTGTCTATCGATACTATGATAGTCCCGTGTCTGCGAATGGATGGTTCTGCTCTCAAGGGCCACGTGCCGGAGCTTCTTGTCGTCATGTTGGTGATGCTACTGTAGACGGAACGACATCGCAGCAGGATTGTGGATTGGTCGGGTTCTGTAATCCAGCTAATGTGGATCAGTCTGTTCCTCGTGGTGCATGTAATGCATTATCTGGCGTGAATGCTGGTCTTGCGTGTTCAAGTAACGTATCGGATCCGTTGGCTGGGTATCATGTATGCCACAACGCTCCAATGTTATTAGATCCGAATACGGGTGTCTTGGCTCCGCAGTACAAATCTTGCGATCTCGACACGGCAAATTGGACGCAAGATAGCGCCGATCCGGATAAATGGTATCCGTGTACGGATCCTGCCCAAATCGGTCAGCCGGGGTGTCAATTTGTCTCAACGGTAACGGCTGCTTCCAAGAAAGCATTTCAATGTGCTCATGGTGCAGTTGAGTATTCCGCAGGTCAGCCAGTGTATTGCACAAAGCCAACGAACGGCGCTCCGTCAACGGATTGTCCGCGCATGGTGAAGGGGGATAATAATATAGGCGCGAATGATGGGTATCTTCATTCTGGATGCGATCTTGCATCGCATACCTGTAAGGGATTTGAGTCGGCAAGTTGCTCACAAGATGATCAATGTCAGTTTACGGTTCTTGAGTGGTGGGGTGCGTATAATTCGCCGAAACCTTTAAAGACGTTAACGGGCAATGTGCAGCCGAATGTGAATCAGGGAACGATTATTTCTTGGGATAGTGGAGCGTATACGTATCCAAGTTATGGACATGATTTAGGTCCAACGGATTTTCCGGATACACAGAGATCTGTTGGTCAAACATGGTGGACGGCGGGAGATAAAGGTATTCACGAAAATCCAGACCTACCTTCTCAAGGTATCGGCGATAAGGCGGCGGGTAAGGACATTGGTGGGTATGACTTAGCGGGTAGTCGGGTTGTGATCTATAAGGTCTCGCCTACATCAGGTATCAATGAACAGGATTTCGTTACAAAAGGATATTCTGTGAATGCCGTTCCGTATCTCGCTCGTTTTCCTGGGGCGTATGCTGGCGCTGTGTTGGTGGATGATCCAATGTATGATGAATATTATGGCAGCACGGGTTCCGTAAACACGTATGGTGTGTTTATTCCGGGTCACTGTGAGAAGCCGGTCACCAAAACACTGGCTCAGTTAGATGCCGATCTTGCTCCATCGACGTATGGTGATGCGCGTGTGAAGTGGGAAGATATTTATGATCGTCCGTATGTAGAAACATCTCGCTTTTGCGCAGATGATACGAATTTAGAAGATTGGGACGAGAACGATCTGTGTTTAGAGAGTTATGAGCATTTGATTCGTAGATATTTTGGTGGAGATCCATCACTTGGTTCTGGCGGATATCTGTTCGGAACGTGTGAAGGCGGATCCAAGGAGGGAGCATCATGCTTTAATAGCAAGCAATGTCAGCCAGCGGGCTTGACGCAGGCGGAGCTGGATGATCAAAAAACATGGTGTAGAAACGTTAACGATCAAGGTCTCGACGCCCTATGCCATCCTCCAGGCTTTGTGGGTGATCCGAGCGAGACGGATCTTGATAAGGATGATAATGCGTGTACGCATAATGCCGGATATTACCCGCGTGCTGATTTGTGTGGATCTAGCCCAACCCGCCCCCAGTGTCTGACGGGTTATCAGCTCACCGGTCCGAATAAGGCGACTTCTGTTAATCCAGACGAGGCCTTGCCGCCAACGGATGTGACGGCGGGCTTGTACACGCCTGACTATCTGGGCGCTCCTCAAGATGCGAGCAACTTTGGCTACGCTGCCTGGTATATTCCTCGGCCTCCAGCTCTCGCCGCGCCGGATACGTCTAAGGCGTGCGCAGCGGCCGGACAGTGTTCAATCGCACAAACCAACACGTTCTCGTTAGAAGGGAAGACCGAGGGTGATGTGTCATATGTGGGCGGTCAGGCTGTCGGTACCATTCGTTTCTATGGATGGGCCGCAGATAACCAGGGCGGTATTAAGGATGCGTTGGTTGATTGGGGTGATGGGAATGTTCAACACATTCAAGATGCGCAGATGAAGAACAAGAAGCCGTTCTGTGAAACGGCCAAAGAATGTGAATTTATCCCTGGACTAAGCTGCCGTAGTGACGCGGATTGTCCGCCAGCTGGCGGCAAGTGTGCGCAAACGGGTTTCTGCAAAGCGCGTTCACATGTTTCGTGCTCACGCAATGAAGATTGTAATATCGGAATCATTAAAGATACGTGTCAGACGCGGTTGACCTTTGGAAACAGTGAATTGGCTTGCGAACAAAACTTTTTTGAGTTCACTCACGCCTTTGCCTGTCCGAAGGAGGCGGCCATCGATCTTCCAAATTGCGGAGCGAGTTATTGCTCACGTGATTCATCTCGATTATGTGGTACGGCATCCGATTGTGCTCCCGGAGATTCCTGTGTGGCCGGTCTCGCGCCTCCGGGTGGATGCTTTGATCCAACCAAGAATGCCTGTCGCTTTACGCCACGGGTGATGCTCAAGGATATGTGGGGATGGTGTACGGGAGAATGCCGTACGAAGGTCTTGCCGAATGGTCAGTTAGCCAATGATTCCATCGGCCAAGAAAAAGTGATCTACAAGAATGGTGGGTGTTATGACGGATCGGGTGTTTACTCGAATGTCGATTCATCGGTGAGTGCGGGTTTGGGGAATAGCTGTGATCCAATCACGACGGCCGGAACGAACGCGCGTCCGTGGGTCATCTACCAAGGAGCGCTGCAGTTAGGGATACAGCCGTAATGTACGTAGGGGCGGGTTTTAAACCCGCCCCTATGGTATAGGAAGCAGCATTGACGTTTGCGTCATAACCCCGTATCCTCTGTGCATACTCGTTCTGGATGAACGAGTTTCTTTTATCTAAAAACGGGCCAACATCGTTGTTTGCCCCTACATAACCTCTTTTATGGCATCACCCATTTCTCAGGCCATGCGCCAGATTTGTGAAGAAAAGAACATTACCTATGAATCCGTTCTCGAAACGGTAGAAGCGGCTTTGGCCGCTGCCTATCGCAAAGATTTCGGCACTAAGAACCAAAATATCAAGGTCCAATTTGATCCTGAAACCTATGACGGTGGCGTTATGGGGATTCGGGTGTTTGACGTGAAGCAAGTTGTCGCTGACATGGAGCTTCCGGATGATTATTTTGAACGCTTCGAAGAAGCGCATGCCCTCAAAAAGCGTGAATCCTACGGCTCGTCCGCGACCCCTGCCGCAGCTCCAGCAGCCGACGCTGTGAGTGATGAGTTCGTGTTTAATCAAAAGACCATGATCATGCTGTCTGACGCTCGGGATCTCAAGCCTGATGCGCAGCTTGGTGAAGAGATTCGGGTTGAGCTTTCCGTGCCTCAAGCTTTTGGCCGCATGGCCGCCCAAACCGCTAAGCAGGTTATCATGCAAAAATTGCGTGAAGCCGAGCGCGGTGTTATCTACGGTGACTTTAAAGATCGCGAAGGTGAGCTCATGAACGTCACGGTTCAGCGTCGCGAGGGTCGCTTAGTGTTGATCGACCTTGGTCGCGCTTCCGGTCTGTTGCTGCCTGAAGATCAGATCGAAACGGAGCGGTATTTCCCCGGTACTCGTCTCAAGGTCAT
>CAYWEE010000025.1:0-7440 GCA_964457295.1 uncultured Gammaproteobacteria bacterium
TGCGTTTTGCCAACGTCTACGGTCCACGTCAAAACCCACACGGTGAAGCCGGCGTCGTGGCGATTTTCTGTAAACGCATGTTGGCTAACGAGCCTCTTCGGATTAACGGAACTGGCAAGCAGACGAGAGATTATGTGTATGTTGGGGATGTCGTCTCAGCGATTCTCGCGACACTCGCCAAGCCTAAAGCTGAGGGTCCGTATCATATTGGCACCGGCAAAGAGACGGATGTCTGGGCATTGTTTGAAAAGATCGGACGTCTGACGGACTACCGTCTCAAGCCCCAAAAAGGACCGGCGGATATCGGCGCACCTGTCCGTAGCGCGCTGAATCCATCCAAAGCTAAAAAAGAGTTGGCCTGGAAGCCTGAAGTGTCTTTGGAAAAAGGTTTAGCTCAGACCGTCGAATGGTTTCGTGATCAAGCATGAGGATTCTGCGGAGTACGACGATGTCTCCGGCCCTCGTGCGAGCGGCCGTTCTTGCCTTGCGCCGTGGTGAAGTCATCGCCTATCCCACCGAGACGACGTATGGACTTGGTTGCGATCCGCGCAACGCCAAAGCCGTAGCCAAGATTTTTCGTATAAAACAGCGCGACAAGAAGCGGCCGGTTTTGTTAGTCGCTTCTTCGATCCTCCAAGTTAAAAAAGTAGCTCATCTGAAGGGATTACTGGCACAACTGGCTCGGAACAACTGGCCAGGAGCATTGACGCTGGTTATGCCTGCCCGCCGAAACACCCGTCTCGCCTCGCAGATGCTTTTGAAGGGTAATATCGCCGTCCGCGTTTCTTCATATCCGTTTGTACAGGCCTTAACCAAGGCGTATGGTTTTCCTATCGTTTCTACTTCGGCAAATATCTCGGGAGAGCCGGATGCGCGTTCGGGTCGAGCAGTGATTCGTACGTTTCGCGATCGATCCGTGCAATCAGATGTGGTGATTGATATGGGCTCGCTGCCAAAACGAAAACCCTCGACGATTGTTGAGATGCAGAAAGATGGAACGCTACACGTCCTCCGACAAGGAGCTGTACGTATCAATCATCTATGACTCCCATTGAAATAAAATCAGCTCTTCAGTCGCTTGGTGGTACCGCCAATAAGCATCTTGGTCAGCATTTTTTGATTGATCGAGCGACGCTTGAGGTGATGGTGAATGAGGCGCATACGCATCCGGGCATGAAAACGCTCGAGATCGGCCCAGGGCTCGGTGTGTTGACCAAAGAGCTGATACGCAATGGTCACGATGTTGTGGCCCTAGAACGCGACCGCCGTTTTATCGGATGGTTAGAAAATAACGTAGGGGCGCATGGTAATGCGCCCTCCGATCCGCCCGTCGCAGGCAGTCTACAAGTTATCCCCGGCGATGCCACGACTCTTGATTGGGATCAATGCATCGGAAAAGACCAATGGCAGCTCATTTCCAACCTTCCCTACAGCATCTCGTCATTCGTATTGCGCACGGCGCTATACATGCCGCATCTCCCCGAACAGATTGTGGTTTTGGTGCAGCGCGAGGTGGCGGAACGCGTACGTTCGGTGGCCGGAGGTGAGTCTGGTCGCGGTCGAGACAAAACCTCGCTCTTATCTTTGATGGTTGCCTTAGCTTCAAGCGAAACGGAGATCTTGCGACGTGTCCCTCCTGGATGTTTCTTCCCGTCCCCAAAAGTCGAATCAGCTATTTTACGTATCGTGCCACGGCCGCATGCGGAGCGGCAAAAAGTGCTTGGGATTGATCCAGAGAAGGTGATGTCCGTAGCAAAAAAGGGTTTTGCTCATCCACGGAAATTTCTTGCCTCAAATTTGGGATTAACCACGGAACAGCGAGCAGCACTCAGTGGGATCTGTATTCATGAAAAAGCACGTGCAGAAGATCTTTCACCAGAGCAGTGGGTGAAGCTTACGATGTATCTTAGAGTCTCATAAGAAAAGATGCGCGCTCTATTCAACTGTTTAAAAACAGCGAGCCGGCCGCGAGGCGAGAAGTGCCTCTAGCGGCCGGCAGAGCTTTTTACGTTTCCGGCACACTCTCTTCTTCGTACATCCGATCCAAGAAATCTTGAATGGGCTTGAGTACGAGCTTGAGCAGGGCCTGCAGTGCTGCGAGCAAGGTATCCGTCAAAACATCCATTGTATCCTCCTCCAGAATGAACTGCTAACAATTTTTCAGATTTACGATTTCCTGTCAACTCAATGTATAGAAAATGAAAACCGGCCGGTAAGAACGCGTGGGCGTCCTCACCGGCCGGCGAGTTGAGTGTGGGTCAGGCGGCGTTTTGCGCGTCGCTCTGCAGCTGCGCCGGTCCGAGGAGCCGGTACAGCGGCAAGTCGAAGCCAGGTTCCGCCTGAGGCGCGGTTGCTGCTTCGAGCGTCGCGTCATCCAGCTCATCGATGTTGAGCGCCGTCTCCAGTGGAGGCGCGAGCTTGATGGTCTCGGCGGCTGCGGGGTTCGCATCCCGAGCTGCGTTCTGCTTCAGCTCCTGGGCGGCCTTCTTGGCCCGCTTGAGCTCCTTCTTGCTCAGCTTGCCTGGAGTCGCGTCCTCTTGCTTCCGCTTCTTGTTGTGGACCTGCTGACCCGCACCTTTCCCGCTGAGCCATTCTTGAATCTGCTCCTTCGTCAGCTTGGGCGAGGAGGGGTCGAGCGTGATGCCGGTAACGATGGAATGCCGCTGCGGGCGCTTCGGCAATCCGAGCTCCGCATCCTTCCGATCGAAGAAGGCATCGATCTCGCGATCGTTCATCATCGGCTTGAGGAGGTCGATGAGAACCTTCTCGAGTTCGGCCGCTTCGGCGGCCGTGAAAGGTGTAGTGCGGCGGAGGCGCCTGTCGGGGTCGTGGACGAGCTGCATTCCCCACCCACAGGCATACTCCGTGGCCTTTGGGTTTTCCATCCCTTTTCCCCCCTTGGCCCGAGACAACAGGTTGCGATCGATCGCTTTCATCACGAGATGGATGAGTTTCTGCCTGTAGCCATCGAGCGTGCCCTCCTTCACGGTGGTCACGGGCTTCGGGGCGGTGGCAGCGATGGGCGGTGCCGCCGGTTGAGCCGGCGGCGTGGTCGGCTCGACCACGACCGCTTCCGTCGAGGCGACCGGGGTCTCGGCGTCTCCGCCGAAGCTGATCTCCTTGAGCACAGCCATGGCGAGCTTGAGGCGCTCGTCGCGAGCCCGGTCTTCCTCGGCCGTCTTGATGACCGCGAGAGCCTGCCCGAAGAGCAGCCTCATGTTCTCGAAACTGGACAGGAGGCCGTACCTCTCGGTGATGCTCCACTGATTGGCGAAGCAGTGACCCACGACGTGGGCCAGGTAGCCGTTGCCGTCACCGGCGACGCCTTCCACGCGTGCGTTGATCCTGAGCGCGAAGTGCATCTGTCCGAGTCCCAGGCAGATGGCGCGGACCAGCTCCAGCTCGTTGACGGTGTTCCGCTCGATGCAGGTGGTGATCGCGGCGATGGCGAGCTCGATGATGCGCTTGCGGTCGGTCGTGGTGTCGATCGTTTTCATTAGGTTTTCCTTTGGAAGGGTCGGGGATGGGGTATGAAGAGGGCTGTATCGCCCTCTTTGGAATGTGAAAAGGTCGTATTCACCAAGCCGCGAAAGGCGGCTTTTACTGGGAAAATCTCCCAGGGTGACCGAGTAAGATATCAAATTTTAGTAAAAATGTCAAGCTGTTTTAGGGTGGCTTGGATTCACAAAAACCCTATATTTTAGCTAAAATATCGTGTAATTTTTCGGCGGATTCGTCCCAGGTATGAGTGGGCTGTACGGTTTGAGGTTTGGTTTGGAGGGCGAGTTTGATCGCTTCTGTCCAATGGTGTGGTTTAGCGGGGTTGGCAAAGATGGTTCCGGGGGGTGCGGTTTCGGGGAGGGCTCCACCGGTAGAGGCGACGCGGCGTATTCCCAGGGCTGCGGCTTCGTGGAGGGGGAGGCCATAGCCCTCGTACCATGAGGGATACAAAAAAACTTCTGCATGCGCCATGAGATGGTTTCGCTCCGCATCGTTCACGTTGGGTAATACATGAATCCATGAATCGTGGGACGAGGAGCGGCGTGCTGCGTGTCCTCCGATAATCACGAGTTCGAGTGATGCAAAGTTTTTGTCTTGGCGTAATGTACGAATACTGTCTATGATCGTTGCGATATTTTTACGCGGATCATCTTTACCAAACGCGAGGGCGTAGGGGTGGGCTGGTAGGCGGTAGGCTGTAGGCGGTAGCGGAGGGCGGGAGGATGAGAGGGTGGGGCCGAGGGGTAAAACGTGTATGCGTTCGGCGGGAATTCGGATAAGACTCACGGCGTCTTGTTTGGTAGTTTCGGAGACGGAAAATAAGGCCGTCGCTTCACGGATTAATGTACGTGGACGTACTGCGTAGTGCCATACGCGGTCTCGTATATGAAGCCAGAGCCGGTCTCGTTTGTAGAACCAGCGCGGTTCAATTAAAAACGCGAGGTCGTGTAAGAGGAGAGCGTAGGGAAGATTGAGAAATGGTCCGACAAAACCGAGATTGGGTAATAACAGAAGATCCGTAGGAATTTTTCGTTTGCGGATTTCTTGTTCTAACGAAAAGACGCCGAGCACGCATCCGAGTGTCCAGAATTTGTTTGGGATGCGAATGTGGACGTGATGAACGTTGGGTAGCGTGCGAATTTCTTTGGGTAGATCGGGCCGAGCGTAGCCCGTGGTGATGCAGGTAATAGTGTCTCCCGAAAAGTGCTTGGCATAGGCCTCGACCAAGAGGCGCGCGACACGTCCCACGCCACCAGGCGAAGGGTCGACCAAAGGACGAGCATCAAGAGCGAGACGCATGGGCATGAAGCGCTTCGTCGATCACCTGACGAAATTCTTGGATGAATCGCACTTTAGAAAATCGTTCCGCTTGCGTGCGAATACGTTGTGCGTCAAAGACGCGTGCATCAAAGTTTTGGATAACCTCTCTGATCTCTTCTGGAGTTTGGGTTTGCAGATGGATGCCAGTCACGCCATCAATCACCGTCTCGGCCCCTCCGCCTTTGCCATAGGCAATGACGGGTTTTCCGGCGGCCATAGCCTCGACCGCGGTGATGCCAAAGTCCTCGAGCTGCGGATGGAGAAAACCCTTGCAGCCGGCGTATAGATCAAATTTCGTGGCATCATCGATATGCCCCAATAGCTCGACATTTGATGGTGCTATTTTTTTGAGTCGTGAAGCTTCTGGGCCGTTGCCAAATATCTTGAGCGGGGCATCGATGGCCTTGAAGGCTTCTAGGAGCAGGTCGAAGCGTTTGTAGGCTACCAGTCGTCCGCCGGCAAGCCAATAGGATCCGGTTTGTTGAGATACGGGAATGCGTTCCGTCTCTACCGGTGGATGGAGGACGGCGGCCTCGCGTTGATAGTAGCGTCGGATGCGTTCCTGACTTTTGCGACTGTTGGTGATGAGGTGATCAGGTCGCTGCGCTGCCACCATGTCCCAGAGGCGGAGTTTGTGGAGGAGGGGATAGGCCAGGCGAGCCAGGGTGCGGGGGCGGATGTGATCGTGGATGTAGCTAAAGCGATCGTGCCACAAAAAGCGGGTGGGCGTATGGCAATAGCAGATATGGAGCGTCTCGGGCGGGACGATGAGCCCTTTGCCAAACGAGCTTGAAGAAGAGATGACCAGATCAAAGGCGGAGAGATCCAGGTGCTCAATCGCCATGGGCATAAAGGGGGTATAGAGCTGATACAGGCGCTTGGCTCCTGGCAGGCGATTGATAAACGAGGCGTGGACGTTCTCTTCGTGGGTAACTGGATGCGGGCGTTGGCGGTTATGGATAATCACGTACGTCGGAGCCTCAGGAAACATCTCCTGAAAACAAGCCAGGACGCGTTCTGCGCCCCCGTCCTGCACCAAATAGTCGTGTACCAGTGCCACGTTGATAGCTCGATCCATGCGCCGTTATTGTAAAGGGAGGGCTAAAAATTGTCGGGGTCGAATTGTCAATGGTTCCCGTTGGAGACATCCGCCCTCATGGCACATGCCTCTTCCCGGTCTGCGGATTCCCTTTAGGTGGATGGTCAGCGTCCTATCCCGTCCAGAGGCATGTACCATGAGGGCGGATGTATTCCTTGTTATCTTGATCAAAATCAATACGCTCCTGTCCGGTGCAGGACGACGAACGGTGTTTTTAATAAAATATAGACATCCAGCCAAGGCGACCAGTTTTCGATGTACCAAATATCAAGTCGTGCTTCGTCTTCAAATTGGAGGTCGCTGCGGCCGGAGATTTGGGCCATGCCGGTGATGCCGGGGCGGATGGCGAGGACGCGGCGTTGGTGAGATTCGTATTTGGCGACTTCACGAGGTTGATGCGGGCGTGGGCCGACGAGCGACATATCGCCTTTTAGGACGTTCCAAAATTGGGGCAGCTCATCCAAAGACCAACGGCGCAAAAAGCGCCCAACCGGCGTGACGCGCGGATCCTCGGCAATCTTGTAGACCGGTCCCTGCTTAATACTTTTTTGTTTGATCAAGTTTCGTTCAAAAGCGATATTCTCTTTGGAGTTTTGAAACTGCGGACCGATCGAATGCTTACGCCACATGCTACGCAGTTTATAGGTTGCGAAGGTTTCGCCGCGTTCTCCGACGCGTTCATTTTGAAAGATGACTGGGAATCCGTCCTCGATCCATAAGGCGAGGGTTGCGAGCAGAAGGATGGGGGAAGCGAGGAGGAGACAAAAGGCCGAAACGACGATATCAAACGCGCGTTTAGCGATGCGCCCCCAACCTTCTAACGGCGTACGTTTTACTTCGATAATCGGGACACCGGCATCGGTCGAAACGATGATGTTGGTGAATGAGGCAGCAAACTGGTCGGCGATGTAGCGAAAGGTTAAATGTTCTTCTTCGGCAAAGGCGATCAGCTCTAACGCTTTGGTTTTTTCGACATCTGAATCGGCGAGCAGAACGCCATCTACTGTGCCTTCTTTTTTGAGTTTGAGAATGAAACGACGGGCTTGGTCATTCCATTCGGTAAAGTGTTGAGAGATGGTGATGCCTAGGATTGGCGTTTCTTGATAGCGTCGCGCCACGGTTTCGGCGATGGCGGCAGACCCGATCACCACAAAATAGCGATGTCCAATGCCGGCCTTGAGGAGCATGTGGCGCACGACCCGCAAGATGAGGCGCCCCATCCATACGTATAGGATAGAAAGACTGAGGACGGCGAGAATGATAAAACGCGATGTCGCCAGTTCGCGTCGAAAAAAGACGGTGGCGATAATGAGCATGGTGCCCGCGGCACAGGCGAGAATGATGCGTCCGAGTTCATTCCAGGCACGTCGTGGGCGAATGCTGTAGAGACCGGCGATAGCAAATAACAAAATCCAGATGACGATAAAACCCGAAGCGGCCGAGAAGTAATTTGTAAATGGAACGTTTTGCAGGATGGGTAAAACTTCTTGGACGAAGCGCGAAAAACGCAGAGAGTAGGC
>CAYWEE010000025.1:7540-15471 GCA_964457295.1 uncultured Gammaproteobacteria bacterium
CCTACCTCATCTTACTTTTCACCTTTCATCTACGGATTGCTCCGTAAATTAGTATTGTCTCTGTGGCACTTTCCCTAGGCTTCGTCCTGCGCCATACGGTGCGGGATTATTCCCTGGCCGTCGTTAACGGCTCTCTTTGGCCCTGCACCATACGGTGCGGGGGGTGTTCGGACTTTCCTCCCCGCACCATACGGTGCGGGGCGGTCACCTGTTTAGCCAAAACCGAGGCCAGAATAGCTTGTTTTTGGGCTTTTGTCAATCATTTTGGCGTGGTATGATGGGCCGGATTTATGTTGCGCCGCGTCCTTTGGTTGTTTTTACCCGTATTGGGTATCGGCATCATGCTATGGTCTTTTTGGAGCCTGGGCGCTTTACCAAAAACAACATCATCAACTATTCGTTTGGCCGTAGAGCGGTCACCGGTAGAAGTGCGCCATTCTTCTCAAGATTCATGGGTGATGGTTACGGGGACGGTGGTACTGGTGCCGGGTGATGCGGTTCGTACGGGTCTAGAGGGACGAGCGACGGTACAGATGTTTGAAACGAGTGAGCATCGTTTAGCGGGTGTGACGGAGTTTGTCATTGATCGTGACGGTACGATGAATGAGTTGGGTCGTTCTGTTATCCGCTTACGTGTAGAGCAGGGGAGGGTGTGGTCGCGCGTGTTGCGCTTATTGGATCTTGAGAGTTTGGTACAGATCGAGACGAGTCGTGTGGTTGCCGCCGTTCGGGGTACGGCATTTGATGTTGACGTTGCTAGTACAAGTACCTGGATCCATGTGGCCCATGGAGCGGTGACGATCTTCCCTGAAAATACTTCTTCATCCGTGGTTGCGGCCGAGGACGATCGCATCATGTTTGATGCAAAGGGGGTTCATCGCACGCCTGTCTCTGCCTCCTCGACCCAGCCTGTTTCTCCGTGGGTTCAAGAAAATATCGCAAAAGATGAAGCTTTTGTGGCGCGTATGGAAGCGGAGCGCGAACAGCGCTTAGCAAATCTAGGTGAGATTCATCCTGATCAATTGCGTGATCGTTTAACGCTTCTTTCTGAACGATTGCATCTGTTATTAGCGGGGAAGGAGGCGCCCGCTTTATATGCGCGTTACACGACGCGCCGTTTATACGCGGTGAAAAAAATGATAGACGAGCAAATGCTCGGCGGAGCTTCGCAGGCTCTTTCTACGATTGAGGATAGCGTTGCACGGTACATGAAAGACGGTCTAGAGCAGTGGAGCGGAGCCGATCTCTTAGCTACCGGAATGGATGAGGTGGCATTTTTAGTCGAGCGCACCACGCCGGAATCGCCGCTGTATCGTCTCAAGCAACGCCTTGAGGACATGCGCCTTGCGGTGTTTTCTGTCTGTTCAGAGGTTTTTGTAGATACAGATTGTCCGGCATCGTTCTTGTATACGCGTTTATTAACAATTGAATCTCGACTTAACGAGACCGCACTGTTTGTTGATCGGGGGGATCTGCAGGCGGCTGCTCAAGAAATTGAAGCCGCGCATCAGGGTATTTTAAATATGGAGCCTGATGTACAGGAGGGCGCGACAAGAGGCCGGGTTAGTCAGTTAGATCGTGTGGCGTTAGCTGAAAAACTGTTCGCGTTAAAAGCGCGAGAGGAGTCTTTACGCAGAATGATCTCTTTGCGTTCCGTTATGGTACCGGTATCGCCGACAATAGCGTTGCCGTTGACGGAAGCTTCTTCGACGACCACTGTCACCACGACGACTACCACTCCTCCTTCTGTGTTTACTACACCAACGAGTACCACGCAGGTTGCGACATCGTCTATATCCGAGGTATCTACCCCCCCTTCTTCTACGTCTTCGTCGCCATCATCCGCCTCTCCGACGACCACGCCTCCTCCTGCGGCTACGCTGGTTTCTATACAGATAAGTCCAGCGGTTTCGACGTTGGTTTCTGGGGTGCAGGCGTCTTTGGCTGCGCAGGCTGTGTATTCGGATGGGGCGATTAAAGATGTTACTGCTGCTGCCCGTTGGACATCCTCGAATGTTCGTTTAGGTTTTTTTGTCGGCTCGGTGTTGTATGCTGGTGCACCGGGAACGGTAACGCTCACTGCGTCGTATACCGAAGGTCGTATCACTAAGACGGCATCTCGCGATATTCTGATCACCCCCTAATTTTATGCGCCGTTTCAATTCTGTTATTCGTCCGGTTGTTCTGGGTTGCGGTATCGGTCTCTTCATGAGTCTCGCTTTTTTTGTGGGGATTTTTGAAACGTCTAGTGCGCGTATTACGGATCGTTTATTTTTACCTCAATCTCCGGATCCTTCGGTCGTGATTGTTGCTATTGATGATGCTTCGATTTTGCAGATTGGTCGTTGGCCGTGGCCACGTCGTGTTCATGCGGACTTGATTCAGGTGTTAACAGAGGCCGGGGCCAAAGTGATTGCGTATGATGTGAATTTTCCGGAAAGCTCTGACCCCGAAAACGACGCTGCCTTGGCTGCGTCTATACGCTCGGCTCAAAACGTGGTGTTACCTGTTGAGCTGCAGTTGCACATGAAGGGGGGAGTGACGACGTATGATCCCGAGCATCGCTTAGCGTCTCAAGCGGACATCTTAAGTGCGGCACGAGCTGTGGGGCACAGTAATACCCCGCCGGATAGCGATGGGGTGTTGCGTCGCATTCCTTTAGCTCCGTCGAGTGCGAGTGCCGATCGTTCCGTCGTCTATTCTTTTGCAGCCGAGGCTATGCGTGTCGCCGGCCTTTCGGAGCAGGTAGAGCGTGCAGCGCTTGATCCCGATCAACGCCTTGTTGTGCATTTTTCTGGACCGCCGTTCCGTACGTTTCCGACGCTTTCAGCGGTAGATGTCTTGCGTCATCGTGTATCATTGGAGCGCTTACGCGGAGCGACAGTTTTTGTTGGTTCAACCGCCGCAGACTTGCACGATGTCTTGCTTGTTCCTACCTCTCACGGGCTTTTGATGCCGGGGGTAGAGATCCACGCTTCTGCATATGATACGTTGGCAAGTGGTCGTTTTTTACGTCATGTCCCACGTCTGTTGGCCGTTCCGTTTTTGATTCTTTGCGCTCTCTTGGTCACGTTGCTTGTCATGCGTAGTTCGATTCGCGTGAGTCTCTTGGTGTCATTCGTCTTATGGATTGGTGCTTGTCTGGGTGTATTTTTCTTATTCGATCAGGGCTGGATCGCGGATTTATTGTGGCCAACGTTAACGATTATTTTTACGTACGCTGCGGTTACGATCGAGCGCCGTATCACCGCTGATCGTGAACGTCGGGAGCTTAAGATTGCGTTTTCTCGCTACGTTTCTCCTGCGGTTGTTGATGCGCTCATCCAGGATCCTAAGCGGTTACGTTTAGGCGGCGAACGTCGTCGTATGAGTGTCTTGTTTTCTGACATTCGCGGATTTACCACTATCTCGGAAGGATTGGATCCAGAAGGCCTGGTTCAAATGCTCAATATTTATCTTCATCAGATGACGGAGATTGTTTTTACGCATCAGGGCGTGTTGGACAAGTATATTGGTGATGCCGTCATGGCATTTTGGAATGCACCGCTCGATCAGCTGAATCATGCTCGAGACGCTGTTGAAACGGCTATTGAAATGCGCGACACACTGGTTCGCATGAATCAGGACAAGGCCTTTGGTGAACGCGAGCTTCATATCGGGTTGGGAATCAATACGGGGGATATGGTCGTAGGGAATGTGGGCGGGGAGGCGCGTTTTGATTACACGGTTATTGGTGATAACGTGAACTTGGCATCTCGTCTTGAGGGTCTTACCAAAGAATACGGTGTGGGAATTATCATAACCGAAGAAACCCGCAAGGATTGCAGTAAGGATATTTTGACCCGGCGTTTGGACAAGGTAGCGGTAAAGGGAAAGAAAGAGCCGGTGATGATCTATGAGGCCATGTGTCGTATGGTCGAAGCTCCGGAGGATCTTCGTGATCTTGCGACGCAATATGAGCGCGCTCTTGAGTTCTATTTTGCTCGAGATTTTGTAGCAGCTCGTGATCTATGTGAAAAGATTTTGGAAACGCATCACATGGATGACCCCACTACCGTGCTTCGCAACCGTGCCATTCATTTTATCGAATCTCCACCTCCCGCTACGTGGGATGGGACGTGGGTGTATACGAAGAAATAATCTAATTTCCATTTCATCATACTATGAAAAAATATTTTACTGGCATCTTGATCGTCTTTGGCGTTGTGACGGTCTTAGCGTTACTTTCGAATTTAATTCGATGGGATGAGACTCCGCTTGAGCATACGATATTTGTCTTTCCGTTGGTTATCGGTTCTGTTTTGCAAATACCGCTCCTAGCGGTCTTGAGAAAGATCGTAGGAGGTAATCATTCAAGTTTTATCTTTCTCTCGTATTGGCTGATTCCGTGTATTACAGGTTTGTGTTATAGCGGATTGTACTATATTGGTATGTTGGGCAGGGATCGTTTGTTGAGGAGCGATGTAGCAAAGAAGTAGTTATCGACCCAACCCCACTCGCTCCCTCACGATTTTCATTTTTGCTGTGGCTCGTTCCCGTGCTGTATCTCGTCCTTTGTCCAAGATGCGCGTCAATTCGCCCGGATCATCCATGTAATGCTTGTACGCGCCCTGAAGTGGAGCGAGCATGTGAATCACCGCTTCAGCCAAGGCTTTTTTGAAGTCTCCATAGCCTTTGCCTACGAACTCCTCTTCAATATCCTTAATCGATCGGCCAGTCGCGTGATGAAAAATCGTCAACAGATTAGAAATCGCTGGGCGTTCGATGGCATCGTAGGTAATGGTTGTGCCCGAGTCGGTCACGGCCTTGGAGATCTTTTTACGAATCGTATCTGCGTCATCTGTGAGGGCGATATAACTTGCGGCCGAGGTCGCGCTTTTTGACATCTTGGAGGTTGCGTCATCGAGAGCCATGATGCGCGCACCAATTTTTTGGATGAGAAGCTGGGGAATGATAAACGTTTCTCCAAATTGCGTGTTGAAGCGGTTGGCAAGCGTACGCGTGAGTTCGAGGTGTTGCGTCTGATCCTCTCCAACGGGAACGACAGTTGTATCGTAGAGCAGAATATCGGCAGCCATGAGGGCGGGATAGGTAAACAGCCCCACGCCGACATTTTCACCGCGTTTAATTGATTTATCTTTAAATTGCGTCATCCGTTCCAGTTCACTCATTTTGACGAGCGTGCTCAGTATCCATCCTAATTCTGCATGTTCTGGTACCTCGCTTTGGATAAAAATAGAGCAGCGATCTGGATCAACCCCTGCGGCCAAATAGGTTGCCGCCACGTTTAAGATATTTGTGTGCAACGCCTTTGGATCTTGTGGGACGGTGATGGCGTGGAGATCGACAATCAAAAAAAAGCAGTGGTAGCGATGCTGGATTTCTGTCCATTGCTTGAGGGCGCCAATGTAGTTACCGATGTGGAGATTGTTTGTCGGCTGCACGCCGGAGAGGAGAAGATCGGGCATATGCAGGTAGGATGCCCTAAAAGAGGTGAAATTGTAAACCAAAAAGACCCCCGAAAGGGTCTTGGTGGTTTTATACTTCGACGATAATTGGCAGGATCATCGGACGACGCTGGGTTTTGTGGAAGAGAAAGTCTCCGAGTTCGTCGCGGACCTTGTCTTTGAGATACGAAGCGTTGGCGCTGGCGCGTGGGTCTTTGTCTTTGAGGGCAAAGGCCACTTTTTTGCGGGCCTGTAAAATCAGATCCTCGTTATTCTTCATGTGAATGAAGCCGCGTGAGATCAAATCTGGCATCTGAATCAGCTCACCGGTTTTTTGGTTGACGAGGGCGAGAGCTACCACTACACCATCACCCGCCAATTCCTGACGATCTCGCAAGACAACGTGGTTTGTGTCCCCAACACCCAAGCCGTCTACGAACACGTAGGATGTATCAAGCTTTTTATTGGTGAGTTGTCCGTTGCGTTGTTTGTCGAATTCGATAATTTGACCGTTGTCCGCGATAAAAATGTGATCTTTGGCAAAACCTCCGCGGATGGCAGCTTTTTGGTGCTCCATCAAGAAGGCATAGTGTCCTTCAATCGGAACGATATATTTAGGCTTAATCATCTGGTGCGCCTCGATCAAGTCGTCTTGTTGAGCGTGGCCACCGGCGTGCACATCCATCATTTGATAGTGAACAACATCGGCACCTTCACGATAGAGTGTATCTTTGACGCGCTGAACCGAGCGTTCGTTTCCTGGAATGACGGATGAAGAGAAGACAACCGTATCACCAGGCTCGATCTCCAGGAGGGAGTGTTCGCGATTCGCGATGCGCATGAGCACAGCTCGTTCTTCGCCTTGGGCGCCAGTACAAATAATAGCAACCTTTTCACGAGGCAGTTTGACGGCCTCTTTGGTTTCGATCAGTGTGCCTTTTTGGATGTTCATGTACCCCAACTCTTGAGCGATCATGATGTTGGATTTCATGGAAAATCCTTCGACCGCGACTTTACGGCCTTGGCGTTCACAGGCTTTGATAATCTGGCCTACGCGGGCGATCATCGATGAGAATGTTCCGATAATGACACGACCCTTGGCGTTGGCGATAATTTCGTCGATGTTGTGTTGAATGACGGTTTCGGTGATTTGACGACCGGGCTTTGAGGCGTTGGTCGAGTCAACTAAGAGGGCTAGAACATTGCGTTCTCCTAGCTTTACCATTTTGTCTGTTTCTTGGTGCGCGCTGGCATTGTGGTCGATCTTAAAGTCTCCGGTATGCACGATGATTCCGCAGGGTGTATTGACGATGACACCCATCGAAGAGGGGACGGAGTGGGCAACACCAAAGAATTCAATCGTGAATGATCCCAGGCGCAGCACGTCGTTTGACTTAATGACGTTCAAGTTGAGTGGTGGTTTGTCGCGATGATCTTCTTGACGCTTTTTGATGATGGCACAGGTGAGATCGGTCGAAAAAATAGGAGGATTGCCGATCATGGGCATGATGTAGGGAATGCCGCCAATGTGATCAAGGTGAGCGTGGGTGATGATGACACCTCGCACATTGCGCTCTTTACCCTTGAGGCACGAGACATTGGGAATGATAAAATCCACGCCAGGCATGTCTTCGTCGGGAAACTGTAAACCCATATCGATGAGAATGATGTCATTCCCGTATTCGATCATGGTCATGTTGCGACCAACTTCTTCGTTGCCGCCCAAAACAGCGATACGTAAGCGATCATTCGTTCCACCTCCCAGCAGATCTTTGTCGCTGCCGGTCTTGAGGTAGGGTTTATTTTTATAGGTATCCAAACGAACGGGGCGACTAAAAGCTCCGCCCATCTTTCCGCCTTTGCGGCCACCCTTGCGCTCATGGCGAGGTTCACGTGGACGTTCTTCGCGAGCCAGACCTTCTTTTATGGGAAGATTGGTTGAGGCGGGCGCGTGTCCATCATCCTTGTGGCCATTTTTTGCAATGGCTTTATGGATGAGTGATTGAGTGTCATTCGTTCGTGAAGCGGGACGACGAAAGCTCGAAGAATGACGAGAGGGGCCACCGTGAAACGGACGGCGCTCTGGAGGGCGCGGAGATGAACCAGAAGGAGTCACCGGAGGGTTCCCTGAATTGTGAGAAGAAAACATAGCAAAACAAAAAAACAAAAATAAGAATCAAATAGAATGTAAATTTTTTAGAACGTTCTCATTTGGATGAAATTCGAGATACTGGAGCACGGAAAAACCGGATGCCCCGCCGCTCGCGAGCAGCGGGGTGAGGATTTTTATGGGCGAAGGCCAGATGATCTGGCTGAAGCGCTCAAAGATCGCCAAATGAGAACGTTCTAATGGAGACAGGTGCCGTTTCGTCCTACCGAACGGCGTCACGACCATCGTCACTTGCCTATGCAGTGATAAGCAACGTCACGACGAGAGTGACCAACAAGATCTATAGGATACCCGGTAAAGCCTTTTTTGTCAAT
>CAYWEE010000026.1:0-11680 GCA_964457295.1 uncultured Gammaproteobacteria bacterium
GCATCGTCATACACCTGATCGCCAAACACCGTAAGTCCCGCTCGACGCAACAACTCGCGCGACTCATCTGCACCGGCACGACCCTGATCCAAGCTATGATTATTTGCTTGAGATACAACATCAAATCCCTCAGCTCGAAGGATAGACGGTATCGATGTCCTGAACGCAAAATCAATCGATTTAACCGGTGGACGCCGCACATCCGTTACCGGACCTTCCAAATTCCCAACCACCAGATCTTGCCCCCGAAACAACCGACCCTCGGAACCACGAACCATCTCAAACGGATAGGCGGGCTGCTTTGACGCATCCGTTCGATCCTTCACCGTTCGATCAAACATCATATCCCCTACCACAAACATCGTTGTCTCTTGGGGAGACTGAATAGGCCCCGGCGCGAATGATGCCAACAGATGACTGGTAGATACCTGCGTAACCTTCGCCTCCAACAGACGTAACGAATTTGTATGCGCATGAATCGTCACGGCACCCAAGCCCAACGAACGAGCAATCTTCAACGCTATACCAAGGGCCCCCGGACTATCGAGCTCTACGCGATCCACATCAAGATCGGATAACGACTCGACAACATCACGCGCCAAAACATCATGAAAATCTGCCACAAAGGCCGGAAGCTCATGCGAAAAATCAACCGTACTCACAACCAACGCTTGAGGGTCAGCCTGCAGACGAGCCGCTAACGCATCCGCCAGCATCGCTTGATCATCCATCGCGGCATCGATACGCACCATAATCGGAACCACCGTCGTACGCGGCCACAAACGAGCAAATAATGGTACCAATCCCGTTACGCCATGCTCACGTTCAAAGGGCTGATCATCCACACTCAATGACGGCACATCTGTCGCAAGAGTGGCGACATCCTCAGACGATCCATCCACACGACCAAACGCCGAATCAAACGACTTATCCGTGGTCGTGAATACCGTTTTTCCTTGAGAGAAGTGATCGGGCGCAACCAGATACACCGTGGACGGAGACGTGACCGTCTTCAGCAATGACACAATCTCGCGCACAGCCACTAAGTGATGTGGCACGAGGAGTATCCGCGTATTCCGAGCGACATGCCATGCCTCGGCCGACTGCTCAGCGACACGCATCGTCTCTGATGAAACACCAAACGCCGCAATCGCCGCTGTATCCGGCGCAGAGCTGTCCGTCGTCTCAGTAATCACTTGAGACGCTCCAGACGGAATATGTCGTTCACTACGCACGATAAACATCGAGCCAACGGCAACGCCAACACAAAAACTGACGAACACGACAGCTCCCGCAACAATCTCTACAAGACGCTTGGCCACCATTGGAGTATGAGCCAAAACAACACCGCCCAAAAAGCATTCGTCAACACCAAATCAACCGGAAACCAGGCATCCTCTCGCACCCCAAAAATCCCATGACCTTCTAGCGGCAAAACAACACCGCCAACAAATAACGACATCGCCAAGCTCCAACCGAGTAACGAAAAAAACTCAAAACCGGGGAATACCTGCGCTTGAACCAAGATGCCGTATCCCAGTCCAAACATCGCCGAAATACAAATATGAACTAAAACACCGAGAACATGCGCCTCTCGCGGAGAAAGTTCCCGGCCAAACACATGTGGCTGATCCAAATCCCGAATAAAATTTCCCGCACCAAATCGCGGAGCGATATGCGATACAAACACTAATATCGCTCCAGAAAGCGCACCGGCAGCAAGAGCAATAGTCAGCATAAATCAAGACAAACGAATAAGGACAGCTAAAACGATCGCCAACGTCACAAATCCGACAATGGCCACAACAACTTTTTGCTGCGGAGTCCAGGTCATAGAATACGCGGAATCATGACGAGCATCGTAGGCTCACCCTGCAAGACATCGCCGTTATTCCAATCATGTGCGGCATGCATCAAATCAGCAAAGCGATAGGTAAACGCTTCCCCCTTACGCGTCCCCGGATCATTCGTGATAAACAATCCATCCTCGGTATATCCACGCACCACGAGCATATGATACAGCGGACCACCATTACGAAAATTCGGATTTGGCAACAGCTTGCCAGCTGCCGGAATGATCACCGGATACCCACTCGCCATAATCCCCTGAATGTCCTCTGCGTTTTTTAACGGCAAGATAACCGTTTCATACCGCTTAAAATATAGATCAATCAAAGCGGCGGTCGTAGAAACGGACGTGTCTTCGTAGTAGCCGAGTAACCCCTTCTCCGCGGCCACCACGGCATCAATCGCTTCTTTAGCCTGTTGCGGTGATAACTTCACATTACGATAGAACGCATCCACCATGAGCACAGAAGCTTCTTCACAGGCTTCTTGATACGGCATACTCCAGTCCCCTAACGGTGCTTGGCTCATAAACGGAACATCAAGATTCACGGCGCTCGGAAACGTCGTACGTTTTTCCCAAGGGCGCTGTGTTGGTACCGCTGGAGGGGGTGAAGATACAATCGAAAAGTGCTCCGAAGCCGCCACCCCACCCTCAATCAACGCAGGCTCGGGATTCGCTGCCTGATGTTGCTGCGCAGCCTTCACGTCAAACTTTATCGCCGTCGGCAACGTAGGCCGCGTACGCTCCTGCCAAATATCGCGCAACGTTCCGCGCCAAACGTATCCCGTTCCCAAGAGAACGAGAAGCAAGACAACGAGAAGCGCAAACTTGACGCGTGACATTTATTTTTTAGCCTGATCCTCAACCGTCACCGTGGTCATGACATCACCTACTCCGATACTACGGACAACATCCATCCCTTTTGTCACGCGACCAAACACCGAGTAGCTCGGAGGAAGCGGATTATCCTCAAGCATGATAAAAAACTGTGAACCATTGGTATTTGGACCGGCGTTCGCCATAGCTACGATACCGGCATCGTATGAAAGGCGAACAGGATCATCAGCAAATTGATAACCAGGACCACCACGACCCGTCCCCTCTGGATCACCGCCCTGAATCACGAATCCAGGAACAACGCGATGAAAGGTTAAGCCGTTATAAAAACCGCGAGATGCGAGATAGACAAAATTGGAAGCCGCATTCGGTCCCTCTTCGGGCAAAAGCTCAAATACAATGTCGCCTTTGCTGGTTTTAAGATGAACCTGCTTATTCGTTGTTTGCGCAGCGGGTAACACACCAGGGAAAGCGAGCTCTTGAGAAGGCATAGTAGAAGGTTGAGAGTCAGGAGTTAGAGAAGAGGGAGCACTAGAGGAAGAAGTAGCAGCAACAGGAGGCGCGGGAACCGTCTCTAACGTATTTGTGGGTGCTGTGACCACAGGAGACGTTTGCGTATCTTGTGAGCTATAGGATGAGACCTTGGTAGAGGAAGCGCTAGAACAGCCGGCGCCGAACACAGTGAGGGCAAGCAATAAAAGAGATGGGGTAAGGGAAAGACGCATATAGAGACAGTTTAACCTGTCTCGGCCTCCCACGGCAATCCCGGCTCACCCACAAAACCCCAACGGGCTGCATCCACATTTAAGCCGGGCCTAAACCATTCACGCATCACCCGATCCAAAGCGAGACGGGAACGATCTATCTCTGATGACAAATCTTTGCCCTTTTCATCCCGCGCCGAAACAAAAAACGGCACACGGTCACCGGGAGCGTACGTCGCGGCGACGAAAGCTGCACGAGCCCCACGCATAACCAAGGATCGTGCCGCAGCACGCGCCAACCACAATCCCGCCTTCTCGGCACGATGCATATCTAAACCAATACTCGACACTGCTCCCGGAAGGAGCGGACCATACGGCATTGCGGAGCGCCCTGATGCGCCCAGTGCCTTACCTAAACCACGCGCTTCTTCTGGACCTAACGTATTGACATGCAGCTCGACCACCCCAACATGACGTGCCACAAGCGCCGCCACAGATGCTCGCACCTCTTCAAACGATTGCGCTCCGTGCTCAACGCGAATATCCACCCGTGTCAGCGTCGTGCCTGTGACACCCACCGAAACTTCGGCATCAGGACCACACCAAAACCATGCCTCATTCGCCGTTCGCTCTTCTTGCAAGGCTTTAGCTAAAAAACGTGCGCGCTCCAAAGGCAATGGAATGAGACTCGATGTTTCGCTCGTCGCATACCCCATAACCGTCAACGGCACAGCTGAGCCCTGCAACGATATATGCTCCGCTGGCAGGGATTCAATAGAAATAAACGGTTCAATATCAGCCAAAATGCCCAACGAGCCGAGCGTACGATGCACTAACGCTGCCACATCAAAATCGGCCTGCGTCGCCACTTCACCAGCCACGAACAGCGCTCCATGACCCCCCGTCACCCGCAAATTCACCCGAGCTGCCGGATCACGACGCAGATACTCATCCACCATGGCCTCGATCAAAATATCGCAGGCTTGGTCGGGAGATCCAGGAAGAAGAACGCGGGCAGATCGCATAAAGGCCTAACGTAGCAGGGAAAAGACCGCCGATCAAGCGGCGAACGCACAAAGAATCTCCCCTTTTTTCATCGGCATAGTCTCCTTCCACCACAGGAGATGCCCGTCACGTTTTGCGCGCAACTCCTTCAAACGAAGCTCATTCATTTTTCTATAGGTACCTAAGATGTCATTCCCGCGAAGGCGGGAATGACCGAGGGATTCAGACGGCATCCATAATCCATCACACGGAGCACACACAAAAGACAGATGACGAAAAATTGTCGGCTTTTGCTTTGCCGTCTTTTTAGCGTGAGACGCGATCATCTCCAAAGACTCCATCGTTCGAGTCACCCAATCGATATGACGCCGTACATCCACAAGACGTGTAAACCCACGCTCCCCAGACTCAGCCATAGCATACGCACAACCTTTTTTCGCGAGACGCGCAGCCTTGGATGACGCAGTGGCTTTCTCGAATAGAACCGTTTCAGTCTGACTTGTATGAAAATCTTTCATCCAGCTATCAACAGATGCAACACCCGTTTCGTACGTCCACAGAAATGGATTGAGACGCTCACTCAAGGCTCCGCCATGCAGATCAAGCCACACGCTAGACTCAGACACGTGATTTTTTGCCAGCCAATACACAAGCCGCTCCGTCGGTGAACCGTTTTCTTTTCCAGGGAAAATAACTTTAGGAAACCGTCCATCCAACGGATTCTCACTACACCCCGCTTCAAAGCCAGGAACATTCACGATAGGGATAATGATTAATCGTCCGGCAAAATTCCGTTTGCGATAGATCTCGATAAGTTCATAAGCAGCTCGAATGCCTGTGTACTCATCTCCATCCACTCCACCGGTAACCAACAGTGTCTTTCCGGGCTTCTCCCCTTGTATATCTGCAACAGGAATAGCAACACGTCGCTTTCCAAGATCGATCATATGCGTGGCGATATCCGAACGACTCAGAAAAGATGAAAGCTTGGAGAACATGGGGCTATGATATCAGACCGTGTATACTCCTACACATCCTGTCATTCCGAGCGGGGAGGCTTTGCGACGAGCCGACGTAAAGTCGCGTGGCGACCACGTCGCTACACGCGAGGAATCGCTTCGAATTCGGCTGCTTCACGAAGGGATCCCTCCGTTCCTCGCGGACTCGTCAGTCGGGATGACAGAAGGGATGACAAAAAACCTGCATGGACGATCTACTCCTCACCCATTCTCTCCAAGATCTCAACGAGGACCTTGAGCTTTTTGCGTCTTTGACTGCAACAGAAACATCTCGACTCCGAACATTTCATGCTCTGCTAACGAGCCGCTCGTCACCTTTTCCAAAAGAAACTCGCGAGACGCTTCTGCAGACGCTCCCCAGCCTCATGGAGCAGTACCAGACAATTTCCCGAACACTTCGAGAAAGCCTTCGCGCAACCAACACAAAAGACGAAAAAACATATCACAAAAAACTGGAACTCAAAAAACGCACGGCGAATGAACTGCGTGCGCTGCAACTCTTAAGCGCCGCCATGCGAAACGGTGGCGATTGGGAGTCGCCATCATTCGATCATACGACCTACTCACGTGCCGGCCGCGAAACCGGAGAGATTAGAGCTAATGCCAATGACTATAGGCGTGATCATCATAGAGATGGTGACTGGTACGAACGTCAATTTATCCACGCGCACATTGATGGAGGCCTCCGTCGGTTTGCCCATGCATATGTCACAGCTAGCGGCATGGCGGCATTCACCACAGCTGTGGCTTGCATTCATAAAACCATCGACAAGCAATCTCCCATCTTCGTTGGCGACGGCAGCTATTTTGAAAATAAACGCGTCCTGCGCGAATGGTTTGGTGATCGTGTACAGCTCATGGATGAAATGGATGCTACAGCCCTCATCCAGCTCATCCAAACCAACAAACCATGCGCCCTGTTTCTCGACACACTCGGCAACACCCCGTCTGTCACAATGCCGGATCTCGCCACCCTCATCCCGGAGCTGTCACGCCTCACCAAGCATCAGATGTACCTCGTTCTGGATAACAGTACACGCGCAACCAGCTTTCAACCGCTCACCTATCTCCCGCGCCTCTCAAAACTAGAACTCATCGTCATCGAAAGCCTCAACAAATATCATCAATACGGTTTTGACCGCGTCACGGGGGGCATCCTGTGGACAGCCGGCATGTTTGCCGATTATCCGTTCCGCACGCGCATGCACCTCGGCACCAACATGCCTGATACATCTGTCTTAGCCCTCCCAGAACCGAATCGCAAACTCCTCGATCGCCGCTTGGCGCGCATCGGTCGCAATACGCATTCACTCGCGCAACATATCGAATCATATCTGACGACACACACCAGCTTGCACATCTCACACGTCGTCTATCCCGGCCTCCCCTCCTATCCCGGCTTTGCCTGGACCAAAGATGAAACATTTCACGGCGGTTGCTTCGTCCTCATGTTTAAAGAAAAATACCGCCACCCAGAAACCTACGCCAAGTTCGTCGACCTGGTCATGAAAATCGCGAAGAAACGAAAGATAGATCTCGTAGCTGGTTCAAGTTTTGGCCTAGATACGACCCGCGTCTACCTCACCGCACGCGGCGTTAAGATAGAAGATGGTGAGCCGTTTATTCGCATCTCACCAGGTACGGAGACGAGATTAGAGATGGAGGAGATAGAAAAGTTGTTTATGGAAGCAATTGAGAGGTTTTGATCCGTCAGTCATGGGATTCATATTAAACACCCTTCTTCCCCCACACCACCCGCACAAACGGCTTCGGATATCTGATAAACGTCACACCAAATTGTTGCTTGAAGCGCGAAAATCCTTTCCAGTCTTTAGGGTCGCCCGGGGCCCAAAAAATATCAAAGTCGAGAAAGCGAATACCTTTGGCGATTGAACGACGAAACCATTCGTCGACCATACCCACACCAACAGACGTTGATTCCGCCTCGGGTAAGATAAACGACGCCAGATGAACCGAACAACGCGTCTCCGGCACATCGCCCACGGCAAAGCCGGCGACAAATCGCCCGCTCGTCCGCTCACGAGCACCAAAAAATTCAACGCGTTCACCGTGACGCGCAATTTTTTTGCGCAAAAAATCAATAAATAAATATTTAAGCCATCGACTCATACGCGCCTGTCGATATCCAACGCAGAACTCTTCAAATGACATCGTCACCAATTCATAGGCTTGCGTCTTTTGCCAACGTCGCAAATGACGCTTGGCATGACTCGACCACGGCTCGGTGTACCGCTCTGGATCATGGATCTCGGCAAATCCTGTCATGCGCGCATTGATATGAGCCCAAAATCGATACCATCCGCGCGGTGCGGTTCTAGGCGTCGTAGGTTGCCACGTGATCAAACGTAGATGCGGAAACGGTTCAATAATTGGTTCCGTATCACCGTAATATCCTTCAAACCACAGTGGACCATGATGCCAGCGTAATCCAATGGCACCCGGATTTCCCACCGCTTTCCACAATGAATCACCAGAACCCTCACGCATCACGTACGCATCCGTGGCACGAAAATTGATATACCCCTCGGGCACAACAGACGTCACCGCCTGCAGGCGCGATGTCCAAAAACGATCCGTAAACCAAGAAAACATATTAATAGCGTTCGCCGTCATTACCGATCTGAATCGTCGGTTCATCCGCATCGGATGACGCATCCCACGACCACTCATCCGTTTTTGCAGCAGGAAGACGATCACGAAACACCGACGTCCCCATGCGACGAAGTTCGACGCGCTCTAGTAGATACGGCGGCAACTCTTCGATAAAAAGCGAGGCTTGATTAAACGAAAGCATCTCACGACCCATGGTGAGCGGATAACTCAAAATCAATTTTCGCCGCGCGCGCGTCATGGCCACATAAAACAACCGACGCTCCTCCTCTACTCCCCCTTCTTCTTCCATGGCCCGCCGATTGGGGAACGCCGCGTCAGAGAGATGAATAACAAACACCGTATCCCACTCCAAACCCTTGGCCTGATGGACGGTCGAGAGCACCATACGCTCTTCTTCTTGCGGAACCGAACGACGGCGTTCAGCGGCCACAACATCATCATACAACGCGATGTCCGACAAAAAACTAGATAGATCGGTATAGCTCTCGGCAAACGCAGCGAGCTGCTCAACCGCTTCAATGCGTTCACGCCAATCCGGATATTCACGTTCCAGATACTCACGATATCCCGCATCAAGAACAGCTCGAATCGTCAGGGACGGTGACGGCGCGGCCCCGATCAGGCCTGTCGCTGTAACTTCCAACTCACGCCAGCCTTCGCGTGCACGAGCAGGCAAGACGGAGATAAACGCTGGATGAAATAATTCGGTAAATGAACTCTGCGTCCAAATCTGTTGCATGATCCGCGAAGCCGTCGTAGCCCCGATCCCCGTCTGAAGACCCAAAACGCGTAACCACGCCGCTTCATCATGAACATTTTCGACGATACGAACATACGCCAGCGTATCTTTAATATGTGCTCGTTCAAAAAACTTCATGCCCCCGCGATACTCATAGGGAATATCCCGCGACATGAGTTCGAATTCCAACGCTTGGGAATGCGCAGACGACCGAAACAAAACCGCCATGTTTTGCAACGCGACTCCTTCCGATCGTAGAGTCAAAATCTGATCCGCCACATAGCGCGCTTCCTCACGCGCCGAGGACGCGGCAAACAGGACCGGCTTGGGCCCGGACTTACGCATGCTCACGAGTTCCTTTTGAAACTGTTGCGTGTTATGGGATAGCGAGGTATTCGCAAGATCCAAAATCTCTGGCGTGGAACGATAATTCACCACCAACTTATGAATCGTCGCCTCGGGCCACACCTCAGGAAAACGCAGAATATTCTTCACATCCGCCCCACGAAAGGCATAAATCGATTGTGCATCATCGCCAACGACCACGACATTGCGATGACGTTGACCAAGGGCATACACAATCGAATCTTGCAGCGCATTGGTATCTTGATATTCATCCACCAACACGTGCAAAAAATGCTCACTCATCCGCTTGCCCACGTTTTGATCCTGCATCATGGCGTGCCAGGCCAACAACAAATCATCAAAATCCATGACACGCGAGGCAACTTTGCGCTCGGCATACGACTTGACCACCTGCTCGATCTCACCTGCGAACGAAACAAAGTGCGGATGACGCCATTCAATCACGTCCGTAATGGATGAGCGCGTATTATGCGCCAGTGATGCGATCGACTGAATCACGTTGGCCGTTGGAAACCGTCGTGCCTTGGGATCAATCCCCTGTTCTTTCAAGACAGCTTTTAACAAACTCTGTGCATCATCTTGATCTAAGATGGTAAATCGCGGGTTCAATCCGATAGCCTCGGCATTAGCACGTAGAAGACGATTCGCGACGGAATGGAATGTACCGCTCCAAATTCCTTCGGCTTGAGGACCAACCAGGCTCCGTAGGCGTCCGATCATTTCGCGTGCCGCCTTGTTGGTAAACGTGAGCAACAGCATGCGCTCGGGCGGCACCCCGTCTTCTAATAGTCGCGCCACACGATAGGTAATCGTCCGCGTCTTGCCCGACCCCGCCCCAGCCAAAACCAACCGCGGCCCATCACCCGCTAATACCACAGCTAATTGCTCCTGATTGAGCTCAGCGTGATAATCAATAGCCCGCCGTGGAATCGCAGAAGACGAGGGAGACATAGACATCCCGACTAGAGTAAAGCAACGGACGAAAGAAAGGAAATCAAGGCAATAGTCCTACTGGCCGGGGATAGGATATTTTTCGCAGATAGGACCTGTTCGAGGTATACCTAATCGAGCCCCGCATCAAGAAAAATATCATATCCCCGGCCAGTGGGACTCACCGATACAACTATCGCCCAAACGCCTTAACCCGATTCCTCCCATGCTCTTCAAACGTCTTGGCGTAATAAACCTTTCCCGCCGAATCAGTCAAAAAATAAAAGTATGGCGTCTTCGCGGGGTGAAGAGCGGCCTCAAGCGCAGCGGCTCCCGGATTCCCAATAGGCGCGGGTGGCAATCCGGTCACACGATACGTGTTATACGGTGAATCAAGCGCAAGGTCATCACTCGTCGAGCGATCCCGACCAGAACGGGTGACATATTGAACCGTCGCATCAGATTGAAGTGCCATACCAATCCGCAAACGGTTCATAAAAATCCCTGCAACGATCGGCCGATCTTTATCTGTTGCTACTTCTTTTTCTACGATGGAGGCAAGCGTCACAATCTCATGCAATGACCGTCCTTGCTTCTCAATCTCTTCCATCATGGTACGAGCATACTGATCAAATTCCTCTAATTGCTTTTGCACGAGGGACCGTGGCAACTCATCTTTCCAAACTCGATAGGTTTCAGGAAACAAATATCCTTCTAGGGTAGACGTGGGTGACAATACATCCAAAAAAGGAAATTCGTTACGAAAATGCGCATCAAACGGTTGAGACGTAAATGGATTCCCTGTGATAGCCAAAAGCGTATCCGAGGCCACACCAAACGAAGCCAGACTCTCTTCCTCTTCAATCATTGTCTTGCCTTCAGGGATCGTCACAGTCACCTCTTCGCGTGGTGGCAGAGGTGCAGCAGGGTGCTGACTCGCACGATATCGGGGCACGATGACGTAAAAGACCAGGCCCGCAACGAGCAACAATGGCATGAGATACAGGGCTAGACGTTTCATATCTCGTCTTCGTGGTGATGATGGGCGGCAGAACTCTCAATATCTCTTCGCTGTAACGCGCGCGTCACCTCTCGTACGATCCAGGCCGCGAGCACACCCACGACCATCCCTCCCAAAATATCACTTGGATAATGTGCGCCTGCCGCAATACGCGCCATGGCAATAAACGCCATGACCACAAAACCCAACAAGCCCAGCAGTGGATGAATTTCAAAAAGTGCCATAGCGGCCGCGGCCGACGTCGCCGTGTGTCCGGACGGAAAAGACTGATTCAACGGAGGAGGAATCAACAGCGTGATATCAAGATCAGCTATAAATGGCCGATCTCGGGCAACGATACGAGAAAGAATAACAACGATCAGCATAGCGCAACCCATGCTCCAAAATACGCCCATCACTTGGGAGCGCTGCTTGGGAGAAAGATGATGCCACACGAATAATGGTGCAAAAAAATACACCAGAATCAAATAACGCGCCAAAAACACAATCAACTGAGGCATCCAAGAGGTCGCAAAAACCAATTGCTGCGCACCGAGGATGAAAGAAGATTCGAATGAGGGCATCAAAGGTAGAATA
>CAYWEE010000026.1:11780-14858 GCA_964457295.1 uncultured Gammaproteobacteria bacterium
GCGGCTTTTGCGCACGACAATATTCCCGTCCAAACTGCACCATCGTCCGATTCACATCTCCCCAGTACCGCCGCGGCACAGCTTCTTTCAATTGCTCTTCAATTTGTTCCGGTGTTTTGCCTTTGGCCCATCCCAAGCGCTGCGTGATACGAGCCACGTGCGTATCAACAGCCATAGCCGGAATGCCATATGCATACCACAATACACAGCTCGCTGTCTTACGGCCCACACCCGGCAACGTCAAAAGCTCATCCATCGTACGAGGAACAACGCCGTCATGTTCCAGGCGGAGCTTCTCCGCAATCCCCTTCAAAGAGCGAGCCTTAGCACGAAATAAACCAATCGTCGCGATTGATTGTTCGATATCTTGCAACGGAGCTTCTGACAAAGACTTCAACGTAGAAAAACGCTTCCGGAATCCTGGATAAGCTTTTAAAACCTGCACATCCGTACTTTGAGCAGAAAGGACGGTCGCAAACAACGTATCCTCGGCCTTCCCCATATCCACCATCCCCTTCGTTCGATAACGCTGTTGAAGGATGCGCATGATAAGAGGAATACGTTCAGATAGAGGAAGCATATAAACTATTTCTGACATGTTGGACAATAATGCGTGCCACGCTGCGCGATAACGATACGCTTAATAGGAGTACCACACGCTACGCACGCTTCGCCTTCCCGTTGATACACGCGCAACAAATCCAAAAACCCACCACGCTCACCTCGCGTATCAACATAATCATGCGCACTCGTTCCCTGCTGCGCAATCGATTCTCGCAAAATCTCCTGAATCGATCCAGCAAGAGTGAGACGCTCTTTTTTTGACAGGGTGTTCAGACGACGCGTCGGTCGAATCCCAGCTCGATGGAGCGCCTCGTCAGCATAAATATTTCCAACTCCGGCGAGAATCGTCTGATCTAAAAGTACCGTCTTGATAGGACGAACGGAGGAACTGGAAAAACGTACGGCGATATCTTGGATACTCGTATCTAACGGTTCGGGACCGTAAGCACTCAAAACCTCTTGAAGCTTATGAGCATCTACGATGTTCATAAATCCAAACTTGCGAACATCGCCCCACATTAACCGCTCTTCGCCCAGCAAAAACTCAATGCGATCATGTTTCGTGGGAACATACTCCGCATCCACAAACACAAACCTCCCCGTCATCTTGAGATGAGCCAAGATCGCGCGATCATCCTCCAAATGCCAAATCAACAACTTGGCTCGCCGCGCAATTGTTCGAATCTCAGCACCCTCTAACGCTTTGACAAAAGCCTCCCCCCTCGGCTCCTCGCGCCCAGTCTGCAGCATCTTGATCCGCTCAATCCGACGACCCCGCAAACGCTCATCGAGTTGTCGCCGCACGGTTTCAACCTCCGGAAGCTCTGGCATACAATCTACTGTTTAAATCAACGAGCGCCCTGTCATCTCTGGGGGTTGTGGGATATCTAGCAGTTTTAAAATCGTTGGTGCGACATCAGCAAGCATACCAACAGGTGTGGTAATCGAGAGATCGCCGCCGATGATATCACCAACTGGAGCGCGTAGACCCTCAAACTGCTTACCAATAACAATAAACGGAACAGGATTCGTCGAGTGCTCTTTATCCATATCTCCCGTCACTAAATTCTTCACTTCTTCGGCATTCCCATGATCTGCGGTGATCATCGCAACACCTCCAACAGACAATGTCGCTTCGACAATCTTACCCATCGCGGCATCCACCGCCTCATTGGCCTTAACAGTAGCCTGCTCATCGCCCGTATGAGCGACCATGTCGGGATTGGCAAAATTCAAGATAATCACATCGTACGAATGCTTGGCCACGATCTCTTGGACCACGCGATCCACAATCAACGAAGCCGACATTTCTGGGGCTTTGTCGTACGTCGAAACACGGGGCGAAGGAATAATGACGCGATCTTCGCCCGGGAACGCCTCCTCAACCATCCCGTTCATAAAAAACGTCACGTGAGCATATTTTTCTGTCTCCGCAATATGAAGCTGCTTCAATCCCTGATCAGAAATAACTTTCGCTAAACAATTGGCAATGTGCTGTGGAGCAAAGGCCACCGAGACAGGTAGATCCTTTTCGTACTCCGTCATCGTCGTCATAAACACATCTTTCACCTCAGCCCGCGGAAACTTATCAAACGTCGGCAAAATCAACGCCTTGGTCAATTCACGCGCACGATCCGGACGAAAATTAAAAAAGATAACAGCATCCCCAGGAGCAATTCGCGCGACCGGCTTTTTTCCCTTCATGATAACTGTCGGCGGAATCTCCTCGTCATACACCTTCGTATCGTAATACCCTTGAATAGCATCCGTGGCCGACGTGGCAGTCTTCTCCGACGTGCCGAGCACCATGGCCTCATAGGCTTTTTGAACGCGATCCCAACGATTATCACGATCCATAGCAAAGTAACGCCCAGCGATCGTGGCGATCGTACCAACACCCTGCGCCGTCATGAACCCCTCAATGTCTTTGATAAACTCGATGCCGCTGTTATAGATCGTATCCCGTCCATCTAGAATCGCATGTAAGAAGACCCGATCGCATCCCTCGCGCTTCGTGAGATCGAGGAGCGCCTTGCAGTGCGCATCGCTCGCATGAACATTCCCCGGAGACACGAGCCCAACCAGATGCACCGCACCCTTATGAGATTTCGCATGAGCGATCGCATCTAAAAAACCCTTGTTAGTATAAAAATCACCAGACTCGATGGCCTGATTGATACGCGGAAGACTTTGAAAAAAAATACGACCCGACCCGATCGTCAAATGCCCGACTTCAGAGTTCCCCATCTCCCCCCACGAAAGCCCTACCGCCGCCCCAGAAGCCAACACGGTCATAGCCGGATAACTTTCAATGTAGCGCCGATAATTCGGCATGTTGGCATGCGCCACGGCATTCCCGTCCGAAGGCGGCGCCACGCCAAACCCATCCAGAATCATAAGAACCACAGGTTTTGGGCGAGGCATAACAACGGTCATAATAGCCGCAAAGAACAGAGAAAACAAGCCATAAAGATTGACATCTTGGCTATTTTTTGCTACGGTGGACCGTTCTTA
>CAYWEE010000027.1:0-13671 GCA_964457295.1 uncultured Gammaproteobacteria bacterium
TGCCGGTGTCGGTTAAAATAGCTAACGCATTAAGCATCCCGCCTGGGAAGTACGGCCGCAAGGCTAAAACTCAAAGGAATAGACGGGGACCCGCACAAGCGGAGGAGCATGTGGTTTAATTCGATGGTAAGCGAGAAACCTTACCTAGGTTTGAAATGTAGCTGCAAGCCGCTAGAAACAGTGGCCGCCTTCGAGGGTGCTACACAGGTGCTGCATGGTTGCCGTCAGCTCGTGTCGTGAGATGTACCGTTAAGTCGGGTAACGAGCGCAACCCCTATCCCGTGTTGAATATTCACGGGAGACCGCCTCGGATAACGGGGAGGAAGGTGGGGATGACGTCAAATCAGCATGGCTCTTACACCTAGGGCTACACACGTGCTACAATGGTCAGGACAAAGGGTTGCCAAGCCGCAAGGCGGAGCTAATCTCATCAAACCTGATCTCAGTTCGGATTGAGGGCTGAAATTCGCCCTCATGAAGCTGGATTTGCTAGTAACGGCGGATCAGCATCGCCGCCGTGAATACGTTCTCGGGTCTTGTACTCACCGCCCGTCACGTCAAGAGAGTTGGAAACGCCCGAAGGCCCTGTTGAGGGGACGAAGGCGGAGCCAGCGATAGGGACGAAGTCGTAACAAGGCATCCGTAGCGGAAGCTGTGGATGGATCACCTCCTTTCTAGGGAGAAAATCATTCCGATCATATCGGGATTAAATTCCTAAGGTCGATACTTCTCTTCGGAGAAGATCGTAGTTTCAGTATCCTCGGATACTGAAGAACCGGTTCTGGCGGTCATGGTCACTTTTCTGAATGTCGAAACATCAAACGACATCTCGGGCAACCGAGGTGTTTTTGTATTTCAATAACAGATTTTTTTGACAAAAACGTCCTTTGTCTATACGTTTTGTCCGTACATTTTTAGTCGTTGGGTTATTCATGGGCCCCTCTAAAAAATGACTTGATATTTCGAGGTATTTTTTGGAGAGGGTCCATGCGGGACTCTCGATAATATCAGTTCAACGAGGTGTACGGTGGCAAATGAAGGAACGTCAGGGGTTCGGCAGACTTATTTCGCTCGAATTGAGGAGCCCGTCGACGGAGGCTATTCGGCGTGGGCGTGGATGCCTAATGATTTGACGCCGTATCAGGTGCGGATTCCTCGGAGCGCATTTCCCGGAGATCCCGCTCCTCAGAGCATGTGGCACTGCGTGATTACTGGAGAAGGCTCCAATATCGTGGTTACCGCAACAGTGGCTAGCTTAACTCCTGAATGGCAGGAAGATGAACGGCGGCTTGCGGAGGTGTCCGCTGAAATAGAGTAGGCATTGAGGCAGGAAGAGGAGGAAGAGGAGGCTCTGCGGGGTTAGGTCAGGTGTGCTCTTTTTTATCGGTCTCAGAGCGCCTCGGCGCGACGGAAAGCACTTCTCGCTTCTCCCCGTCGCGGTCGAGGTGCTTTTCGTTCTAGAGCTCGTGCGTCACGTAACGAATCTTCTTTGTGTATGGATTGATAAAGGCCTGTACAGAGGTGGCAGCTTCGAAATCTATGATAATTTCCTTTCCATCAAAGGTGTAGTTTATGGAAGGATAATAAATGAAACTATCGAGCATCGAGTATAAACAATGTCCATCGATAGGAGTGGGGAGTTTAGTTAACGTGTCATGTTGTTTTAGTCCCATGACTCGTATGGGATATGTGGCTGGCTCTATTTCGGTAGCCGGTTCTGGTGGGCATGTGTGGTTAAATTCTTGTTGGATATAGACGGTTTTTTGTTGGGGCAGGGTGTAGGCAAATGAGGTTCCGCCCGCATCTTCTCTATCGAGTGTAAGAACCGTTGCACCTTTTGCGTTGTAAAAAGTCTCGCGATGACCTCCAAAGATGCCTGCCCCATCTCCACATCCCATGGTGGTATCCTTTGTCAAAAAAAGATCTCCGTGTTTTTCTACTTGAAATCGCGAACAAGCTAAAATATGTTTATGAGTAATAAGCTCTGTTTTGGTTCCGCTTGTGTACCATAGCTGAACCGCCTCATTGTTTGACCAGCTATCGGAACCATCCCATGCAAGGACGACGAAAAAATGTTCTTTATCCATAGGATATATCTGAACGCTGGAAGCAGTTTGCCCGATTAATGTCAGTTCTTCGGATATATTTCTTAATTCTGCCATTGCGGCTAATTGAGAACTTGTCGTGGGAGTTTCTTTCGTGGTTGATGTCGTAACGGTATCTCCTTCTTGGACCGAAAGTGAGGAGGATGTGGTGGGTAATGCACTAAGGGGGTTGGGATGGTACGTATGCGCTCCTCCCCAAAAGCCAATATAGTATTTGTTATTGCAAGAGGTGAGGGTGCGGCCGAAGGGCGCCCAATGAATACCAATTCCGTCAGTCAGATATTTGCAGGGAGTGCCGGGAACTGAAAAAGCATCCGCTCCATATTTTTTCATAACGTGTCTATACGCTCGAGCGCTATCACTGTCGAACAGGGGGCGGGGATAAAGAAAGAGGGCAATCAGAAGGACTAGCGCAATGGTGATGGGGGCGGTATAGATAAGCTTCATTGGGCGAGTATACAATAACTTGCTTCCAAATACGCAAAAACTCCTCTTGCGAGGAGTTTTTGTATGGTCGAGCTGAGCTCGATGGTGGACGGCAGAGGAGTCGAACCTCTGACCTTCACAATGTCAATGTGACGCTCTAACCAACTGAGCTAGCCGTCCCTGGCCTTCTTTTGTGCCAGGAATGTACCGTTTGTTAGCCGAGATGTCAATTGCCTTCGTGATATCGTTTTGCATGTGCTATACTTGCCGCATCTTACTCAAGCTTTTTTATTTTCGACACATTTTTCTATGGCAGAAATCAAAACAAAACGTCCTGCACCACGTCGTGTGCGCAAGGACGCGGGATCGCCGACGCCTGTAGGTCCAACGGGCGGTATGGATACCAGTAGCTCAACGTGTGGGCATGATGGTTGTGGCCGAATGTGCAATGTGCGATATGTTGGTCCAACGTCGCATATTAATGATCATCATATTATCCATGCGGCACGTGGTGTTGCGAATGTGTGGGTTGCAGCCATTGTTGCTGGTTTGGCCGTAGTTTTGACGGGTGCGATCGCGTATAGCTCTGTGCAGGCCGCTCCTGCGAGTCCGACGCAAACTTTGATCGGTGTTTCTAAAGAAATTCAGGCAATCAACAAGCGTCTCGATAAAATTGAGTCCTCCTTGCGGGCGTTGACTGGATCTAAGTCGCCACTTTCTTGTACAGATACCTGCAAGGCTTCTGGTGGGACGACGCAGGCGATCAATGCATGTCTTGCGCGTTGCTCATCGGTACCGACGACAACTTCTACGCAACCATTATCTTGTCGAGAACAGTGTAAGCAAAAAATAGAAGGGTCATTTGTGGGATCTGCTCAAGATACGCAAAAGCAAATTGATCAATGTATTAAGACGACGTGCGCTCCTCCGGAGACTACCGGCTCTACGCCCGGAACTACCTCTACCGCACCTACGCCGACCAGTACGATGACATCCTGTTTGCAAAAGTGCGGCGAACAAGCGGACGCCTGTTTGAAAGCAGCGGATGATAGTGCGACGCAGAGCGAGGTCTGTGTTAAGACGAATGCTTCTTGTCGTGATGCCTGCAAGGCTCCTACTACTGCACAGTAAAAGAACGCAATGCAACCTTTATCCCCAGCTTTTGCTGGGGATTTGGTTATCTACCCTTTTCTTTTTTTTGCCCATCCCGTATCATTTTACTCACGCCTCTTCTTGGGCAGTTGTGTACCAAGGGTCATGGCGGGTAGGTATCTGGATGTAGTCCCTTTGGCGAGGATGCTGCTTCCAGACCTCACCCAGTGTGACTCTTTCGAGTCTATAAGGTTCAAAACAAAATCCCCGGCACGTGCCGGGGATTTTGTTGTTTGAGGATTCGGATTAGTGTTTGTGGTTGGCGTCGTGGTGGGCGCATTCCTCGCAGTTTTCTTTGTTCTTGCCCATGTATTTTTGGACGGTGCAGCGACCAGAGCCGGCTAAGTAAATGGCGACGACCATAGCCAAGAGAGCGAGGTCAGCATCTCCTGCGGGTAGGGCGAATTTCTTTGCGCCCACAAAAGCGACGAGCATCACCACGCCCAAGAAGATTGAGGCGTAGCGGGTAAAGATACCGAGGATTAATGCGAGACCACCCAAGAATTCACTGAGGGCGGCAGCGTAGGCAAAGAGACCTGGAAGGGGAAAGCCCATGCCTGCCACCATGCCGGTAAACGCAGTCATGCCCGGGGCGTCACCAAAGAGCTTGCCATAGCCATGCATCACAAAAATGACACCAGCGGCTAAGCGCAAGACGAGCAGGGCCCAGTCGAGTGATTTACCATTCTGACAGCATCCTTTTTCACAGTTCATAGGGTTAACGAAAATAAATAAATAAGCGTATTGAGAGTATAGAAAATGGGGAGCCCCAAGACAATGCCGGGTCATTGCCTTGGGGTGAGAGGGGAGAGGTTACGGATCCGGAATGCGGGTACGGCCCGAGGGTGTCGGGCCGCTGTCCGCCGGTTGGTTCAGACTTGGTAGGCTGGGCGGCGGGGGCAGTAGCTCGTGACAGTGAGGGCAGCGCTTCTCGGCTGGGGGAGCCATGGAAGCTCCCGACGGCGTTGAGGTATCCGGGAGAGGCGGGTTTGCCATGAAATCATCCTCCAATGTGAAAGGGCTTTTACAGTCTGCACGTTCTTTATCCTTTTTGTCCAGCCCTAACCCTTCTCAATCTCTCTTTGTCTCAGGGTATAAAAAAGGTTACGCAGAAAGGAGGCGAAGCGAGTTTTGAAGGTGAAGAGGCGAACATCCATGAAGCCGGTTTCGCCAAGAGCGATGATGTTGCCTTTAGAAAGATAGGTGAATGGGCGGAGTTTCTTTTGTTTAAATTCCCGGATCACATTGTCTGCCAGGATGCGACCCATGCGCATAGCGGTTTGAGCATTTTTAGGGATGATCACGTTGCGTTCTTTGTAGTTGACGATGTCGCCGGCGGCAAAAATGTGGGGCGCGGCTTTGAGATAACGATCAACCGTTAGATAACCACGCTCCTCGGCCAGGATGGGGTTAGTAGGAATGGGACAGGCCATGATGCCGGCAGCCCATAGGACGGTGTGGGTGGCGAGGATATTACCACTGGTTGTTTCAACGCGGTCTTCATATATAGCAGCTACTTGATCTCCAAGTAGTGTGTTGATGCCTTGATTCGCGAGTTCACGTCCGACGCCTTCGACAAGCGAGAGGGGGAAGCCTGGGAGAATTTGAGGTCCGCCTTGGATGAGGGTAAACGAAGCTTCTTCGAGAAGATGGGGGGCACGCGTTGCGAGCTGATTTCGAACATGAGCAGCGATGGCGACCGCTCCTTCGACGCCGCTAGGGCCGCCGCCGACGGTTGTGAAAGATAACCAAGAACGTCGTTCAGATTTTTTGGTGATCTGCAGGGCCTGCTCGAGGCAGGCGTTGATATGTTCGTGGATTCGGGTTACGTCACTCTCGGTTTTGAGGGGAAGCGCATACGCATCGGCGCCAGGGAGACCAAAGGTGGTGGTTTGGGCGCCTTGGGCGAGGATGAGGGAATGGTAGGCGAGGGAAGAGGCTTTTTTATTTGAGAGCTTTACGGTTATGATCTGCTTTTCGCGATCAATGTGGTTGGCTTCTCCTTGTAAAAAAGTAAAACCATGTCGCTTGGCGAGATTAGCAAAAGATAATGAAAAACGAGAAGCGGGGAGAGTGTCGAGGGCGAGGAGATCGATGACGCGCGGGGTAAAAAAGAAATGATCTTCGGGATCAATTAATGTTACGGTGACGGTATCGCGAAGATGTTTGGCGATGCGGATGGCGGCAATGGTTCCGGCAAAGCCTCCACCTGCCACGATAATTTGTTTCATGTCCGTCACTTTATCATACCGTGCCATCTGTGGACTATATAAGCCGCCCCGGAGTAGGTACAGGTCTTTGCGCTTGATGCGGGGCTCGATTAGGTATACCTCGAACAGGTCCTATCTGCGCGCAAAGACCTGTACCCACTCCGGGGCTCAGGTTGTCTTTGGATGATATTCTTAGCGCTTCGCCGTGGCACGTAAAACTTGGCGGATGTGGTCGACGACCATTTGGGTGCCTTGGAGAAGAGGGGTACCGGGGGTAAGGCAAAACTCGACGTAATCGCGGCTGCCATTTGCTCCAAACGTTCGACCGAGTTCTTGGGCCGAGAAGGGGGGAACGGCGTGAATAGAAACGCAGGCGCCCTTAATGTGCGCATCTTCTTTTTCGTATACTAAAATGATGACCTTGGCTTCGGGGGAATAGGCTACCAGTTCATTGACGATGCCGGTTAAGGCGTGTTCGCCAGCACCGGTCTCGATATAATCTTGGCGAGCGAGCATGGTCCAGATGATCCCCAGTTCTTTATCCTGCTCTAAGCGTGATAAAGCGCGCCCCCAGACTTTGAGCATGGGGATGGTGCGCGTTCGCCAGAGTCCGTGGACGATCTGTTCGCGTTCAGCGCCCATGGCTACGAGCTGTGAAGAGATTTGGAGCGTCTTTGGTGTCACGTTTGAGGTGCGGAACGACTGGGTCTTGGCGATCATGCCGGCCAGTAATGCGGTTGCGATTTCTTCATCAATCAAATGACGGTTCCAGCGTTCAAACATGCCAAACAAAACTTCGGTGGTAGAGACGGCAGTCAGATCAACTAGGTTGACCTGCCCCCAGTGTTCGTGTCCGGGGTCGCGGTCAATGGTGATGACGGGGGTGCGATAAAAAAAGTCGGCGTGATCGCGAAAGGATGAACCTAATGAAGCGAGATCGGGAGTGTCGAGAGCGATGATGAGATCGTAGCGATCTTCGCCGTGACGAAAGGTTAAATCCTTAGGTGACCATTCGCCGGATTGTGGAACGATGCCGATTTCGAGTTTGCCGTTTTTGACATCGTAGGAGAGTTCGGAAAAAGGCGCCTTGGAAACATCGAGGGTTAAAAACAAGGCACGCATGGCGCCGAGGGCTGGGCGCACATCTTTGAGGGCCGGAAGAAAGTGTGGAATCGTTTCGGCATCAAGGCCGGGGATAACGGCGTCCAATTCTTTTTGTTGTTTTTTGAGGTAGCGAAACAGGGCAGCAATGGCTGCTTGGGCATCAACGGAGGCGGCGTCCCGTGTAATCAAAAGAATCCGCCGCGAACGCGTAATAAGATCAATAGCTTGTTGTTCGTGAGACAGGGGCATTGAGAAGGATCCGTAAGCAGGGGAACGGATGACCTACCTTATCGGTCTTTGGCCTTTGGGTCAAGGGGTCGCTCTGTTGCCGAATTCGGCGGATAACCGTACGATGTGCGCACTATTATGCCTCGTTTTGATGATCTGCCTAAAGCCTACGACGCCTCGCTTGTTGAAGATGAAATTTACGCCGCTTGGGAGGCGTCAAACGCCTTTCAGCCTCAGGGTGACGGGGAGCCGTATGCGATCGTTATGCCTCCGCCGAATCGGACGGGAACGCTGCATATGGGACATGCCACCATGCTTGCCATTGAGGATTTGCTGATTCGGTTTCATCGCATGCAGGGTAAGCGCGCGTGGTGGATTCCGGGGACAGACCATGCTGCCATAGCGACGCAGGTGAAGGTCGAGCAGATGCTCATTAAGCAGGGCATGAAAGATCCGCGCAAAGAATTAGGTCGCGAGAAGTTTTTGGAAAAGGTGGTTGAGTTTGCCGAAGAGTCGGCGACGACGATTCGTAATCAAGTGCGCAAGATGGGGTCGTCTTGCGATTGGTCAGCGGAGAAATACACCCTTGATGAACAGCGCAACCGGGCCGTGAACGAGATGTTCAAGATGATGGTTGAGGATGGGATTATCGAACGCGGCTATCGCATCGTTAATTGGGATCCGCAGTTTCAGACCACGTTGTCGGATGACGAGGTGCTGACTAAGGAGGTGACGGCCAAGTTGTTGACGTTTACGTACGACAAGGATTTTCCGATTGCGATTTCAACGACACGTCCCGAGACCAAGTTTGGCGATACGGCGGTCGCGGTTCATCCGTCAGACGAGCGCTATGCGCAATATGTCGGAAAAACGTTTACGCCAATTTTCTGTGGGAAGAAGTTGAATATCAAAGTCATTGCTGACGAAGCGGTAGACCCGGCGTTTGGAACCGGGGCCTTGGGTGTGACTCCGGCTCACGCGTTAATTGATGCTGAGATGGCAGAGCGCCATGGATTAGAAACGATTCCCGTGATTGGAAAAGATGGGCGCATGACGGCAGAGGCGGGGGAATGCGCCGGTCTCACTATTGTCGAAACGCGTGAACGTGTCGAAGTGATGCTGCGTGAGCAGGGTATCTTGAAGTCCGTCGAAGAGATTGCACAAAACTTGCCGGTCGCCGAACGCGGTGGGGCGCCGGTCGAGCAGTTGCCGATGCGGCAGTGGTTTATTCGGGTGAATAAACCATTCGTATTGCGTCAGGATACGCTTGGGAGATGGAAGAAAGGCGAGAAGGCGACGCTTAAAGAATTGATGCGTCACGCCGTTGATTCCAAGCAGACGACGATCGTTCCCGATCGTTTTGAGAAGACCTATTTTCACTGGATCGATAATCTGCGTGATTGGTGCATCTCGCGCCAAATTTGGTTTGGGCATCGGATACCGGTGTGGTATCGGAATGGGGACGAGGTAGGGGCGCATGGTAATGCGCCCTCTGATGCCGGAGTTACCAACGCAGACGGTCGATCGACCTATGGGGCGCATTACCATGCGCCCCTACCGGAATGGATCGTCTCCGACGTTTCTCCCGGTCCTGGTTACGAACAAGATCCTGATACGTTGGATACCTGGTTCTCTTCCGGTCTTTGGACGTTCTCGACCCTCGGTTGGCCTGATCCGGTTGAGTGGGAAAAGAATAAAGCCTTTCATCCTACGGCTGTGCTCGAGACGGGCTATGACATTTTGTTCTTTTGGGTTGCGCGCATGATTCTCATGTCTACCTACGCCTTGGGCGAAGTGCCGTTTAAGGACGTCTATCTTCATGGTCTTGTGCGTGATGAGCAGGGAAGAAAGATGTCGAAGTCTCTTGGAAACATTCTTGATCCATTGGATTTAATTCCGAAATATGGGACAGACGCCGTCCGTTTGTCGCTTTTGATCGGCACGACCCCGGGGCAGGATATGAAGCTGTCTGAGGAGAAGATTGCAGGTTTTCGGAACTTTACGAATAAGTTGTGGAATATCTCGCGGTTTATTTTGATGCAGATTGGGGATGAAGCGGTTGCTGAGAAGCCTGATGGCACACTGCCACAACGGCAAACACTTGCGGATGATTGGATCATGACTCGGCTAAATGATGTTGCTGTCAGCGTGACACGAAAAATTCAGATGTATCAGTTTTCGGCTGCCGGTGAGGAGCTGCGTGATTTTACGTGGGGAGATTTAGCGGATGTATATTTAGAATTCTCGAAAGTTGAGAAGAATAAAGCGGATACCCTGAATTATCTTTTGTGTTGGATCTTAAAACTATGGCATCCGTTCATGCCATTTGTGACAGAATCGATCTGGAAGTTGGCTGGATATCCCGGTGATCTCATTCGTACATCTTGGCCTACGAGTAATGGGTACACGGAAGTGAGATATGATGGAGCGTTGCCAAAATTTCAATTATTACGAGATATTTTTACCGACATGCGCCGCTTGCGCAGCGAGCAGGGGATTGAGCCGGTAAAGATGGTTGAGTTCAGCGTTGTTGCTCCAGTCGATGTCCGCAAGCTGATCGAGGAGAACGTAGAAGTTATCAAAACACTGGCGCGCGCTTCAAGTATTTCATTTGTCGACACAATTCCTGATGGCTGGGTTACGACTATTTCTGGTAGCACGCCCATTGCCTTGAATCCTGCTGGCACCATCGATATCGCCAAAGAACGCGCCAAGGCAGAAAAAGAAATTGCCGAGACAGAAAAGTATCTCAACGCCACGCGTGGCAAGCTCGCAAATCAGGAGTTTCTCTCCAAAGCTCCTCCAAAAGTGAAAGAAGATATGGAGCGGAAATATGCCGAGGCTGAGGAGAAGTTGAAAGCGCTCAAGGACCGATTGGAGAAGCTTGGGTAACTGATTGCTCTTTTAAGCCTTTTTCGTTAGGCTATGGGGGAACTATGGCCAATTTTTCTACAGACGAGGCGGCAATTCAGCGATTCTTGAACCGGGCGGTCGAGAATGTCTATCCAACCAAAGAAAAGCTGGGGGATGTTTTGCGTTCCAAGCAGATCACGGCCTATGTGGGGATTGACCCGACAGGTCCGACGCTTCATCTGGGCCACGTTATTTGGTTACGCAAATTGGCCGAACTGCAAAAGTTGGGTCATCGCGTCATCATGCTCATTGGTGATTTTACCGCCATGATCGGCGATCCGACGGACAAGACGGCGACGCGGCAACGTCTGACGCGCGGTGAGGTGTTGGTGAACTGCCAACGCTACAAACAACAGGCCTCCAAGTTTTTGTCATTTGATGGTCCGAATGCCGCGGAGCTCAAGTTTAATAACGAGTGGTTAGGACAGATGTCGTTTGGCGATGTGGTTGAGCTTGCTTCGCATTTTACGGTGCAACAGATGGCTGAGAGAGATATGTTTCAGCAAAGAATGAGCTGGTCTTGGATTTGTTTAAATTGCCATACAGTTAATTATCTTACCGAAAATTTATATCAGCAATTCTTATTTCATAAGAAAATACCTCAAGGTACCGAAGATCAGGCCAAGCTTGTTGGGATAGGCTGTTCATATTGTGAAAAGACTTCCAATCCATTAGAGCATACGCTTACCCCTCCCAAACCAATTTACCTTCACGAATTCCTCTATCCGTTGATGCAGGGCTATGACTCCGTGGCCATGGAAGTTGATCTTGAAGTCGGTGGGAATGATCAGACCTTTAACATGCTGGCCGGTCGCACATTGTTGCGCGAGATGAAACAAAAAGAGAAGTCTGTCTTGACCCTCAAGCTCCTGACTGACCCGACAGGCAAGAAGATGGGAAAGAGCGAAGGGAACATGGTGGCGTTTACGGATAGTCCCGAGGATATGTATGGAAAGGTGATGAGTTGGACCGATGGGATGATTATCCCGGCGTTTGAATTGTGTACGGACTTGTCCGACGAAGAGATAGACGAGATGCGCAAACAGATTGAGAAGGGCGAGAATCCCATGATCTCTAAGCGCCGCTTGGCCAAAGAAATCGTCCGATTGTTTTTATCTGATGAAGCCGCAGAAGCTGCCGAAGCGCATTTTACCCGTGTCCATTCGGAAGGGGAGAAGCCTGAGGAGATGCAGAACTTTCAACTCAAAACTCAAAATGCAAAACTCATTGAGGTGTTGGCAGAATCCGGCATCGTATCGTCAAAGGCTGAAGCTCGACGACAGGTTGAGCAGGGTGGTGTAAAAGTAAACGACGAGGTTGTGAAAGATATTCAGGCCGAGGTTAAAGCGGGAGATGTTATTCAAAAAGGCAAACGACATTTTGTGAAGTTGGTTGCTTAATCTATGCCTCAATATTCCTGGGATGCCATTTTATCGCATGTAGCGGCGTGTATCGGTGATGTCGCAGGGGTTAGTGTTGCGCGAACGGATTTAGTTGCTCCGCCCAAGCCTGACATGGGCGACGTGGCGTTTGGATGTTTCGCTTTAGCTAAGACACAAGGTAAGAGTCCGGCGGAGATCGCAAAAGATCTGGCGGCTAAGCTCAAGACTGATGAAACCGTCGCTTCGTTTGAGGCGGCTGGGCCATATGTAAACATTCGCTTTCAGACCGGCATGATCGTCCACCGTATTTTGGGAGATATTGATGCGATGGAAGCGGATTTTGGAAAGACTGAAGGCGGAAAGGGCAAAGAGGTTTTGTTTGAGGGTGCGAATCCGAATACCCATAAAGAGATTCACGTTGGACATCTTCGTCATTTGATTTTGGGGGTTGCGCTGCATCGTATTTTGAACATGGCGGGATGGAAGGTGATTCCTATCAGCTATCATGGAGATGTGGGAGCCCATGTTTCTAAAGGGCTTTGGTTTTTTGTGCGAGCTCATGCGCATTTGGTTCCTCGACCTAAGCAGAAGAAAGGAGAGGCTGTGGTGTCTGATGAAGCTTGGGTGGAATATGTTCTCGCACATTTCGATGCAACCATGGTGCGTCAGGTACTCGATAGCATTCCAAAGGACCGTCACACGGGAGCGGAACTTGGTCGTTTGTATACAGAATCAACACGTCTTTTAACAGAGCATCCAGAATATAAGGATCAAATTTCAGAAGTACAGCGGGCCTTGGAGTCCTATGCTCCAGGTTGGACAGAGCTGTGGCGGGAAACGCGTCGCTGGTCTGTAGACGAAATGTCCGCCGTGTTTCAGGAACTTGGCGTAAGTACCGAGCGACAATATTTTGAAAGCGAAGTTATGGATGCTGGGCAACGCATTGTCGATGATTTGCTCTCTAAGGGTGTTGCGCGGATGAGTGAAGGAGCTGTTATCGTGGATCTTGAGGATCAAAAACTCGGTGTGTTTCTGATTCGTAAATCAGACGGGACGTCACTCTACGCAACGAAAGATCTCGAACTTGCCTATCTTAAAGCGCGTGAATATCCGGGAGCGGATCGGAGCATTTTGCTCGTGGATGCTCGTCAGTCGCATTATTTTCGTCAATTGTTTGCGACGCTAAAGCTCATGGGCTATCGCGTCCCCATGGAGCACATCTCCTACGAGTTTTTAACTCTCAAAACCGGAGCCATGTCGAGTCGCGAGGGGAATATTGTGACGTGGCAATCGTTTCGCGATGAAGTCATGAATTACGCCCGGGCCGAGACTCGCAATCGGCATCCGGAGTGGCCGGAGGGTCGAGTTGAGCATACGGCGTGGTGTCTCGCCATGGGCGGTATCAAATATGGATTGTTAAAGCAGGATAGCGACAAGATTTTTGTGTTCGACTTGGAGCGCGCACTCTCGTTCGACGGAGATACTGGTCCCTATATTCAGTATGCAGCCACGCGCCTACGCGGTATCTTAAAGAAAGCTGGTGTTGTTTCGATGGACGGAACAGTAAAAGATGAGGTTGCGCATGCCGACCTGACGGTTTTATCCGAAGAGGCCGACAAGCGTTTAGCGCTCCATCTTGCCGCGCTTCCACAGGCGATTGAACGTGCTGCCGCTGAACTTCGTCCGACGGTTCTTGCCCAGTGGTGCCTCCTGATGTCGCATCGCATTACCGAGTTTTATCGTGATGCCACCGTCATCGACGCTCCTCCTCCAATTCGTCTGGCTCGACTCCGCCTCGTATCTGCTACTTCTAACCTTCTTACGTCGTCTCTCGAGCTCCTCGGTATCCCGGTTCCCGAAGAGATGTAGTCAATGAGAACGCCCTATCGCTATGACCCTTTTGCCCTTTGATCTCGTCCTGACTGTTGCTGCTTCGGCGGCCATTTTATGGCTAGGACTGTTTGTTTGGGCGCGGCATCCTACACGGATTGGCACAATTTTGTTTGGTTTAATGGCCTTTTCGTTTTCTGCGTGGACGGCGGCAGATTGGCTCGTGCATATTGAGACGATTATCCTGCCGCCTACGATTATTGGTTGGAAGATGTTGCTGTACCTCTCGGCGTGTCTGGGTCCATCGCTCGCGATTCATGC
>CAYWEE010000028.1:0-12948 GCA_964457295.1 uncultured Gammaproteobacteria bacterium
CCACCGGAACCGGGCAGAGCCGTCGTGAACTCCTCCCCACAGGCGAAGAGCGTGAGAGCGATCACCATCAATACCCATCTCAAATGACACAGGAGCATCACTGCCCCCTTTCTCTGGCTGTGGCCTTTATAATTAGGCTGTTTTTATACAAAAGTGCGAAAAAATGGGCTCCCTGTACACTCTTTCAAGCGCAAGGAACACCTCAGTCCATCATGTTTTAGGAGTCTTGTCTAGCGGATCACTTTTCATTCCTCCTCCTCATTCCCCTGTTTGCCACTCTTTACCGCAGCAATAACCTCATCCAAATCTCCGGCTAAAATTATTTCGATATTATGCCAGGACTGCTTGATGCGATGATCAGTAATGCGATCCTGTGGAAAATTATAGGTTCGAATCTTCTCCGAACGGTCACCGTGACCAATCTGAGCTCGCCGCTCACTATCGAGCTTGCTGCGCTTTGCCTCTTCCTCTTTTTCCCAAATTCGTGAGCGTAAAATAGTCATGGCGCGTTCACGATTCTGAAGCTGAGAACGCTCATCCTGACACGACACCACGATGTTTGTCGGAATATGCGTAATACGCACCGCCGACTTGGTCGTGTTCACCGATTGCCCACCTTTGCCGCCAGCGCAAAACGTATCGATACGTAGGTCGTTCAAATTGATAGCAACCTCCGTCTCTTCGATCTCCGGCAACACCGCAACCGTGATAGTGGAGGTATGAATACGTCCCTGTTTCTCGGTCACCGGTACACGTTGCACACGATGAACACCTTGCTCGATCTTCAACATCCCATAAGCGCCATCTCCTTGAATACTAAAAACAACTTCTTTGTAGCCACCCTGCTCGGCCTGGGATTCAGATAAAAGAGAGGTCTTCCAGCCCTTGCGTTCAGCAAAACGCGCATACATGCGAAAAAGTTCTTGAGCGAACAGAGCCGCTTCTTCACCCCCCGTACCAGCACGAATTTCAACGATAACATCAAGGCTATCGTGCGGATCAGGTGGGATTAAGGCGGATTCAAACGCAACCGTCGCCTCTTCAAGTTCTTGTTTCACCTTCGGCAACTCTTCTGCCGCAAGTTCTCGCATATCAGCATCACTCGACGTGCTCGCGGCCTTGGTATCCTCCATGGAGCGATGCGCCGCAACGTAACGATCCGCAACAATACATAAACGCCGCGCCTCATCATAGGCCCGTGAAACATCACGATAGGTTTTTTGATTCCCAAGCGTTTCGGGTGCGGATACACGCACCTCAAGCTCCGCGAGTTTGGCTCGCGCTTCAGAAGCAGCTTTCAGGAGATCGGGCATAGATAGAGAAAGGATACACAATCAGACAACACAAAACCGGCATGGATGGCCGGTTTTGTATATCAAACAGCTAAACTTCGTTGAGCTGTGTTGGCTGCTTCTTGGCTTTCTTCTCGGCCTTGATAGCGGCGCGCTTAACCGTCTTGACCTTGCGACCCGTAGCACCGGTCGTAGACTTTGAAGCCGTACGTTCTTGAAACTTCTCCACACGGCGAGCGGTATCAACCAACTTCTGTTTGCCCGTGTAAAAGGGATGGCAATTTGAGCAAATTTCCACGTGAATCTCGGCCACAGTTGAGCCAGCGGTTACGATGTTGCCGCAGGCGCAAATGATCTTGGCCTCGGGAAAATAGGTGGGGTGGATTTTAGCCTTCATACGATTGTGCTCGGGAGCATAGCAATCCTTGGATAATCTGACAAGACTTGCTACGCTCCCCCACATGAAAACCTCGGATTTTGACTATCTTCTCCCCCCAGAACGCATCGCCCAATCCCCGGCCGAACCCCGGGATCATTCGCGTCTCATGGCGATTAATCGGGCTAAAGGCACCTGGGAACATCGTCATTTTTTTGAGATTGGAGAGTATCTCCGACCTGGAGATTTACTGGTGGTGAATGAAAGTAGGGTTTTTAAGGCACGACTTTTCGGAACCTCCCCCAACCCCTCCTTCGTAAGGAGGGGGGACGAACGACAGACTCTCCCCCTTACGAAGGGGGAGGTGGAGGGGGTTCTGCATGTCGAAATCTTTCTGATCCGTCCCCATGAGAACCACTGGCTTGCCATGGGAAAACCCGGACGAAAACTCCAACCTGGATCCGTCATTTCCTTCGATGGCGGAATGTCTTGCGAGATCATCCAAAAGAATGACGACGGGACAATTTTGATTGATTTTAAAAAATCCGCCGAAGAGATCTTTGCCTGGACAGAAAAATACGGAGACGTCCCCACTCCCCCGTACGTCACAAAATCACTCGACGACCCGAACAAATATCAAACCGTCTACGCCAACCAAACTGGCTCAGTAGCTGCTCCAACTGCGGGTTTTCATTTCACCTCCGAGCTTATAGCTTCCCTAAAAAACCAAGGCATTCAATTTGCATCCGTCGTTCTTCACGTAGGCATTGGCACCTTTCGTCCTATGAAGACCGAGACGCTTGAAGAGCATGTGATGCACGAAGAGTGGATTGATGTGCCAGACGAAACCATGAAGCTCATAGAAGAAACCCGCGCCAAAGGCGGACGTGTGATTGCCGTCGGCACTACGACCGTTCGCGCTCTAGAGTCCGATGTCCGTCACGGTTTTACCAACATGTTCATTACGCCAGGCTACACCTTCAAATACATCGATGGATTGATTACTAACTTTCATTTGCCCAAATCAACACTTCTCGTTTTGGTTTCATCTTTCGCCGGCAGAGAGCTGATGCTAAAGGCGTACACCGAAGCGATTCAACATGAATACCGATTCTACTCGTTTGGGGATGCGATGTTGATCATTTAAAAAGCCCCATAAAAACGAACAACCCTCGAGCCGGAGAGGGGGTCGAGGGGTCGCGAAGAAAATGCAGAACAAGAACAAGGATGCAAGAAAGAGCGATGCGCCCCACAGATTCGGCACGATGTTTTGCACCGAATCTGTGGGGCAAGGAATGCGCGCGGTAGTAGTCAGCGACGGTTGACCTGACCACGGCCGAGCGGCGGTGCCAAGCGGCGACGCTGGCCCCGAGGGGGCCGACGGAATCCAGGCTTGGAGATGGAGCCAACGAGGCCGTCATCCCCCCTCCCCAAGTCCATCAAGTCCGCTGTCGGCGAACAGGCGCCTTGCAGCGCACGTCGTGCGAACAAATCCTTGCGAGAGCGACCACTCCCCATCAGATACCTCCCAATGTTCAACCGGAAAATACCGGCAATGCATTGCACTATAGATGAACCATGTAAAAACCGTCAAATATCTGTAAAAAAAGACGACCTCCCTGGAGGGGGAGGTCGGAAGCGCGGCGAGTGGGTCGCGCCTCTAGAGCTAGTTTGCGGACGGGGCTTGCGCCTCGTCCATGGAGACAGCGTGAATTCGGCGCCACTCCCCGGCCTCGTCGAGACCTCGGAACGCGTCGATCTCGCGAGCACCCGGTGTAGGCACCGGTTGTTCCTCGTAGGGAACGGTTCCCGCTGCCGGCACAGGTGCGCCGGAGCCGAGCTGGCCGTACGCGTGAGATCCCCACGCTACGACCGAGTCATTGGTGAGCATGGCGAGGCCATGGCTCCCACCAGCGTCGATCGCCGCGGTGGATCCAGAGCCGAGTCCATAGACCTGGTCATAGACCCAACACGACTTACCGGTGGCGGCATTGATCTGGGTTTCCCCAGGGTTGTTAGGGGTGGAGCAGAGCGCATTACCGGGATCGTAATTCCCCAGCTCATACTCTCCGTTGTACCCCCACCCGTACACCGTGCCGTCCGACGCGAGTGCGAGCGTGAACTCGTGCCCACAAGAAACATGGACGATGCCACCGAGACCATACACCGTTACCGGCGAAGTGCTCGACGTGCCGAAGCCGTTTCCGAGGGCTCCGTGAACCCCGTACCCCCAGCACTGCACCGTACCGTTCGCGAGAACAGCGCAGGTGTGCTCAGTGCCGGCAGAGATCTGCGTGGCGGTGGTCATACCGACCACCTGAGTGGGGACGATCTTGTTGACCGTCGACCCGTTACCGAGCTGGCCGGAGGTGTTGCGCCCCCAGCACCAGGCAGTGCCGTCTGAGAGAGTTGCACAGGTATGACCTTCCCCTGCGCTGAGACTCACGACCGACTGCCCAGAAGGCAGCCCGGTCACGACCACTGGACTCGTTTGGTCGATGGTCGTGTTGTCGCCGATTTGGCCCGAGGCGTTGCTGCCCCAGCACCGCATCGTGCCATCCGCGAGCGCGGCACAGGTGTGATATCCACCCGTTGCCACGCTCACCGCGTTTGCGATACCCACGACCTGGACCGGACTCATCCGGTTGACGGTCGTGTTGTCACCGAGCTGGCCGACGCTATTCAAGCCAGAGCACCAGACGGTGCCATTGGAGAGCACCGTGCAGGTATGCCCCGAGCCCGCGTCAATCTCCGCGGCCGAAACGGCCGGAAGACCGATGACGGAAACCGCCGACGTTCGCAACGTCGTCGTCCCATCGCCCAGCTGGCCGTAGGCGTTGTACCCCCAGCACTTGGGAGTACCGGTCGCCTGGTTGATACTGCAGCCGTGCTGTGCACCAGCCGCGACCGAACCAGGCTTGAAAACGATCTCGGACTCACCACTCCCCGTGAAGGGACTGGTGGCTGCACCGCGCTCGTCCGGCCCACACCCCAGCAGGGCGCAAGCGAAAACGAACAAAAACGCACACAATCGCTCCGCCATAACGTCCTCCTGGCGTGGGTTTCACGAACACGGATGCGAATCATCCGTGTCTGTATTTATCCACATTTTTCATGTTTTGTCAATAAAAATGGGAGTAAAGGCACCCAGCTAGAAGAGAAAAAAGTGGAATCATAATCATCTCAAAAACAAAAAAAGTCCGTATATAAAACGATTCCCCGGGTGCAAAGCACGACGGGGTTAGTCGGAAACTATAGAGTTTCTTCAAAAAAGCGAATGTTCGGGGAACGAGCAAATGGGCAAAGGAAAGTGCGATACAGAGGGCGGTTGCCCCGGACACAGGCAGAAATCCGCGTCATCGCGGTCTCCTGCGCGGTCCGGGGCTGACGATGAACGGATCAGTAATGGACACCCGGTTCATCCGGCTCGTCCGGCTCGACCTGACCACTGCCGCGGTCATCACGGGTCAGCTCGTCGTCGACAGGACAGGCGTCACTGACGGCGGCCAGATCGTCACCCGTCAGCGTGCTTCGACCTCCCCCCTCATTCGCCGCCTCGTCACCGCAACGGTCACCAATCTGACTGATTCCAGGCACACTTCCTCGCATGACCTACTCCTGCAAGTTCCGATACCAGGGAAATCCCGGCACTACCTAGACATTGAGACAGGATCCTACGTTTTTGTCAATGAAAACGGGGTATTTTGCTCTATAAAATGGCTTCAATATAATGAAATTCCGGTTTCTCTCCCCCAGTATAAATCGCCAAGGCATCAGCCTGATAGCGAGTAATCAAATATCCAGAGGCTGCAATATAGACCTCAATGGCCCGAGCGAGATGTCGCAGCTTGGTAGGCGTAATCGCCTCTTCGGGGTATCCAAACGCCAGCGTCCGTCGGGTTTTGACCTCAACAAAATGAACCATCCCCTCCCGCTCCACCACTAGGTCAATCTCCCCCAAACGACAGTTCCAATTGCGGGCCACCACCCGAAAACCCTTTTGAATAAAAAACGCCGCGGCGAGATCTTCGCCGCGGTTGCCAAACTGTCTCCGCGGATCGCGGGGTTCTAGCGTTTCTTGGGAAGCCATTTGGTGAGTTTTTCACGCTCGGCACGCTCACGGCGCATCTCTGGAACTTCGACGTAGGCAAAACGCCAAACCTTCCAGGCCCAGACTCCAATCCAAACCAACCATCCCAAAACAAAAACGCGCATGCCTAGATAAGGAATCTGCTCATAACCCAATGTGTACAATAACAGACCCACAAGACCCGTAGAAATCAGTAAAGTTCCGATCTTGTCCCATACACGTCGCGCCAATTTGTCATCTTTGACTCGCGAACGCATCACATACGCCCCAATACCTGCAACCACCATCGCGACAATCAAAACCAAAAAAACGATAGCTGTAGAGCGAATAAACGGCGGTGGTATAGGGGTAAACCAGAAATGAAGCGTCAAAAGAGAAGGAAGAGTCATATAGGCGAGGATGTTACACCACTTCCTTTGTACGTGTATAGATCAGACCATAATGGTACTCCCCGGCCGGAAACTCCTCGACAAAATCCATAAGCGGCGTCTGTAGAATCTTTTGCGCATCAGGTTGAGCGATACGTTGATCCGCCCGAGGTCCAAGCGGCATACTGGTCGCCTTCCACTCAACGATCACGATCCGTCCACCGGGCTTGGTGAGGCGTGCCATCTCGCGCACAAGCTGCTCACGGTTTTGGGAGAGATATAAATTATTGATCAGCAAGGTAAGATCCAGCGAGGCCTCATCAATACGCGTGGCACGATAGACATCGATATCTGACCACACAGGGTAGACGTTCCAGTGCTGTAAATCTTTCGCCGTTTTTTGGATTTGCTCTAACACCGAACGCTGAATATCAACGGCGTAGACCATGCCCATCCCACCCACAAGCTGGGCGGCGGGAAACACAAAATGACCCAAGGCTCCACAACCCAAATCAGCTACGTGGTAGCCCTCGCGAATGCCAACCCGCTCCAAGAGCTTAAACGGATTGATTAACTCCGTGCCGCTCCGTGTGTGCATAGATTATTGCGTACGAGAAGGAAATAAAAGTGAACCCAGCGTAGCCTCTAAAAATGCTCCCCAAAGATTCGTGGCCCACATAAAGCCCATAAAAATAATGCAGATACCGATAAACTTATACATCAAGTTTGTACCACCCGGACCGATCTTCGTCTCTGCCCAGGTACTCGTTCCCACAAACTCCAAAATCTTACGCGTTTTCCATACGATCAAAAAACCTGCCATGACCAATATCAACCCAATAAAAATACGAAGAAGCATATGCGGAGATTATAACAGAAAACGAGGGTTCGATGAACTGTTTATTTCTTCTCCCACCTATCTCCATCCCTTCGTCATCCCGAGCGGAGTCTGACGGAGCCGAGGGATCGCTTCGATTCCGGCCGCTCTCGAAGGGATCCCTACGCTCCTCGCGAACTCGTCAGTCGGGATGACAGAGGGGCTACAGCGAAGAATACAAATCCCTCCATTGAGGATTAAACCCCTTAATAAGATGCTCCTTCTTTTGACGATTCCAATTTTTTAACTGCTTCTCCCGAAGAATTGCTGACTCAATATTTTCTACTTGTTCAAAATAAATAAATTTCCTGCACCCATATCTCTTCGTAAATCCATCGACAAGGCCCTCTCGATGCTCATATACCCGACGCTGAAGATTATTCGTTACCCCAACGTATAGAGTTCCAGTTTCACTGGCCATGATGTAAACGAAATACATACTCAAATATTATCTTTGGTCATTCCGACCGGAGGACATCCGATGGCCGTAGCGGAGGAATCCCTTCGCTGCATCCGAAGCGATTCCTCCGCTCCTCGCGGACTCGTCGGTCGGAATGACAAACGGGAACGACACTATCCCCTCTCCCATCGATCTCCATCTTGCGCGAGCTTGGCTTCGCCAAAATATCCTGCAGCACGCACCTCGGCCAGCATAACTTCGGTGGTATCGATCCCCATATAATGCGTCAACCACAACTGTTTCACACCAGATTTTAAGGCAATATCTCCACACTGACGCGGGCCCATGTGGCCATACCCACCCGTATACTCCTGTCCCACGCGAGCACTGCAATCGGCAATAAATAAATCAGCACTTTGCGCTAAAATCCGCGCCCCCTCACACACGCCACAATCCCCCGTATACGCGACCACTCCGTATGGCGTCTCCAGACGAAAACCCATGGCCGGATGCCGACCAAATCCGTGATAGACACTTACAGCACGCAAGACGACCCCTGGAGCGATCTCTGTCTGAAACCCATCGTCCATCGGAACCAAGGCGGGAGAAAAATCCTTCCAGTATCCCCCATCGTTTTCTGGCTGATGCCAATTCCAAACTTGAGGAAAATCACGCGCTAATATTTTTGGAAGATAGATATGCAACACCGACGTGCGCGAGTCCTGTTCGCCAAATAAATGTCGACAAAATTTTGCTTGAATAAACTGCGGCAAAGCAGCGTGATCCGGATGCGCATGCGACACAGCGACATGCGTCACGTGTCCATAATCAATTCCTGCGGCCTGAATGCGTTGTCGAATCCCCTCACTGCAATCAAACAGCATATACAGACCATCAACCTCAATCAAAAATCCCGGCGGATGCCGATCCGGCATCTTGGGTATCCCATTCATACAAACCCCCGTCCCAAGAGCAATAACTCGAAGTCCCATATGACGCACAGGATACGCGATGAACGACTCTTGCGAAAGATGGAAAAAATCCTTTGGATAACAGAGCGCCCTCGGAAACGATCGTCTTCCGAGGGCGCAGGCGAGCTTCGGGGAGAAGCTCAGTCTTGAGGGAGATTATCGAAGCGCTGCCTGAAGGCCTCCCAGGCAGCGTTGTCGTGATGAACAGGAGTGCCGCATATCCGTGACACTTCTCTGGCCGAGAACAGAATCGAGCATTCAAGCGCACTCAGCCGAGCAAGCTCAGGAATGGACGGCATCCGCCTTCGCTGAGGCGGTGGCACCCGCCGCTGCTCCATCATGCGAGTGCACGAATGCATGATCACGCGGGTGTAGAGAAAAAACATCTGTCGAGTGAGAGAAGGTTGGACGAGGTGGTAGGCGAAGGCGTCGAGGAGTGCCTCGACAAGAATACGAAAAGGCTCGAACCGACACCATTGTTCCCACGTCCATTGCGCTCCCGGATGCGGAGCCGCAGGAAGGCAACACTTGAGGACCCAAATGAAGCGATGTGCCGTCCGGATCGAAGCTCCCGCTGACTTCAAGGTGGCATCCTCTTTGAAGTCCTTCATCAAATAGATCGGGACCATAGAGATCGCCCCAAGTGCAGCATCACGGATGTTGTCGTCGCTGAACGGTCGACCTCGTTGGTATCGCGGAAGCAGCCGTGCGGCGCATGAGATCGCAACATCAATGCCCTTGCCCATCTGCGCGTCCATCGCGTGAGCAATTTCGGCAAGAATCGCCCGAACCGTCAATGTATTGGTCTTTGCCATCTGATCACCGAACCTTTCTTTATGAAGGAAATCGAACCCCAAAATGCGAAAGAACAAGAAGGAAACCTAGCAGGATTCTGCCTTTCTTACAAGGGCATATGTGGTAAAACAAGACGAAATCAGCATGAAAAAATCTTACGGCCGCGCCACGTGACCACGCCTATAGCAAAAACACACCGATAACGGCGTGGTTTTACGTGGTGGACGCTGCAGGGTTCGAACCTGCGACCTTCTCGGTGTAAACGAGACGCTCTAACCAACTGAGCTAAGCGTCCATAACGATGTGCGGGCTAGTGTAATAGGGAGAGGGAAAGGTGTCCAGGCATAAAACGAGATCGACCCGACGGGGAGTACCGTCGGGTCGATAGAAGAAAGGGAGGAAAAACGAGAAAAAGGAACGCAGCTGCTAGAAGGAAAAGTCTCCCTCTGCAGGCTCATGAGCAGAACGATGCCTGTCGCGTGAAGACGGCGGGGGCTTGGGACGCTGTCGCTTCGCCTGCCCCCACGGCATATCGCCCTGCTGCACCTGTGAAGAAAACCGTCTCCCGAAAGCGAGGCAAATATGGCATTGAATACACGGTTGAATCGCGTACGCTGGATTGACGCCGACGGCCCAGAGAATTGAGCTCGCCCACGAAGGGACGATCCGATGCCTCCGGGAGCCACGAACGCTGTAACGAATTGCGCCAGACAGAGAGACGTCATGGAAGATGATGGCCTCGTCTTCATGGCCCCGAACCCGCTCTTGAAGCTCCTCGACAGAACCGCAGATGATGCACTCGACATCAAGCCCACCCTCTCGCCAACGCCGAGCGAGATCCGACACGACAGCGACACTACGCGTGTGAGTAGCGAGAGCACAGACGAGACGAGGCTGCTGATAGCTGGGGCTACTAGACATGAGAAACCTCCAGTGAAAGAGCGCGTAAAACACACCAGCTCCCGGGGATCGGGAGCTGGTTTCAAACTTTCTCTGTTCTTTTCCTTAGGTAGGAAGGAGAGCAAGACTGGAACCGGACCCCGATGATGGAAAGAGCGAAAGCCAAAAGGACACAAAAGAAATCTTTTGCGTAATAAGGACAAACATAAAGCTCTTTCCCTGCATATCTTGCTTATTGGCTTAGATTAGCCAAAGATAAATTTCTCGTCAAATTTCTGCCCTACCCCCGCTGAAATAACGCCTTGTATTTATCCCAGTAGGCGTATCCAAGATAGGCGTTCAAGACAAAAACGATCAAGCCAGCAGGAAGATACATCGGATTCAAGCTGGCGTTAAAAACAACAATGCCAACAGCGAGTGGCGCAATGAAAATCGCAGCCAGGGCTGGCAAAAATGCAGCAACCAACATCAACCCCGAAACAACTTCTGTGATCTTAATCATATGAAACAGACCGGTCTTCCACAGTACCTGCATGATCGGAATCATAGGCTCCGGAACACCCTGCATAGATGACCCAGCCGCCAAACCAGAGACACCGCTAAACAACAAAAACAGACCCAAAAGTGTCCGAACAGCAATAACCGCGTAACGATGACGAAAGTTCATACGAAAAATACAAATGAAAGAATAAAACGCTCAAGACAGCAGTATACGCGAGAGCTGATATCGTTGTACACAGTCAATAAAGTGTGAGAAACGAAAATCAACCCCAAAGCTGTTCAGGATATTGTCCTTCCGTAACCAGACGAGCAATCGCGTCTTTGACGAACGGCTTGTCTTCTTTATAGGTCACCCCAAACCACCGATCAGACGTACGCAGAACGCGAACCGTCACCTCATTGGCTCGTAACAAATCATGCACAACGGATGGCAAGAGGTACTCGGCGGTCTCGAGATTTTTTGCGTTGTGTAAAAAGCTTGGCAACCCGGCTTCAAGATCTTGCATGAAACGCTCACTAAAACCCCAAAGGTTCATGGAGGCAAGGGCATCTTTTGAAATTGGCGTCTGGGATTCGTTTTCGTGATAGAAAATCTCTCCCTCGTTATGAGCAACCCGTAAACGCTCAACGATACTTACCAAATTGTCCTCGTCATCGAGCTGACAAATACCCCGCGCTACATATCCATGCTCGGTCACGGTATTCTCAATAGGATAACCGACCATAGCAAACCTGTTTGCGGTCATCTCGGGACTCGAAAGAAAATCTGCAATAGCCTCAAACGACTGGCGACCATAAAAATCATCGCCGTTGATGACGGCAAACGGACCTTCGATATGATTCCGTGCCGTCAGCACCGCATGCGCCGTACCCCACGGTTTTACGCGACCTGGAGGTACAACAAAACCCGCAGGAAGATCGTCTAATTCTTGAAAGGCATACTGCACATCTACCAGATGCTCGATCGACTTCCCTATCTTTTCCCGAAACGCTTCTTCGATCTCGCGCTTGATCACAAAAACTACCGAACCAAATCCGGCCCGAAGCGCGTCGTACACGGAATAATCAATAATGATCTCGCCATTTGGCCCGACCGGATCAATCTGTTTAAGGCCCCCATACCGGCTCCCCATGCCGGCGGCCATGACAACTAAAGCAGGTTTCATTAGTGCGAGGGTGATTGTCTTTGTCTTGCCGCTTCCAATAAACGCACGACTTCATCAATATCTCCCGCTAACGCCACCGCGCGAAAATGGGAGTCGTGCTCATCTTCAAAGAGATCACGAAATATTTCCTGATATATAACACCCCACTCCTCCATGCGCTTCATGCTGTCAGAAGTAACCTCCTGGGCCGCAGAACTATCTAAATTTAACATTCTTTGCATCACTCTAGCTTGTACCACATTGCGTTTGCGCATTGCTTCAATAGACACAGGTGTCGCCAACGGACGAGGTAAAGGAAGGTCGGGAGACCCCGTTGAGGAGGGATGAAAATGCTCGGACATAGTGAGGATAGGGTACACGGGACCAAACGAATTGGTAAACGCATGTCAACGGCTTGGTAATAAAAAACATACTGCCCCTAAAACGACAACAGCCCCCGGTACGCAACGCGAACGACGAGTGGAAGCGCGCCAGGCGCTGTTGTCGTTTGCGTCACACTCGGGGGCGAACGGAGCGGGGGGCAGCAGTGGAACGTGCAGGGGGCGAATGGCGGTCCGGGTAAGACTGGAAGGCGCGGTTGATCGCCTTCAACAGATCCCCGTATCCCCCGGTCATGATGCGCAGCTCCTTGAGGAGACACCCGGAGGAGACGAACTCGCGAACGCTCTGGAACACCCGCGATGCGATCAACGACGTGGAGCAGTCGTCAAGGATCCCGGCGATCCAGACCTCGTCGATGACCACGATGCGAACCATCGGAGCCTTGTTGGCGCGCCCAAGCGCTTCTCGGATCGCCCCGTCGATCGACTCACCCCGGAGCGGAACCTTGATGAGCGCCGGACGACGCGGAACGAGCTCCGTGCTCGCGACGCGTATCCCCGAATCGATCGTCACCAGAGCAGTGGCGTCGTCCAGGGAATGTGTCAAAGCGGCGTGCCCAAGGGCACACGTGATGATGTGTAACTGACCAATCTTGAACATGAGCAGAACCCTCCATGAATATCTGAGTGAATCTTGAAAAACTATGTTCCGGGAGACCCCTAGAAACCGCCGAGGCGATGTCTACAAGCCTCCTGGAAATAGTCTTTTTTCTACTCAAAGAAAGAACGCGGATTTATACCATGTTTCGAGAAAAAAAGCAAGACCAGGAGCTTTTACCCGCATTCTAATATCAATGCACCACCCATCGATCCTTTCAAAACCCCAATCAAT
>CAYWEE010000029.1:0-11910 GCA_964457295.1 uncultured Gammaproteobacteria bacterium
TCCTCACGGATCATCTCCAAGGCTCAAGCATCCTTACAAATGCCTCAGGAACAATTCCAGATCCTGATCCTCTTGGAGGAGCTGGGATAGAGAGCTAGCTCCGAAAAGTGGCAAAATTACCCTTATCAGGGTAGAGTGGGGTGAAAGTAGCCCACATATATGTCACTCATCAAAACACCGGACGAGATTCAGGCGTTGCGCGAAGGCGGGGCGATTTTGTCGCGCGCGTTACAGGCGGCCATGAAGGTGTGTGTCGCTGAGGCTGAAACTAAAGACATTGATGCCGAGGCGCGCCGGGTGATCGAAGAGGCGGGAGCGCGACCGTCGTTTATCGGTTATCGTACGGCCCCAACGGATCCGGCGTTTCCTTCGACGTTGTGTATTTCGATTAACGATGAGGTTGTCCATGGTCCAGCGACGCCGTCGCGAGTTGTTCAGGAAGGGGATATTGTCGGTCTTGATATTGGAGCCTGGTACAAGGGTCTCGCGACGGATATGGCTACGACGGTCATCGTGGGCAACGTACCGCAAAAAACTCGAGAGTTGGTTCAAGATACGCGCGAGTCGCTGGTTCGAGGTATCAGTGCGATTCGTGCTGGAGGCATGATTATGGATATTGGCGGCGCGGTTGAAGATTATCTCAAACCAAAAAAATACGGCATCGTGCGTGACTTGGTTGGTCATGGTGTCGGTCATGCGGTCCATGAGGAGCCACAGGTTCCGAATTTTCGCGATCGTCGCACGCCGAATCTTCGTCTGCAAACGGGCATGGTGTTGGCGATTGAGCCAATGGTGACATTGGGCGATTGGCATGTGGCTATGAAAGATGACGGTTGGACGATTGTGACAGAAGACGGATCGCTTTCCGCCCACTTTGAAGTTACGGTGGCCGTGACGGATAGCGGATACGATCTGTTGACGCCGTGGCCAGATGCGTAGTTTATGCGAGTCCTCGGCATTGATTACGGTTCTCGTCGCACGGGTATTGCGTTGGGTGACACCGAAGCAAAGATCGCGAGTCCCTGGCGCGTGATTGAGGCAGAAGAGACTGCGGATGTGATACAAGAAATCCAAACCATTATTCGGGAAGAGCGGATCGGCCAAATGATCGTTGGTGTACCTCGTCCACTGCGTGATCGTGATCAGGAAAATGATCAAGTTGTTAAAGTGAAAAATTTTATTACAGAACTGCGTAAGCTCGCGCTGCCCGTTCATGAAGAAGATGAAGTTCTTTCATCAGGTTTAGCTGGTCAGCAGATGTTGGAGCGAGGACAAAAAGGCAAGAGAGATGATTTGGCGGCCGCAGTTATTTTGCAAAGTTGGTTGGATCGCCATGCCGTATCTTCGTGATCGCGTGATTGTGTTAAAAAAGGAACCGTTTCGTGAACACGATCGGCGATATGTGATGTATGGCCAGGAGCACGGGTTGTTGATTGCGGTGGCCCGTGGCAGCTCATCCGGTGTTTCAAAACAGGCCGGACATCTGGAGCCGTTTTCTGAATCGGAGGTCATGATTGCTCATGGGGTGGCGTTTGATAAGCTCGCGGTGGCGCGCTTGGTGTCGTACCCGACATCTGTTCCTCCGTTGGCTTGGTATGCGATTTGTGGAGCCTGCGCCGACTTGGTGATCGGCCTGACTCGTCCGGGTATTGCTGACCCACACCTGTTTGATATTTTGCGCGAAGCGATTCAGACCTTGGCTCAATTACCGGAAGAACCTTCGCCGGAGCGGGGGAGGATGTTGCTCGCGACTCTCACTTTGCATATTTTGGATACATTAGGTTTTGCTCCGCCGATCGAACGGCCTCCTGTCGGCACGACGGCTGTCCCTAGCTTGCATCTGGTGGCTTTTATGCGCCGTTCCTCGCTTTTGGACGTTCTACGCGTCACAGCTCCTATTGCTGTCCTAAACGCCGCCTCGGCGTTTGTCGAAGAAGCCCTCAAAGAAACCCCCCTCCATCGCGAACCTCATGGCCCACGGACGATTCAGGCTATTTGTCATATCGCGACGTCGCGTTGACCGATTTTAAAAAGTGGAGTTAAATTGGCGTATTCTTCGGTCTTTTGCTCTTGTAGTATCGTGCAGTATAACCCTAGCCCATCTCTTTGCGGAGGGATGATTGGAGTTCGTAGGATGATCCCTGAAGAGCAGATTGTGGCGGCTACGCAAGCCGGCAGACGGAAGGCGATCCTTCAAAGGAGTGGAGCTACGAGCCCTACTGCTGGAGCGTGCAGTGGCGCTCGCATCGGTAGCAGTCATGTTCAGATTCCGAAGAAGGCTCCGTCGCCCGTCTCGACTCGTCGTCCCAAGGAGGGCGACGTCGCAGTCACGGAAGAGGACATCCTTGAGGTGGCGCACCGCGTCGTCGCTTGCTTTCGGCATCCTCTCGTGGCCCACTGTGATGAGGTCGCTCGTGTGGTGCTCCAAGTCGTGGGCCGATCTTCCGATCTCATTGCTTATCTCGTGCAGCAGATGCGGCACTGCGTTGCTAGCGAGGGATGCCGACGGCGGCGCGGTCTCACGCGTGCCGCGAAGAGGGCTATGCGGGCCCTTGTTCGTCAGGCCCTCACCTGGTTTCGCAAGGGAAGGCCTATCGTGCCTCGCGCTCTCAAACGTGGAAGCGAAGTGCGGAGACATCCTGCGTATCCCGACCTTGGCTTGCTGCAAATCGGCCACGTCCTGCACGCTGCCTACTCGATCCAGGGCCAGGGAGCGGTGCGCTCCAGGCTCTGTCCTCACTGCTCGACGGGTCAGCTGCAGCGCCTCCCGGCCGCTGCCGCGTGAACGTCTCGTGTCCCTCCTCGTGCGCCTGGCCTCTCGGCCGGGCTGCGCGGGGAGGGACGCATCGTATCTGTTGTTAATTTTTTCTATCCTGTAAGATTGTTTTGCTTATGCCTACCCTCATTTCTCAATTTTCTTCCCATGTCGGCGAAACCGTCACCGTGAACGGTTGGGCGCATAATGTCCGTTCTTCGGGCAGTATTGCGTTTTTACAGCTCCGTGACGGATCCGGTTTTGTGCAGGCTGTCGTCTCAAAACAAGGCGTAGATGATGCCACGTGGGAGACTGCTTCTCGGGTTACGATTGAGTCTTCGGTCATGGTCACGGGCGTTGTGGCTAAGCATCCAAAGCAGGAAGGGGTGTACGAATTACAGGTCACCGGCGTTGAACTTGTTCACCAGGCTGAGGAATATCCTATTGGCAAAAAGGAGCACGGTCCGGATTTTTTGTTTGATAATCGTGATCTGTACCTCCGGTCAAAAACCCCTTGGGCGGTTTTGCGTATTCGTGATCGCGTGTTTTTTTCGATCGAGCAATTTTTTCACGAAGAAGGTTTTATTCGTTTTGATACGCCGATCATTCAGCCTACGAGCTGTGAAGATACCACGCAGCTTTTTACCGTTGATTACTACGGTACACCTGGCTATCTTTCCCAATCAGGTCAGCTCTATAGCGAAGCGGGGATTATGGCGTTTGGAAAAGTGTATGATTTTGGTCCTGTCTTTCGTGCGGAAAAGAGCAAGACTCGCCACCACCTGTCTGAGCTGTGGATGATGGATGCTGAGATGGCGTTTTTTGATCAGGTCATGAATATGGATGTGCAGGAGCGCATGGTCAAGCGCATCGTAAAAGATGTTCTGGAACAGTGTCAGGAAGAATTGAAGATTCTTGAACGTGATACGACGATTTTACAACGCCTCGTGAATGAGCCGTTCGTTCATTTGAAGCACCGAGAGGCAAAACAGATCTTGAAAGATGAAGGTTTGATTACGAAGGAATCGTACGATGACACATACTGGCAAGATGACATGTCGACCGAAGAAGAGATTGCACTCGGTAACAAGTATCAGCTTCCAGTGTTTATTGAGGATTATCCGGCGGAGATCAAATCGTTTTACATGAAGCGATATGTGGATGATCAGGGTGTCTTACGCGCTCGTTGTGCTGATCTGATTGCTCCCGAGGAAGGACGTGAGATTATCGGCGGCAGTCAGCGCGAAGAGAGTTACGAGGCGCTGAAAAAAGAAATTGTTGATCGAAATTATCCGCTTGCGCAGTATGAGTGGTATCTGAACACCCGTAAGTACGGCAGTGTGCCGCATAGCGGTTTTGGTATCGGACTTGAACGTACGGTTCGTTGGATTTGTGGGGTTCATCATATTCGTGAAACCATCCCGTTTCCTCGGCTTTTGAATCGGATGGAGCCGTAGTCGGATTGAACTGGAGAAGTATAGGAGATATTTTTGGGAGCCAGGGGTATCTCCTCCCGGTCTGCGGATTCGCGTTTAGGTAGACGCTCAGCGTCCTATCCCGTCCAGAGGCATATCTTATGACGGGAGACATATTAGCTATTATATAGCGCCAATACATGCGGTACGGTATCCTATATCCATGTCTCGCCGTCCATCGCGCCGTTCCCATCCCTTCCTGGCTTTTTTGTTTTTAAGTGCCGTAGCTTTAGGGGTGGCGTATATCATTTCTCGGACGCCTAAAACCGCTGCGCCTGTCGGTTCGTTTACGGCATCTTCGACGCAGGGCGGAGGACCGGCGTTGGTTTTTCGTGGGAGCGAGGCGGTGACGGTTGTTCAAGGTGATCGGGTGACGCGACTGACTCCGGCGGGATTCGCAGACAGGGTTAGCGCGAATGATTTGTTGCCCGAAGGCTCGGCTGTGAGTAATGGCGCGAGGGCATTATTTGTGATTGATGGTGCTAAGCCTGAACAGCGTTTTACGCATACGTCGCTTCATGGACAGGCGACGGCTACGCTAGATGTTCCGCGTGCGGATGGGGCCTCGGTGGTGATTGTTACGACCAAGACGGGAGAGCCACAAACGATTGTTCTGCGCGATGCAAAAGGGCGCTCATTGAAAGATGCGAGCGTGGTTGGTTGGCTGGATGACATGATGTTTGGTTTAACGGCGATCGTGGGAGGAGAGCGATGGTTGGTTTCGGTGGATGTGACCGGCAATATCGAATTACTCGCCAAACTTCCCGAGGGGCTGATTGCTTTAGAATCTCGCGCTGAAGCGTTTTGGTATGTGACAGCAACATTGGGTGAGGGCTTGGAATCTTCGCCAAAAGCACCGTCTGATTTGTATCGCGTGGGGGCCAATGGTGTACAGACGTTGATGTATCATGACGAAACACATGTGATCACGGCGGTATTACCGGGTCCGGATGGTCTGTTGGCCGTGACGACGGACGACGGCATTTCGCGCCTCATTAATGCTCGTGGATCTATCTTGCAACGCTTTGAGATGCCTCGCCCGATTCTGTTCGTGTCTTCAAAAGAGCTGTTACTTCGCGATGGATTCCAGTTGTTCTTGTATGACATTGCCCGCGAGACTCGGGCGGCGATGCCCTTGGGTGTTCCCGAAGGCGATGTCACCGTTTTTATAGCCCCGCATCTTCCTCTTCTCTAACATTTGTATGCCATCCCATTCTTCCCATCCTTCTCGTGATTTGCGTATTTTGGCCGTCATCGGCGCGATTGGCCTTGTAGCACTCATCGCCTTGCCGCTATTGAGTGCGTTGGTACTTGTTGGCGCGTATCGTCAAGTTCGGCAGCAGTCCCCACAGGCTCTGACGACTCCCGAGGTTGTTTCGACGTCTACGGCAGACATTCGATTGGTCAGTTCTGCGACCGCTCCGCAAATTGTATCCATCAAATTGGAGGGTGCACAGCTATCGGAGAACGGTGTTTACGGTGTTCGTTCTGGTGTGCCTGTTGTGATTTCGACGCAGGTCGTGGGCGCTAAAACGGTGGATATCATCATGATTCCGCAGAGTGCTACGGCAGAAGCGGAGCCTATGGGGGAGCCGGTTAAGCAGCCAGGAGGGGTGTATACGCTTTCCTGGGTACCTACGGGATACGTTGAGGCCGAAATTGAGATTCGGGCTACGGCACAAGATGGTGCCGTTACTTCTCATCGGATTCGAGTTGCAGCCATCTAAGGAACGCGATAAGCTCAAATCTCTCTATTATGCAGCCTTTCATTTCTATCTCCCATATCAAAGAACAGGACGGAAAAGACGTTTCTATCCGTGGATTTGTCCAAGCCTTGCGCGTGCAAAGTAAGATCATTTTTTTGGTCTTGCGGGACATTTCCGGATCCGTGCAGGTTGTGATTGAGGCCTCGAACCCTGAGATGTTTGATGCGGCCAAGGAGTTATCGCTTGAATCCGTCGTGCGTATCAAGGGGCTTGCGAAGGCGGCAGCTCAAGCTGCGGGTGGTTTTGAGGTGTTGGGTCAAAGCCTCGAGGTGTTATCTAAGGCTGCTCCTGAATTGCCTATTCCGGTTGTGGTGAAATCTGGGGAAGAAACTGATGCGACGATCCGCTTTGATTATCGTTGGCTTGATTTGCGTAAGCCGGAACGCGCCAAGATTTTTCGTGTTTGGACCGAACTTGAAAAAGGTTTTCGAAAATATTGGAGCGAGAATGGATTCACTCAGCTCTATACACCCTCCTTTATGTCGACGCCGAGCGAGACGGGAGCTGAGGTGTTTGAGGTGAATTATTTTGATCGCAAGGTCTATTTGGCACAGTCGCCACAATTTTATAAACAGATGGGTATCGCGTCGGGTTTAGAGCGTGTGTTTATGGTGGGTCCCGTCTTTCGTGCCGAGAAGTCGTTCACGACACGCCACCTTACCGAGTTTACGGGTTGGGATTTTGAGATGGGCTACGTCGATTCGCATCATGACGTTATGGACGCTGAGGAGGGGATGATTGTCGAAGGATTCAAGGCGGTCGCCGCGGCGTATCCGGATTTGAATCTTGCCATTCCTGCGCGTCCTTTTCCGCGTATTCCCATGGTCGAGGCGAAAGAAATTTTAGGCAAGTTGGGTGTCCCAAGTCCCGAAGAACATGATTTGAGCCCCGAAGAAGAGCGTGCTATTTCTGAGTACGTCAAAACGGAGCGGGGACATGAGTTTGTGTTTATCACGGATTATCACGTTTCGAAGAGCGCGTTTTATCACATGCGTCATCCCGAAGATCAAACACGTTCACGTCGTGCAGATCTATTGTTTCGCGGTATTGAGGTAACGACGCTCGCGCAGCGTGAGCATCGTATCGAGATCTTGGAACGTCAGGCGCTCGAAAAAGGCATGTCCTTAGAAGCTTTGGCTGATTATCTCAACTTTTTTCGCTTCGGTTGTCCTCCGCATGGTGGAGCGGGTATTGGTCCTGGGCGTTTGATTATGAAGATTCTTGATCTGCCGAATGTCCGCGAAGCTACCTACCTTCCACGTGACGTTAAACGTGTTACTCCGTAGCAATGTCGGTGACCTTTCGCGTTGAAACCTTTGAGGGGCCGTTAGACCTTCTCCTTCAACTTGTCGAACAGGAAAAATTGGATATTTCGAACGTGTCGCTAGCTCGCGTGGCCGAGCAATTCATGGCGCACGTTCGTGAAGCTGAACAGGCCATTCCATTGGAAGAGCTTGCTGATTTTTTGGTGGTTGCCGCCAAGCTCATGTATCTCAAGTCCAAGCTGTTGCTTCCCGAATTAACCGATGAGACGTTAGACGAGGGTCCGGATCTTGAGCTCCAATTAAAACGCTATCGCGCCTTTGTTGAGGCATCAAAACATATTGATGCCTTGTGGCGCTCTGGTTTGCGTTCGTATGGTCGCACGGAGCCGTTGACGTTGCCGCGTAGCGCTGAAGTGCGTATTCCGGCAAGCGTGACGCGTGAGGGGCTAGTCGAGGCCATGCGTCGCGTCATTCAGCGTCTTGAGCCCTTGCGACGCCTTCCTCAAACGGCTTTAGAGCGGACAGTGAGTATTCAAGAAAAGATTCGTCATTTGCTGTCGCGTGTGCGATCATTAGCTAAGCTCACGTTTCATGAGTACGTAGGGGCCGGGGCCTCTCGCGCTGATCGCGTCGTTAGTTTTTTAGCCTTACTAGAATTGGTGAAGCAGCGTTTTCTTTCGGTGTCTCAAGAAGAATTATTTCATGACATCGCCATCGAAGCTCATCCCGAAGCCCCTCAAGCCGTTCCCCAATCTCATTCATTTGTATGAAGCCCGACCAACTCCTTGAAGCTATTTTATTCGCTGCGGCTAAACCCGTTCCGTTTACCCGTTTGCGAGACATTTTGCACGCCTCGGCCGAAGAGGTGAGTGCTGCGTTGGAAGCGCTTCGTGTACGTCTCGTCTCATCCGAGAGCGCATTAGTTTTGCAGGAACACGGGCAGGCCTACACGCTGGTGACGCATCCCGAAGCGCATGATGTAGCGCGTGAAGTGGCCAAGGGCGAGGTAGATGGTGAGCTCACCCGGCCTTCCCTGGAAACCTTATCGATTCTCGCGTATTGTGGACCTATGACGCGTCCAGAGCTTGAGCAAATTCGTGGCGTTCAATCTTCGATGATTTTGCGGAATTTGATGTTACGGGGTTTGGTGGAAGAGCGTGAAGAAGAACGATTGGGACAAAGTCTGTATGCCGTAACGTTTGCGGTTTTAAATCATCTGGGTATTCGTCAGGTTACAGACTTACCCGACTACAATACATTGCATGGTCATGCCAATATTGTAGATACCTTGCGTAGTTTGGATGTGCCTGCGGCTCCTCCATTATCTGTTTAGGATATGATCGGAAGTATTGTCGGAGTTGCTGCGGCGTTAGCTATCGCGTCACCCTTACCTAAGGTTGCCCAGGCGGCTGCGGGGGATCAGGCGATAGTGATGCCGTATAAACGGGAAGATGCGGGATTGGGAGTTCGTACAACGGCTCGTTCGGCCTTTATTGCTGATCTTGCTACGGGAAAAGTTTTATATGCCAAAAATGCGCATCAGGTTTTGCCGATCGCGAGCATTACCAAGCTTGTGACCGCTATGGTGGTGTTGGATGGTCACCCAGATTTGACTCAGCCGGTTTTGTTTACCGACGCCGACATGGATCGAGAGAGTAAAGTCGTCATTCCTCCGGGCGAGTCGTTGCCGATGAACGAGGTCATTCGTCTCATGCTTGTCGGCTCGGTCAATTCGGCAGCCAATGCGTTAGCACGAGTAAGCGCGGAGAATGAGGCGCAATTTGTGCAGCGCATGAATGCAAAGATGCGGGAGTTTCGTCTAAAATCGCCGGTTTTTACGGATCCTTCTGGTGTAGATGCGACGAACCGCGCGAGCGCCGCTGATGTTGCGGCTATTTTAGCATTTGCTTCAAGCTATCCTGAAGTACGAGAAAGTGCCAAGTTGTCAGAGATAACCGTCCGCGGACGGTTATCGAATCGTTCTTACACGGTTAAATCAACTAACCTTCTCCTCTCATCCTACCTAAACAAGGCTCCATATGGGATTGTAGCGGCTAAGACGGGGTCTTTACCTGAAGCGGGGTATTGTATGGCTCAGCTCACCAAGAATGCAGATGGTCATCAGATTATTGCAGTAGAGTTGGGGAGCGATAATCATTTTTCACGGTATCAAGATATCAAGGCATTAACGGCCTGGGCGTTTCAGAGTTATACCTGGAGGTAAGCATATGCGTATCGGTATTGATCTTCGAGCCCTGCCGCAAGATGGTTCCCCCGGTGCAGGTATTGCTCACGCGGCTCGAGATTTAGTGAACGCGTTGATCACGATTCAGGCTAAGCCGGACATTTTTTGGTTGTTGTTTTTACCTCGTGGCGCGTCGCCTCAAGCGGAGGATCGTTTGGTGCGCGAGCGGACCGCTGCAACGCATATTGTTCGTTTATCAGGAACGGATGGATCTGTGCTACGTAAAGCACTGGCGCAATATCCATGTGATCGATTATTTGTCCCATCCGGAGCTGTTCCACCGGGCATTCAAGTCCCAACGATCCCTTGGGTGCATGATTTGGCCATTTTTGATCATCCGGAGTGGTTTCCTGAATCGGCACTGCGTCGAGCATTGACGACGCGATTGTTTCGTCGTGGCATCAATCATGCGCATCAGGTTTTATCGGTTTCCGAGTGCACGAAACGAGAAATTGTTTCGCGTTTTTCTTTTCCCGAGGAACGGGTGACGGTAACGCATGCCGGTGGAGATAATATTTTAGCCTCGCTTCACGGTGAAGCGATTCATGAAGCCAAGCAACGCGCTCGTCGACGGGTGGCTGAGCGGGGGATTACCAATCCATTTATTCTTTGCATGGGAACGCTCGAACCGCGTAAGAATATTCCGTTTTTGTTGAGCGCATGGTCCAAGGCACGCAAAGAGTTTCGTCGGAATATTGATCTGGTGATTGCGGGACGTGATGGTTGGAAGCTTGGCCCCATTACGCACGCGTTGGACAGTAATCGCGTGTATGATTCCGAAACGAGTTCGCATCTTCATCGTATCGAGATTCCTGGAGACGATGATCGTCGTGACCTTTTGCTTGCCGCTGAGCTTGTCGCGCTACCATCTCTCTACGAGGGTTTTGGATTGGTTGCTCTTGAGGCCATGCAGGCCGAGACAGCGTTGATGTCTTCTAATGCCGGTGGACTGCCCGAGGTTGTGGGTGAAGACGGCGTTCTTTTACCTCCTGATGATGAAGAGCAATGGCGCGCTGGGATGGTGGGTCTCATGAATGATGAAGACGCGCGACGTGAATTAGCCAAGCTTGGTAAAGCACGTAGTCAGGGTATGACGTGGGAGCGCGCTGCCTATATGGCCTTTGATGTGTTGACAAAAACCTAGATTTTACCTATACTTTCTACACGTTCGAGATGTATCGCGGGATAGAGCAGTTGGCAGCTCGCCAGGCCCATAACCTGGAGGTCGCCGGTTCGAGTCCGGCTCCCGCAACCAACACAGATCACCCCCACAAAGGGGTGTTTTGTTTTGTGCTAGAATGCTTCAAAACCTATGTTCAAAGAATTTAAAGCGTTTTTATTGCGAGGCAATGTCGTTGATTTGGCGGTCGGCGTGGTTATCGGTGCAGCCTTTGGTTCGGTAGTTTCGGCCCTGGTTAGCGATATTTTGACGCCCTTTATTGCTGCCATTGCCAAGGTTCCTGATTTTTCCGGCCTTAGTCTGTCGCTCAATGGTAGCAAGATTCTCTACGGTCACTTCTTTAACACGCTTATTTCTTTTATTTTAGTCGCTGCTACGGTTTTCTTTTTTGTGGTTAAGCCCATGCAGGCCTTGATCACACGCACACAAAAAGAACCTTCACCGACCCCAACCACAAAGCGCTGTGCGGAGTGTTGTAGCGAAATTCCCTTGGCAGCGAAGCGCTGTGCGTTTTGTGGGCAGGGGGTGGTTTGAATGTATTAATTGAACGTGACTCCGTTGGTTATTTCTGATAACATAAGTTTTATGTTTAAAGAAAAACCATTTTCTACCGTTGAACAGGAAGTAACCAAGGAGGATGCTATAAGGTTAGCGAGAGAGTTAAGTGAAAGTCACGAAGTCTTTTCTTTTTTTGGTATTGAGGAGGCAGCTTATGCGAAGTTAAAAGCTAATGATGAAGACTATCCTGGATTCACTACTCCGATAGATGAGCTGATCGATAGATTGGTGGCTCATGGTATGAAAGTTGTTTTGGGGGATGACCCGAATAATGGAGATGCTTGGATTCTGCCTGCAGACAGTACCGATATTACAAGTGATAGCGTTCTTCCGAGACATCTTAAGATAGTAGACGGCATGGATTCTCGGCTTAAAAAGTTGGTTGTATACGGAAAGGCGCTGGTTGATTCTAAAAAGGGATAGATTTTTTATTTCTGACAAAATGACTTGTTCAGGGTAACGCCTCCCCGACATGATAGTGCGGAAAAAATTCTACCGGAATATCAACCACAAATCCCGCCCAGCCATCGCCAAACAGTTCTTTGGCACGGGTTTCTGTCTGAATCCATCGTAGCGTGCCGAGGGTATCGGCGACGATATAGGTTTTAGGATCGGATTGAATTTTAACCATGACGCCGGGCTTCATGGTGACCGCTCCCGTAAGTC
>CAYWEE010000030.1:0-11786 GCA_964457295.1 uncultured Gammaproteobacteria bacterium
ACCAGGGACCTCCACATTATCAGTGTGGCGCTCTAACCAGCTGAGCTACACGCCCCGATCGGCTTGTGGGCGCTAGATTAACTGATCCTAAGCTCTTTGACAAGTGAGGCTCTAGCCATTACTATTTTGGCGATCTAGGGGGCTCTCCCATAGATAGGGGCGATTCAAGAGAGATTTGCCGAGGTAGCTCAGTGGTAGAGCGAAGGACTGAAAATCCTTGCGTCGCCAGTTCGATCCTGGCTCTCGGCACCAGTTAAAATACCTCGATATTTCGAGGTATTTTAATAGGTAATATCATTTTTGTCGTAACAGATGCGGCATAATATGGTAGACTGCTTCCATCATGATGCTCTTTTTTATTGAAATATAGCCTTTGATTCATTCGTTTTTTGTTTTTTATCGCATGCATATGTCACTTACGGTGTTATTTCGCAGTGCCGCTGTGCGGCGTCGTTTTATTATTGGCGCTATTTTTGTTCTGTTTTCCCTCTACGCAGTCGTAGGGGGTATTACTCCCGTGCGAGCGTTGTCGCAGCCGGCCCTAGTGAAGACGGATGCATCGCCGGCGGTTTATTATGTGTACAATAATCAGCGGTACGCATTCCCGAATGAGAAGACGTTTTTTACCTGGTATTCAGATTTTTCTAGTGTGGTGACAATTTCTGCTTCTGAACTAGCTTCCTATCCTTTAGTAAAGAACGTGACGTATCGACCAAATGATCGCTTGTTGAAAATCGCCACGGACCCTAAGGTGTATGCCATTACACGTTGTGGGACACTGCATTGGATTTCAACGGAAGCACTAGCTATTCAGTTATGGGGCAGCCAGTGGAATCGTTTAATTGATGATTTGCCAGATTCTTTTTTTCCAAGTTACACGGTTGGGAATGCTTACTCTAAGATCACGGATTATGTAGTTGATCCGACTGTAAAGACGATTGCGGATAACGTTACGTGTTTAAGTGTGTCTTCTGGGGGATCGACAACGGTATCCGGATCTACAACGACGCAGGGGGCGACTCAGCAAGGGGGTTCTACGCAGCAGGGGGGATCGACAACAGGAACGACGCAGGGGGGTGCGCAGGGTTCAGCGACAGGAACGGTATCCGGATCTACAACGACGACGCAACAGGGAAGCTCGACAACAGGAACGACACAAGGGGGAGGTACGCAATCTGGATCGCAGACCGCGACGGGAGCGGCTGGGCATACGTACGTGAATAGCATCAAAGTAGGGAATTGTCCTTTGTTTTCTGATCAGTATCCGTACTATCAACGCGTTGACGATCCGGTCAAGTTTCCCGTGCTGCCAAACTCTGCCACGATGGTTAAAAATATGGGTTTAACAGGGTATGCGCCGGTTTTATCGTCTCAGACGACCATGTTGAGATATGTGACGGATAGTCAGCCGCTCCTGACCTTGGGGTGTCCAGCTGATATTTCCTGGTGTCCAACTACGCTTATTGGTAGTGCTGGTGTGAAGGTTCCGTATCCTAGCGATTTACAGATTTCGACGAACACGGATGCGCATACGTATATTATTCACGAGACCAGCTTGCCCCCAGTTGGAGGTATACAGAATCCTATTATGACTCCGGCACTGAGTAGTCCGAATGAAACAAATTGCTATCTCTATGAAACATGGCATACGGCAAAAACAGCTACCGGATTTACAGCCGGAGGGTTTTCTGTGTATGACTTGAAACGAGATATTAATTATGTGCCTGCATTGATCGGGGGTAGTGCTGCGTCTAATCTGCCTATCGCTCCCGGCATTATTCGGTACGATGAGGCGATCAATGATCGTATTAATCATGCTATTGGATTTGCGATTCCATTGACTCGCTTTGGGTATATTGATCCATCAAATAACTCTCAGTTTCCTTTTCACTGCGCGGGGACGGCTCCAGCGCATGTCGCATCGTTCCCATGTGATCTCTTCAATGTCAATTTACCGGCCATGGGGCAGCGTTTTCGCTTGAAGGCAAGTTATGATGAGACGCCGTATAAAAATTATCCCATCACACTGGCTATTATTCACGCCATGAAGAAGTACGGTCTCATTTTGACGGACGGTAGCCCGGGATTCACCTTTAAGGTGGATTTAGATCCGCGCTTTCAGCAGCATATATGGCCGGATATGCAGTCCTTAAAACAGGATCTTCCTGCGAACGTTAATCCCTTACCTACAAAAATCCCTGTTCAAGAATTTGAAGCTGTTTATTCGGGGACGGTTATAGATAGTTGGAAGGTTCCTGCTGGAACTGTCAATGTGCCGAATAGCGCGATCTATAATTAAACCTCAAAGGGTATAGCAAAAACATCCGCGTAATGCGGATGTTTTTGATGGTCGGGCTGGTGAGACTCGAACTCACGACCCCCTGCTCCCAAAGCAGGTGCGCTAGCCAACTGCGCTACAGCCCGACGAAGTGAGCGAAATGAGAATGACTAGGTTATTCTCATTTCCGAACGAGGAGGGTCTGTATGGGGCTCACGACCCATACAGCCCGACGAAGCTCCGCCTCCTCTTCTTGGATGCCGGAAGAGCATACGTGATTCATTGGAATCTGTCGAGACGTCGGCGGTGGTATCTCGTTAGCCAGAGCAGAGCTCTTCCCGGTCTGCGGATTCCCTTTAGGTGGATGGTCAGCGTCCTATCCCGTCCAGAGCCCTATTCTGGCTAACGAGATACGCTTCCTTTTTGCTTCATTAAGGCACCTACACGTCCAAATTGGCTTGCTTGGCGTGCGTCTGGATGAACTTTTTGCGTGGAGCAACTTCGGAGCCCATGAGGGTGTCAAAGGTTTGGTCTGCGGCCTCGGCGTCGGCGATGGTTACGAGCTTGAGGATGCGGTTTTCAGGATTCATGGTGGTTTCCCAAAGTTGCTCTGGATTCATTTCTCCCAAACCTTTGTAGCGCTGAATAGCGATACCGGCGATCGTCGTCACGCCTTCGGGATTTTCTCCTCCTTCGATTGGAGCTTCGGCAACTTCGGTTTCGACGATCTCTTCTTCCTCATCTTTCTTTCCTTTGCCTTTGGTGGTCTTGCGTTCTGCCTTTTTCTTTAGGAGCTCTTCGACGTGTCCGTCGCGTTCTTCTTCGGAGAAGGCGTAGCGCACGTCTTTGTTCATAGCCACGCGGTAGAGTGGCGGTTGGGCGATGTAGACGTGCTGGTCCGTAATGAGTTGAGGGAAGTAGCGATAGAAAAGGGTCAAAAGCAGCGTTCGAATGTGAGCGCCGTCTACATCGGCATCGGTCATGATGATGATGTGTGCATAACGAAGTTTGGTCAGATCAAACATTTCGCCGATATTGGTGCCCATGGCGATGACGAGGTTTTTGACCTCGTTATTCGCGAGCATCTTGTCGAGGCGTGCACGCTCAACGTTCAAGATTTTTCCGCGTAGGGGAAGAATGGCCTGGAATTCGCGGTTGCGACCCTGTTTAGCTGATCCACCAGCCGAATCTCCCTCTACAATGTAGAGCTCTGATTTGGTGGCGTCCTTGGACGAGCAGTCGGCTAGTTTGCCGGGGAGCATGAAGCCGTCGAGAGCACCTTTGCGCAGCACGGTGTCACGGGCGGCGCGGGCAGCTGCACGAGCGCGTTGGGCCAGGACACATTTGCCGATAATGGCTTCACCGTCTCGAGGGTGTTCCTCTAAGAACGTGGCAAACGCTTCATTCATGAGGGTTTCGACGGCGCCGCGCACTTCGGGGTTGCCGAGTTTGGCTTTGGTCTGTCCTTCAAATTGCGGTTCACGGATTTTGACGCTAACGACGGCGGTGAGTCCTTCGCGGACATCTTCTCCGGTTAGATTTTCATCCTTCTCTTTGAGATAGCCTTTGCTACGAGCGTAGGCGTTCAAGGCACGAGTGAGAGCCGAGCGAAAGCCCATCACGTGCGTACCGCCCTCTGGGTTGTAGATATTGTTTGCAAAAGCCATGACCATCTCTTTGTAGTCATCGGTGTACTGCAATCCGATATCTACGTTGATACCCTCTATATCTTTACAGACTGAGAAAATGGTGTCGTGCTTGGCGGTTTTTGTATGATTCAAATGACGGACGTACGAAGCTACGCCGCCTTCAAAGTAAAAGCCGTAGGCGTCGTGTTGCTTGGGTTGGCGTTCGTCCACAACGACCACGTGAATTCCGCGGGTGAGGTAGCACTGTTGGCGGAGGTGATCGAGGATGTATTTGAGATCGAACTCGACGGTGGTAAAAATGGTGGCATCAGCTTTAAAGGTGATGGTGGTGCCGTGGTTTTTGCTTTTACCTATCTGTTTGACGGGGCCTACGGGTTTACCGCGTTTATAGTTTTGAACAAAGATGCCGCCATCGCGTTCGACGCGGGCCTCTAAGTCATCCGAAAGGGCATTCACGACCGAGACACCCACGCCGTGTAATCCACCCGAGACCTTGTAGCCACTTTCATCGCCACCGAATTTTCCTCCGGCATGGAGTTTGGTTAATACGAGCTCAAGGGCCGAGACCTTGAACTGCTTATGGATGTCGACCGGAATACCGCGGCCGTTGTCGCTGACCGAAACGCTGCCGTTCTCGTTTAAGGTCACGGTAATAAGGTCGGCATGTCCGCCCATGGCCTCATCAAACGAGTTATCAACCACCTCCCAAATGAGGTGATGGAGACCTTCGGGTCCGGTTGACCCGATATACATGCCCGGCCGCTTGCGTACCGGATCGAGCCCCTCTAAAACGGAAATTTGTTCGGCGTTATACCCTCCCGATGTTTTGGTTGTTTTCTCTTTGGCCATAGATTGTAGATGGGGCCTATGGTAGCCCGTAGGGAGGGTTCCGCCAAGTGCGGCTATGAGGATATGCGGAGATGTCTCCCGCTAGGGCACAGGTCTCTTCCCGGTCTGCGGATTCCCTTTAGGTGGATGGTCAGCGTCCTATCCCGTCCAGAGACCTGTGTCCTGGCGGGAGACATGTTTCTTATTCGTTGAGGATTCGTAGAACTCCCTCGTGGTACACTATCAGCATGCCGGAATATAACGACGGAGGACGTTTCACTCCCGGAGAATTTAAGATGGCGTCGTGGTGGGTACGCAACGGTTTGTTGTTGCGGCGTATTGCTCGGTGGTCACTTATTATTCTTGCGACGCTCTTTTGGGGATACGCGGCTTGGGGATTGATTGATGCCTATGCTATCTCCTATCCCCGTGAATCTCGATTGATGCGAGATGTGGCCTTGAATCAAGAGCTGTTATTTTCTTTAGAAAAGAAAAAACCCGAGGCGATTAAACCGTCAGAGGTTTTGATTGCACAGACGACGGATAAACGTTTGGATTTGTCGGCCGAAGTGACGAACCCGAATCAGGATTGGTGGGCGGATTTTTCGTATCGATTTTCTGTTGCGGGCGAAGAGACGCCTACGCGCCATGGATATCTTTTGCCGCAAGCGCATACGGTTTTGACTGAACTGGGATATACCCAAAAATCTCGTGGTGGGCGCAGCGCAACCTTGATTGTTGATGGTATTCATTGGCATCGCGTTGATCCGAATGTTGTTGGAGAAACGTATGCCGACTATGCGGCGCGACGCTTAATGTTTCAAACGAAAGACGTGACATACGATACGTCGATTACCATCGGTACCCGTAAGGTGGGTCAGACGTCGTTCAAGCTCGTAAATGAGTCGGCGTATGGATTTTGGTCCGTTCGGTGTGTTGTTCGTTTGTTTCGTGGAAGTGGCATCGTGGCGACGAATGAAATTACCATTACCAATCTTTTGCCTGGCGAAGAGCGTGTCGTACAGCTCACTTGGCCCGAGCCGCTTCCTGGCATCACAAAGACTGAAATTATCCCTGAGGTGAATATTTTAGATCCAAGCGCGTATCTTCCTTCGTCGTATTTATAAGTTTGGTGTTTTTTACTTTACTGTCCAAAACATAGCCTAAAATAGACCCTGAGCCTGTCGAAGGGCTACCAAAATTACATGGCGGTAGCCCTTCGACTCCGCGTTGCTCCGCTCAGGGATTATTATCTTCCCGTTTGCTTCTTTTGGTTTCTGTGGCACGCTCTTTTGTATGAAACGTTGGATCGATCTCTCATTGCGCTATGACTGGACGTTGCTGGCGGCGTCTGTGGCGCTTTCGGCTATCGGTTTACTTGCGATCTATGGCATCGGGATTTCGCGGGGAGCGGGGGATTTATTTCAATTTCATAAACAGCTGATCGCTTTGGTGATTGGGGTGGGGATTGCGGCAGGGCTATCCTTTATTGATTATCGCCACTTGCGTGCCTTGGCATTACCGATTTATGGCGCGGGGGCGGCTTTATTGGTTGCGGCATTGTTATTTGGTACGAGTAATCGCGCTGGCGGTCGATGGTTTGTCGTCGGGTCGTTATCATTTCAGCCGGTTGAATTGGCCAAGATTTTATTGGCGATTTTTTTGGGTTCCTATCTAGCTCGTCACGTCCATCAACGCTTAACCTGGACGCCGTTTATTGGAAGCGCAGCAGCTACGGCTTTTTATGCGTTGTTGGTTTTGCTGCAACCGGATTTTGGTTCGGCCATCGTTTTGATTTTTATCTGGGGCGTCGTGGTGTTGTTTTGCGGATTGCCCCGTCATGCCTGGTGGATTCTCCTGCTCTCTGGGGTTGTGGCTGCTACGCTGCTTTGGACTGTTGGACTTAAACCCTATCAGCGAGCACGTTTAACATCATTCGTATCTCCAGCCGCTGATCCGTATGGCGCGGCCTATAACGTCACCCAGGCGCGAATTGCTATTGGGTCTGGGGGATGGCTCGGCAAGGGGATTGGGGAGGGCTCACAAGCGCGCCTGCGCTTTTTGCCCGAAGCCTCGACGGATTTTATGTTCGCGGTTTTGGGAGAGGAATTGGGCTTCGTCGGGCTGACTGTGGTTTTGGGTGTGTTTGGTTTGCTGTTCTATCGCCTGGTCTACATCGGCATGGTCTCCGAAGACGCCTTCGCCGGTATTTTTTTGGTGGGCTTTGTGGCCTCAATGATTTTTCATCTTCTTGTTAACGCTGGCATGAATCTGGGTCTCTTACCGGTTACTGGTATTCCTCTGCCTTTTGCTTCGGCCGCGTCTTCCTCGCTTGTTTCTCTCTTTGTTGGTATCGGTGTCGCACAGTCGATCGCCGTTCATTCTCCGGGGTTGTTTCGGTCGAGATAAATTGGACGGTATATCGGATAGTGAGGGGTAGAATTTGGGCGAGGGGGCGAGGTCGGATGTCTTGACGAGAGGAAGAGTGTTTGTTTTTATAAAACTGCTTGCCAAAGGAGGCTTAGATGGGTTTGGGAAATATTCTCATGAGGCTGTTGTCGAATGGGAGAAGGAGTAGTGAGCCGACCGCAGAGGAGATAGCAAGGCTGTTGGTCCTCCAGGATCATGTTGAACATAGGGGTTTTTTTCTCGGGCTTCACGGGACCATGTTCCGTGCTCATCAAGGTCCCTTGCTGATCTGTAAGCAGCGTCCAGATGGCTTGACGTCGATGCATGTGGCAGCTCTTTACCCAGGGGAGCCGTTCGACGCCCTCGATCAGCTACCGGGTGGTTTCTTCGTGTACGCGCCATGCCCCATCGAACCAGGCAAGACATCACTCTACATGCCTCTATCTGATGCGAAGCAGCAGGCCGAACGCGCCATTGACATTCTCAGTCGACCTCAATTCGCCTACCGCTAGAGCCTTATCGGCCGAACGCGCTCAAGGCCAACTCGCCCATCCAGGCGACAGGGAGCCCGCCCCGGCGTTACGCCGGGGCACTCGCTCCTCTGTCGTGACGGATGGGCTCTTTGTTTTTAAATTTTCATTTCGTTGTATTGCATTCTTCGCGTCTCACCGTTAGCATAGAGAGGATATGTCGTCTCCCTCTTCCTCGTATCTTTTGGCCCATTGCCCGGTTTGCCATGCGGCGTACCCGGCTTCGGATATTCGTTTGCTGGGAGAGCGGGGTCCGGCGCGGTTTTTTCATTGTACGTGTGGGGCCTGTGGAAACGCGGTTTTAGCGGTTGTCCTGGATCAGGGCGGCTCGATGAGTTCGATTGGTTTGGTGACGGATTTGGAGGCTCAGGACGCCGTTCGTTTTCGCGAAGCTTTGCCAATTTCGACGGATGAATGCGTAGCTATTCATAAAATTGTCACTGACGATACTAAGGCATTTTGCGAGGCATTGCTCCGTCCTAAGGCTCCAAAGGCTTCTCGGAGCGGCCGCGCTTGACATCCGGGCCGTTTTTTCGTATCCTCTGCCCACTGTTCGACCCATATTATGACCCATTCCATTGCGGCTATTAGCCGAACTTCCACGGGACGACGCGCCAAAACCCTCCACGCCACGGGCCAGATTCCTGCTGTCGTCTACGGTCACGGAGTGCCTCCAAAGTCCATTCAAATTGGACGCTCTGATTTTCGCGTTTTGTATCGCGACGCTGGTACTTCCTCCGTTATCGACTTAGTCGTTGATGGCGCGGCTCCGGTCAAGGCTTTGATTCAAGAGGTTCAGGTGTTCCCGGTTTCGTTAGAACCTTTTCACATCGACTTTCGCCAGATTCGCATGGATCAAGAAATTACGCTTGATGTTCCGTTGCGTTTTGTCGGAGAGTCAAAGGCGGTAAAGGAACTTGCTGGTACGCCGATTTTTGCCTTGAATCGTATCGAAGTTGCCTGTTTGCCAGGTAAATTGCCACACGAAATTTCGGTCGATCTGTCTGCTATTGTCACGTTCGATGATCACATTACGATCGGCTCCCTCACTCTTCCTGAAGGCGTGCGTGCTGTTGGTGATGTGGATGCGGTGATCGTGAGCGTCACGCGTCCTCTTACCGAAGATGAGTTGAAGCGTCTTGAAGCCTCTGAATCCACGGTTGATGTCACGGCCATTAAGACTGAGGCCGAAGAAAAGAAGGCTGCTGAAGCTCAAAAGAAGGCCGAAGAAGAATCCAAAGAATAATTTCCACGATTCACCCATGAGCACCCACGAAGAGTCTCCCATTCCCGTCCTGAAACTTCTCCAGCGATCGTGGAAGCGGATTCTCCCCGTGGGTGTTTTGTTAGTGCTGATCAGTTTGGGTCTGGGTTATCTCGCGGTGAGCGGAAAAGCGCGCCGTTCTTCTGGTGCGGCACCGGCGACCTCCTCCACATCTTCCGACCTGCCGTCTGTGGCAACGAGTTCAGTTGCGCGTGGATTAGATGGCGTTTTGGTTGCTCCCGAGGAGGCCCGTCTTCCTGTCTACGGCATCATGGTTGAGAATCATGTTGACGCTCGTCCGCTTTCTGGTCCGGCTGCGGCGAATGTGGCTATTGAAGCTCCGGTTGAAGGAGGAATTACACGCTTTCTGTTATTTTTTGATGCCACGACGACGGTTGATGCGATTGGCCCGGTGCGCAGCGCGCGTCCGTATTTTGTGGATTTTGCCCGAGGCCTGGGAGCGATCTATGGCCATGTTGGCGGAAGTCCGGAGGCTTTAAGGCGTATTCAGAATCTGAGCGAATTTCGTGATTTGAATGAGTATTTTAACGGCAAGTTTTTTTGGCGTTCTAGCAAGCGTAGCGCCCCACATAACGCTTTTACGCGTAGCGATCTGTTGGCAAGTGCTGCCTCTTTTCGCGGTTGGGAAACGGGAGCGGCGTTTGTTTCATGGAAGTATAAAGATGAAGCTTCGTTGGATGGAGGAACGGGAACTAGTACTCTGCGTGGTTTTGAGGACGGCCCACATATTCGCTACGGCGGATCATATAACGTGAGTTGGGCGTACGATCGTCCAACGAATGCTTATACGCGACTTCAGGCAGGCAAAGAACAAAAGGATCAAGATGGCTCCGGAGTCTACGCAAAAAATATCGTGGTGATGCTTACCGATGGCAAGGTGTTGGATGCCGAAGGGCGTTTGGAGGTTCGTACCACAGGTAAAGGCAAGGCCGTGATCTATCGTGACGGAATGAAGACCGAAGGGGTGTGGCGGCGCGCCGAAGGTGAGTGGTTGGGCTTTGAAGGAATGGATGGCTCGGATATCCTGCTGAATCGCGGGACAACCTGGATTGAGGTGGTGATTGATCCGACGATGGCAGAGTAGGATATTTCGCGTATTGACTGGGGGATTAATGGTGTATATCATATATGATATACACCATTTTTATGCCAAATTCTTCCTCTCGTCAGTTGGCCGAAGAGCGTCAGGCTATGGGTGCGTTTGTGCGTCGGATTCGTGAGCAGCGCGGCTTAACGCAGGCTGAGGTTGCGAAGGCGTTAGGAACGTCGCAGAGCGCTTTGGCGCGGATGGAAAAGGGGGATCAGAACATGGGGATCGACCTGCTACGTCAGCTGAGTGAGGTTTTGGATCACAAGATTGTCTCCGTCACCGATTCGGTGGATTACGAGATTCGGGGGGGTCGCAAGTTGCAGGGCAATGTGGTGACGGGCGGATCAAAGAATGGGGCATTGGGCTTATTATTCGCTTCTCTTCTCAATCGGAACGTGACGACATTGCATAATATTCCGCGCATCGAAGAGGTGTTTCGTATTTTGGAGGTCTTAGAAAGTATCGGGGTTCAGGCGACGTGGAAGGCGGCGAATACGCTCGAAATTCGTCCGCCCAAGGTATTTAATCTCAAAGGCATTGACCATAAATCTGGCAGTCGGACGCGTTCGGTCATTATGTTGCTTGGATCGATGATTCATCGTTTTTCGACGTTTGAGATTCCTTCGGCTGGTGGTTGTCGTATGGGGATGCGCACGATTGCAGCGCATCGCTACGGACTTGAAGCCTTGGGGGTGAAGATTTCTTCGGGTGCCAATGCATATACGGTTCGAGTGGGTAAATTGAAGCCGGCGGATGTCGTGTTGTATGAATCTAGCGACACGGCTGCCGAAAATTTATTGATTGCAGCCGCGTGTATCCCCGGAAAAACCGTTTTACGCTATGCTCCGCCGAATTATCAGGTTCAAGATGTATGTTTCTTTTTAGAGGCTCTCGGTGTGCGTATCGAAGGGATTGGGACGACGGTATTGACCGTTCACGGTGTCAAAGATATCGATCAACCAATTGAGTGGTGGAATAGCGAAGACCCGATCGAATCCATGATGTTTTTGTCGGCCGCGGTTGTCACGCAATCCGAGCTCACGATTCAGCGTTGTCCTATCCGGTTTCTTGAGCTTGAATTGTTAAAGTTGCGCATGATGGGTCTTCGTACCAAGATCTCGACGGTGTATCTGGCCAAGAATAATCGGACAGAGTTGGTTGATATCACCGTGTATCCTTCAAAATTGAAAGCGCTACACGACAAAATTCATGCCCAACCGTATCCGGGCATCAATAGTGACAACTTGCCATTTTTTGTGCCGATCGCGACGCAGGCTACAGGAGCAACATTGATTCATGATTGGATGTGGGAGAATCGGGCGATTTATTTTACCGAACTTAATCGCTTAGGTGCGAACGTGACGTTGGCTGATCCGCACCGCGTCTTTGTTCATGGTGCAACACCGCTGAAGGGTTCTCAGGTTGTCTGTCCGCCTGCTTTGCGTCCGGCCATGATTATTTTGATCGCGATGCTTGGGGCTGAGGGGACGTCTATCTTACGGAATTGTTATTCGATTGCGCGGGGGTATGAGGATATTGCCGAACGGTTGAATGGGATTGGGGCGGATATTCGGGTTATCAAGGGATTGGTGTAATCCTTCTCACACAGAGCGTTTTTTGAATTGTGGGACTCCTTAGGCGTTGAAAGTTGATTTTAGTGGGTGATTTCAAGCACGCGGTCGCGGTTGGCGAGGTCTTGATGGATACGGATGGTAGC
>CAYWEE010000031.1:0-7547 GCA_964457295.1 uncultured Gammaproteobacteria bacterium
CTCTTACGAAAGGAGAGGCCCGTAGATCAGGGTATTGATATGAATGGCCTGATGAGTGAAGATGAGACCGCAGCGGGACTACCTATTTAACCTCTATGCTTGATCCAAAATACGTACGTGAACATGTAGCAGAAATTCAACAAAACTGCGTCAATCGTCATGTAGTGGTTGATTTAGTTGCGTGGCAACAGATTGATGAACGACGCCTAGCTCTTTTGCAAGGCGTTGAAGAGTTGCGGGCCGAGCGGAATCGTATTGCTGATCGCATGGCAACGGTCACTCCTGATGAGCGGGGGGCATTGGTTGCTGCAGGTAAGGCCACGAAAGATCGTATTACTGTCATGGAGAGTGAGTTGCAGCAGATTGAGGCTGACTGGAAGCGAGCGCTTTTAACTCTGCCAAATCTTACGCACCCAGCTGTACCGATGGGGGAGACAGATGAAGAAAACGTGGAAGTGCGGGTTGTGGGAACGGTTGGAAAGCTTGTCGCTCCTAAGGATCATGTTGAGTTAGGCAAGATTCATGATCTTATTGATTTTGATCGGGGTGCTAAAGTGGCTGGAGCCAAGTTTTATTTTTTGAAAGGGAAATTGGCGATATTAGAACAAGCCTTGATTCACTTCGTTTTGGATTATCTGGTGAAAGAGGGTTTTGTGCCGATGACCACTCCTGATCTGGCTAAGGACGATGTGTTGATCGGTACAGGGTTCAATCCTCGTGGAAATGAAACACAAATTTATTCAATAGAAAATACAGATCTATCTCTTATCGGTACTGCCGAAATTACTTTGGGCGGATATCACAAAGATGAGGTATTGGATGCGGCTCAATTGCCGATAAAGTATGCTGGCCTTTCGCACTGCTATCGTACAGAAGCGGGTGCCTATGGCCGTGAATCTTATGGATTGTATCGCGTGCATCAATTTTCTAAAGTAGAAATGTTCGTGTTTTGCACGCCAGAACAATCTGAGGCAATGCATCTTGAGTTACTTCGGCACGAAGAACACATTTTTGCGGCATTAGAGATTCCGTATCGTGTTGTCGACATCTGCTCCGGTGATTTAGGTGGACCAGCTTATCGTAAATATGACTTGGAAGCTTGGATGTGGGGCAGGGGAGAGGGGAAAGGCGGATGGGGTGAAGTTACGTCAACGTCGAACTGCACAGATTACCAAGCCCGTCGTTTGAATATTCGCACGAAAGATCGTGATGGGAATTCGGTGTTTGTTCATACGTTAAACGGTACAGCTGCGGCAGCGTCTCGCGCCTTGATCGCATTACTTGAAAACGGACAACAAGAAGATGGTTCGATCCGCATTCCAAAAGTTTTGGTGCCGTATTGTGGGTTTGATCGGATTGGCTAGACTTGCACCCATGCAGCACATCGGAAAAACGTGGGTTGAGCTGTCTGCGAGCAATTTGGCCTCAAATGTTCGAGCTTTAAAGCGTCATGTTACTGCGGATGTTCAGATGATGGCGGCGGTTAAGGCTAATGCGTATGGCCATGGGCTGCGTGAAGTTGCGAGCATTGCCGTTCAAAATGGTGCAACCTGGCTAGGCGTTGATAATGTTGATGAAGGTATTGTATTACGACGGGCTGGCATACGGGTTCCCATCCTCATACTTGGATATACGTTGCGCGAGCGATTGCCCGATTGTCTCCGAAACGATCTTTCGTTTATGGTGTGTACAGCGGAATCTGTGAACGCTTTACGCAAGTTATTTGCCGAAAAGCGTTTTGCTCGCTCGCAAGCCTTGGTTCATTTGAAGATTGAAACGGGTACGGTTCGGCAGGGTATTGAGGGCGAGGAATTGCGACGCCTTGTTCGTTCTATTAAAAAAATTCCTCAAATCTGTATTCAGGGTGCGTATACGCATTTTGCCAATATTGAAGAGATGGTGGATCAGAGTCATGCAGCGGCTCAGCTGACGCGGTTTCGAGCAGCGTTGTCTCTGTTAGAAGAAGAGGGCATACGGCCGCCGTATATTCATACAGCTTGCAGTGCCGCTAGTCTGTTGTTACCTGAAACGTATTTTAATCTGGTACGTATCGGTATTGCGATATATGGCATTTGGCCTTCTGATACCGTGCATCGCGCGGTAGAGAAAAAAGTTCCTTCTTTGCATCTGAAGCCGGTGTTGACGTGGAAGACCGTTGTCGCTCAAATTAAAACGGTCACAAAGGGAACGGCGGTTGGATATGGATTTTCTGAACGTGTCGCACGAGATACGGTGATTGCCGTGCTTCCGGTTGGATACTGGGATGGATATGGGCGCTATCAGTCAAGCAAAGGTCATGTTTTGATTCGCGGCCGTCGCTGTAAAGTTGTCGGTCGGATTTGTATGAATATGTGCATGGTTGATGTGACGGATGTGCCGGGAATTCGGGTCGAAGACGAGGTTATTTTATTGGGACGTAAGGGCAAGGAAAGTGTGCCGGCAGAAGAAATTGCTGATCATGCGGATTCTATTGCGTACGAAATTGTCACACGTATTAACCCGCTTATTCCGCGCATGATACGATAAGCGCGTTATGTTTCGAGGAACACGTGGGACTGCATGGGGTGGCGCTCAAGAAGGGCGACACACGGCCCAGCGTTTTGTGGTTATCCTATTGGTGATTTTTTGTTTGGGTTTTTCTGCAATCTGGTTTTTATTCGTTTCGCGTTATTGGAGCATTACGCGCATTGAGACGAACGAGCTTCATGCGATAGAAAGGGGAGAGGTGGAGGCGGAGGTCTATAGCATCATGGATCATGGGTCGTGGAAGCCGTGGGATACACGGAATATTTTTTTTGTAGATGAGATGTCGCTCGCGAATATTTTGAAGGAGCGGTTATTCGCTGAAAGTGTCAGTGTGGATAAAGTTTATCCTAATATTTTACGACTCATCATCGCCGAGCGGCAGAGAAGTGTCGTTTTGGCCTCGAAAGATCAATTTCTCTTGGTGGATACGAACGGTGTGGTTACAGGTGAAGCGGCGGATGCTGTGAAGTCTATGGCTCAGGGTCTTCTGACACATAAGGCCGTTGCCCGTCCGCAAGATTTGCCCGTGATGGTTATCCAGTTACCAGAGCCCATGACAACGGGATATCAAGTCACGAAGGCAGAGACCGTGCGGAGCTGGATTACGGCTTATAAGGCCTTGCACGAGCGAGGTGTGGTATTTGAGTATCTGAGCCTCGAGAGTCCTAATGTATCCACGGTAGAGGCATATACCAATCAAGGCTACACAATCATCTTTGATATATCTGGATCGTTAGAGGCGCAGATTGAAAGCTACAAGGTATACATGAAGACGCAGGGTAAGAAGGTTGGAGCACAGGAATACATAGACGTGCGGGTTCCAGGCAAGATATTCGTTAAATAGGCTTAAGATCAGCCTGGGTACAAAAAGCTCTTCTGTATGTTGCGCATAAGATATATTGTGCGACGCTTGTAATAAGTTATATAGCTCACCTATATCACGGCCATCCTCCTCTACCCTATCGTTAAAAACGATTTTTTAGCCCCGACCTTTAACGTGGCCCTCTACTGCTCTGTTGGATTTTTTTCTTTTACGAGCGTGTCATTCTATTTTATTTTTTTCTTAAGCGTACATTTTTTATTTATTACTACAGCGTTTGCCGATCTGGATATTTCATAATTTCACGCCTCCCCACTCCCCCTTTAAACGTCAGGACCGCCCAAAGGAGATCCCGTACGTGTCGGGCTTTGGGCGGTCAGTTGGACTCGGTGTTGGTGCCGAGCGTAGGAAGGACGTAACGAAGCCAGAGCGCCCAAAAGCGTGCCAGGGTAAATAGTATTTTACTGTTTTTCCTGCTGAAGTAATCGATAACTCCTCGGAAACAAGTACGTGGCGAGTATAAAAATGCTGTAGGTCATGAATGGTGCAGCGAAGACGTCGATCGAGTAGTGGATATGGGCCAGAAGCACGCTTATCCCAAAGACTGTAGCGATGCCAAGAAATATAAAACGCCACAGTCTATCCGACCAAAAGATGAGGGCAAGTAAAATAGGGATGCCGGTATGTCCAGAAAAGAAAAAATCATTCGTTGTGTTGTATAAAATATCGTAGAGGCTGAATCCGAAGCTGTTGTGATCTAAAACAAGTTGGTGTGGACTAGCTCCCAGGTGTGTCAGGCTGATAAAAAAAGAGCGGATAATGATAAATACAGATAGAGCTTTAAGGGTGAACGGGAAATAGTGCGGTTTATAGATCAGGAGCGCTAAACTCAGAAATGTGGCAATAAGTGGAACTTGAATGATCAAGAAGTCGATTTTAAGCGTGGGAAGTAGGTTGAGTACTATGTCTTCAACGGGCGTCCCTGTGATACTCACGATGTATGCGTTAGCCCATGTATGGACCATCATGGCTGCCGCGAACCACACCAAACTGATATAGATGGGTAAAATATTCTGCTTGATCCAGAATGTGCGGTAATTAGCGCGGATGGTTATCAAAAAACGTTGCATACACTTCGTGTCAGTATTCTGTAAAATACGAGGTGCGTCAATGGTGCGATTTGCTGAAAAAGGTAGTGTTTATAGCTTTTTCAGCTTCATGTATTGACTTTTATCTCAAAATACGCTATTCTATCAGGAATAGAATTGCCGCATCGTGAAACGTTATCGCTTCATACCTATAATTTAATCTGCAATTTTATTCATTTCAACGCTATGAGCAAGAATGGTGTTATTAAAAAGCTTACGGACCGTGGCTTCGGCTTCATTGGTTCAGAAGGTGAGGCTAAGGATTTATTTTTTCATGGCAAGTCGTTGATCGGCGTGCAGTTCGATGAACTCCGCGAAGGTGACGCTGTGACCTACGATGTTGAGGATTCTCCAAAGGGTCCTAACGCCGTCAACGTGAAGCGCGTCTAATTGATTCGCCACACCAAAACCCCTCGCTGTAATGGCGAGGGGTTTTGTATTAGTTGAGAATAAAGGTGGTAATGCTTCGAGCGGGCAAGATGGTGGTTAGGCGGTTTCCATTTAGCGTCGGTACGGTGCCTATCGTTAGAACCGGTGCGGCGGCGGTTAAGGTGTAGGCTTGGGCCGAGGTATACGTCCCTGCGTGCAACATATCTGCGCTGATGGAGAGTGGTGTATTGGTTTTATTGATTGCTATGACAGTGAGCTCCTTGGTGTTGGTGCTTCGAGTCATGGCGTAGACGGAAGTTCGATATGTGTCTGTGGTTTGGGCTGTGAGTGAGAGATCTCCCACGTTGTGTCCTTTTCCATCATAGTTGAGAAACATATCAAAGCCTCCATAGATAAAACTCGTTGGATCGTTTATGAGGGGCCAAAAGGTGGCTGCAAAGACCCCTTCGCGTCCAAAGATACCCAAGACGTCGGCCTGGGCGATGGCGCCCGAAATGTCGTGCGCTCCGCCATAGTTATATTCGCTGAAGGAGAGCTTGGTTCCTGGATACTCTGTAGCAATTTTTTGTTTGAGCCAAGGAAGCAATTGCAGTGGTTGACTGGTTACGTCGGTAATCCAGCTTTTTTCGATGTAGGTTGTATCCCATAGAGAGCGCGGTGCTTGAACGCGAGCATCAAATTCTGCGGGAGATGGGTTGGGGCTGTTTCCATTTGTAATGCGTTGTCCCCCGCCCTGGGCCTCGGGGTACCAGTGTAGATCAAGGACATCAACAACACGTTGTCCGGCAGTTTTTTCTGCGGCTTGAGCGGTTTGAAGAAAAAAATCAAGATAGTCTCTACCCTGTTGATCGGGCGCACCCTGCAGGGCGACGTATTCATAGTATCCATAGGCGACTGCGCCAAACACGGTAGATTCTGGAGCTTGTTGCTTGATCATTGTCGCGTAGGCCGTGGTACGGTCGGCCATTTCGGCAAATGTGGTTGGTTGTGGGTGAATAAGAGGATGCGTGGATGGCCACAGGGCGGGCTCGTTGTCTAATGAAAAGAATGTGTGCGGATAGCGTTGCGCAATGAAGTGAACAAATTGGTCTTGATAGACAGATCGATCTGCTAGATTTGGCGTTGCAGGAAGTGCTCCTCCAGGGGTAAGAGCGTGATTTCGCACCCAGCGTGGGTTTTGATCAGAGGCGACACTCGTCACGAGACCGTTTGTATCCGCGGCTACATAGTCAACAATGGGAACGGTGACTAATGATGCTGCTTCACGCGCTTGAGCCTGTTCGATGGCGTGAGTGACTGCAAAGCCCGGAACGGTGCTGTCGCTTAAATAGGTATCGCTGCTGTTAGGTCCGTAATCAATGCCGGCGTTAGAGGCATTATTTTCCCAGTTGTATCCTGTATAACGATTTCCACCTTGTCGATAAAGGGTGAATTGTGCAAGCCTATCTGTTCCGTCGCTTTTTTGAACGAATTCATTTGAGCCGTAAATGTAGGGTGAGATGGGGGTTCGTGGTGATGTTGTGTCGATGGTGAACGTAACGTCGGCCGTTGATGGTACATGTATTGGTAGCGGTGTGGTAGCGGCGTCGATGCGTGCATTGGCGAGTTCTTGGGCGGGCGCAAAATCGGATGCTACGGTGATTGGTGTACCGACGGTATAATTCACGAAAAATGCATCGGAAATATCATCGACGTGTTGATTCCAATTTGAGCCGTATAGCGCTATTGCAACCGTTTCATTTTGTATCCACCGCAGGACGCTGTGTTGTGCTACGGCATACACTTTGGGATCGGTGGTGATTTTGATGAGGCGAGTACCTGGACGATAGGTGGCATTGGGACCGAGTGGAATGAGGGCAAGCTCGGCATCAGAAATCTGTTTTACGCTTGAAAAATCGCTATACCAGGTTTTAAAGACGTTTTCTTGAGGAAAGGCCATGCGTTTTCCTGCTGCAGTATAGTAATAAACCGCGCTTGTTGAGCCTTTAATGAGGGATCCTGGTGATAAAGATGCGGCCGAGACTTGGAAAGAGGCGCCAATCAAGAGAATGCAACTCAGCGACAAAACGCTTAGGCGTTTAAGCGAAAAAAGCGTCATAGACCTATGATGTTATGACTTATACCCTATCCTACCACTAAAACCTGTTTGTATTACAAAGACAGGCATGTTTGGCTATGCGCTAAACGTGCCTGTCTTTTGTGTTTGAAATGTACGCGTCGATGTATGCGACGATCTATAAAAGACTAAACGTCGAGTTGACTCAAGATCAGGTCAAGCTTTGCGTTGATTTTTTTGAGTTGTTCCGCCACGCCGCTGTCGCTACCGCCGCCGTAGGATGGAGAGGGCGCGTGTCGAGGGGTCGGGCTCATACCGTTAAAACGCTTAGATTCACGGCCTCCGTTCTTATCAAAACAGGTGCTGCAAAAAATCGGCTTGCTGCCATTGGGATAAAACGGAACTTCGCAGGCGCGGTGGCACATGCTGCAGGTTGCTGGGTGCATTTGCGGTCGGTCTGAATCTCGGTCGCGTGAGCCACGATCATACGACCTTCCTCCCCCGCCTTTACCAAACCGGCTTCCTCCCTTTTTTGGACCCGCACCTTTTGATGGATAGTTTCGTGGCATAGGAGCGGAGTATGGCGTATTTTTGAATAAAAAGCAAT
>CAYWEE010000031.1:7647-11302 GCA_964457295.1 uncultured Gammaproteobacteria bacterium
GGATAGTTTCGTGGCATAGGAGCGGAGTATGGCGTATTTTTGAATAAAAAGCAATCCGTAAGCTTTTAGCTGCTATCGTTTGGGCAGTCTGCCTCCACTTTTTAAACAATCCTTCAATGAATTGAATGATATAAATTTAAGTGTTTGCTTGTAATATCGTGTTCCTTTGGCGTGGCAAATAGCCGTCAAGCTCTTTTTTACCGGAGGTTCTCGCAAGGAGGTTGTTTTTGCGAGAGTAGTGGACGGAAGCAATAGCGCGACTGAGGCAAGAAGAATGACAAGCGATTTTTGAAACTTAGAGGTATTCATAATATTTATGCGAGATAGTGGTACTAACGTTCGTAGATCATGTTCCTATTTTTTGCGAGGCATCCCCCATTGCCAACGTGGTTTTTCACCTTTTTTATAGCAAATATACAATAACACTGCAGTTAAGATAATGATTGGTAAGACGAAGGTGAGGGTGACCTCGCGTACGGAAGAGTCTTCATCTCGGGTTAGGGTGAGTCCAATGATAGCTGCAAGATATCCAAGGGTGACCGCCATGCCCTGCCAAGTGACAGGAGTCCATCCCCATCCGTAAAGTTTTCGTTTAAACCAATATCCCTGCGGATTGTCTTGTATATAGTCTTTGATTTCTTGAAATGTCATACAGCTAGTGTACTCCTTCGGGTGAAAATCGTCCCATGAGTACGGCTTTGGATTGAGAATATGTTTTGGGAATGGTTTCGCCATCTACAAAGGCGGGGCTTTGGAGGTTCATGTGCGTCGTCGAAAGATTTTTTTAGCGACTTCGAGAACGGGGATGATGGTGATTGCTGTTCCTAGGGCGATGAGCCATTGCGATGCAGATAGCGGGGTTGTGTGAAGTGAGGTTTGCAGAAATGGGGTGTAGATGACGATTAGAAGAAGTGCCGATTCCCATATGACGGCGCGATTGAGCCAGCGATTACGAAACGGGGCGTGAAAGACGGATAGACGGTCTGAGCGAAAACAGTAGGTATTGAAGATTTGCATGCACACGATAGATGCGAACACCATTGTTCTGGCTGTGGCTGTTCCTACGTCAGATGCCATGGCCCATATATACAGTGTGATGTTCGCTATCGTCACCCATGCTCCTCCGGTGATCATGAGGGCCCACAGTGACCGACTGAATGTCCCGGTGGAGCGTGCTCGTGGTGGGTGGTGCATGATGTCTTGTTCTCCAGGATCTACGGCCAGGGAGAGTGCAGGCAGTCCATCCGAGGCAAGATTCAGATACAAGATTTGTACGGCTGTGAGGGGCAAGGGAAGGCCTAGGATAGAGGCTGTAGCGATGAGGCCGATCTCTCCAAGGTTAGAGGAGAGCAAATAGACCAGAAACTTTTTGATATTGGCAAAAATGATGCGCCCCTCTTCGACGGCTGCCACAATAGAGGCAAAATTATCATCGGCCAGTGTGATGGCAGCGGCTTCTTTCGTGACGTCTGTTCCCGTGATGCCCATAGCGATACCGATGTCGGCCCGTTTTAGCGCGGGAGCATCATTGATGCCGTCCCCCGTCATGGCCACGATATGTCCTCGTCGCTGTAGGGCTTCAATGATGCGGAGTTTGTGTTCGGGTGATACGCGGGCGCAGACCGAAATCGTTTCGACTTCTCGTTCTAGCTCTTCTGGACGTAGGTGGGCAAGTTCTTGGCCGGTGATAACTCTTCCTCCCGGGATAAGTAGACCGAGTTCGCGCGCAATAGCCTCGGCGGTTTCCGCGTGGTCTCCAGTGATCATCATCAAGCGAATGCCTGCGGCCTTGCAGGTGGCAATAGCGGTTTTGGCTTCGTCTCGCGGTGGATCGATCATGCCGAATAGACCGAGAAAAATCATGTCTTGTTCGGCGTTTTGTAGGCTTTCCGTGGGTTTGCGAGCAACGCCGATAACGCGCAGAGCTTCTTGGGCAAAACGTTGAATGGTTTGCGAAATGCTGTCGCGCTGTGGTGCATCTAGAGGCTTTATCCCCTCCTCCGTTTGAATGTGCGTGCAGGCGGCTAGGATAACCTCGGCGGCCCCTTTAGCGTATGCCATTGTTCCTTGCGGGGTTTGGTGCAAGGTTGTCATGCGTTTCGTCTCTGAACTAAACGGGATTTCTGCTGTACGCAAAAACTGATCATCCAACTGTTCTTTATGTAAGCCGGCCTTTGCTGCTGCGACGATGAGAGCGGCTTCGGTTGGATCACCGCGTAAGCTCCAAGCCCCATCCGTCAAAGCAAGATGCGCATCCGAAGAAAGTGTAGCGGCGCGCAGGAGATCTTGAAGAAGAGGTGTTGGTGTATAGGCTGCTTCGTGTTGCAGAAATGTGCCGTGTGGATCATATCCGCTGCCGGTAACCTCGAGGACCGTTCCGTCTGCTATGAGTATTTTGCGGACGGTCATCTCGTCTTTGGTCAGCGTTCCTGTTTTATCAGAGCAGATAAACGTTGTGCTGCCCAAGGTTTCTACGGCCGGAAGGTATCGAACCAGCGCGTTGCGCTTAGACATGCGCTGAACGCCAATAGCGAGGGCAATAGTCACTACGGCGGGTAATGCCTCGGGCACGACCGCAACAGCGAGGGCAATGGCAAAAACAAGTGCTTCCAATAGTGGCTGTCCACGCAAGATGCCTAGGATAACGATCACGATGACAATAGCGAGCGCCCCCATGGTGAGCACGCGACCGATACGGCTCAAATTCTTTTGCAGCGGTGTTTCTTCTCGCTGTACGCTTTTTAAGAGGCTCGCGATATGACCGAACTCGGTGGCCATGCCCGTTGAGGTCACGATAGCCTGTCCGCGCCCATAGGTGACGCTGGTTCCGGCAAATACCATGTTGCGTCGATCTCCAATGGGCGTTTTTTCTGTGCAGATCATCGTGCTGTCTTTTTCGACCGCTACAGATTCTCCTGTTAGAGGCGCCTCCTCAATTTTTAAGTTCACAGCCTCCAAAAGACGCGCGTCAGCCGGAATGCGATTACCGGTTCCAAGGATAATGATGTCTCCCGGTACTAGATCATAGGTCGAAATTTTTTGCTCGATGCCGTCTCGTAAAACGAGGGCGAGTGGCGTGGTGAGCTTTTGAAGCGCCTCTAGGGCACGCTCTGCACGCCATTCCTGGATAAAGCCGAGGATGATTGAAAAAAAGACGATGATGCCGATTGTAATCGCTTCGGTTGTGTGTCCTAAAAAAGCAGAAAGTCCGATGCCAACGAATAAAATGAGAATGAGTGTATTTTGTAATTGACGCAAAAATATTGAAATAACGCTATAGCGCGAGGAGGCGGTTAAGCGATTTTCACCATATCGAGAGCGTCGTTTTTGAGCTTCGTGTGTCGTTAAACCAGCATCGATCGTGCTGTTGAGTTCCGTGCGTACCGCCTCGGCTACAGATGCGTGGGGAATCATTGCTGTACGGTGTTAGGACACGGCGCGAATTCGCAATTTAGACCGGTGCGTCCGACGGCTGATCCATCGGGGCATAGTTTAGCCTCTTGGGTACAGACCATGGCCGGCTCCGGTGCGCCGGCGAATTTGATAGAAATTTCGAGAGCGTCGTCGTATTGCGGTAATCCGGATGGATTATCTTTGCGCAGGATTAACGCTCCCCTGTTGCTGTAGACATCTTTTTCGAGTGTAAAAGGTAAGG
>CAYWEE010000032.1:0-9739 GCA_964457295.1 uncultured Gammaproteobacteria bacterium
AGCTATCAAGCAAGCGAGCTTGGTAGTTAAGGAGAGGGGGGATGGCGGCGTGGGATACAAAAGGAAGACTAAGACCCGAGGACACTAGAAGCAGCACAGCCAAAATCGCAGGTCGAAAACGACAAACAAACCGATAGCAATGCTGGATCGGCAACATTAAGAAATGGGATGCCTGTAAATGACGAGTGGGCATCTGCGTAAGAGCAGAATACCGTGTACCGTATGGTACAGGGTAAAAATCGCTAGATTAAGCAAGGAAGCGGAAAGAAACGTTCGCTTTCTGCCTCCTATATCTTACACGATATCGAGAAGCTTTAAATACGCCTATTTTTTATTATTCTTGGCTGTCTACGCTTGTGGATAACATGTGTACGCCGGTGTAGAACTATTTTTTTGCTGTAGACACGGCCTCAAGAGAGATGTTCTGATCGATAAGTACGCCATCTTGATTCTGTAAATCAATTTCCGCTGAAACGTATTTTTGATAACCCGATCTTTCCGCCGTAACGTAGTACACGTTACGGCGCACAAAGAATCCATATTTTCCATTACGATCCGTTACTTGCGTTTCGAGAAGTTTATTAAACTTAGCATCAAAGACGCGTACCACCACCTGAGCCAACGGCTTGCCTGTTGCGGTATCCATCACCATACCCCAACGATCCGCGTGCCGAGGGCGAGCAAGACGGCGAAACAGTGCATATGTACCAATCTGAAAAAGACACAAAGCGGCGCTAGCTGGTCGAGGAGTTACAGCGAAAACAACTACACTCAACGGAACAGCACTAAACGCTAAACCGCTCCGCAATGTCATCAAGGATTTACGCCACAACACTTGACGCGGCGCCTCGGTAACAACGACCGGATCAACAGGAATATTCGAGGCTATAACTGTGGTATCAGTAATCTGAAACGGAACATCTGGTTGATACAGTTCTGGATACGCCGCATCCTCCGTTTTTCCCTTCAGGTGCGCGGTAGGAAACACATAACCTGGCTTCGTCACTTCTAAACGATACGCGCCCTGCTTAACGACAAACGCATATCTACCCAAATTATCCGTTACTTTCGTCTGAACAACAAAATTGGTTACCGTATCGATTAAACGCACAATTGCTAAATCAATCGGCTGTTTGCTTAAAGAATTAAAGACCACTCCCCACTTTCGCTTCTTGCCTCGTCCAAGCAACAATAGCGGCTGCGTAAATAATAATTGTAAATACGCAAAAGCATTAAATACAGAAGCCGCCGTAGCCGTATTAACAACCGCCGCTGCCAACAAGGCTGGTGCCACAACAGCATTCGTCGTTTGTACGCGCGGATCTTCTAAAACTTCACGCACAACTTTGGCACTGTACGTCACATCTTGCAAAACATTCTGCGCCACAATCTGCACCTGCTCTGCCAAGGGGGCGTCCGGAGGGATAACGACATCCTTTGGTAGACGCACGATGGCGGCCCCATCATTAAACACATTCTTGGTTACAACATACGGCGCTGTTGTTACCTTTCGATATCCTTCCTTATCTATCTCCGCATAATACTCACCATTCGGAACAATATACGCAAACGATCCATCATTAGCGGTTTGCGTGGTACCGAAAGGCACCCATGCTCCATTGATATTTTGAAACAATTGAACTGAGGCTTGAGGGACAGCGACCACTGACGGTCCAGCAACCCCTTGCTCAACCACACGGCCCGGTGGTTGTGATATCAAAACATTCTGCTGTATCGCGCTTATTCCGTTCGCATAAACTGCTCGCACAGTAACGGGATAGCTTCCTGGAGATGGAGTTAAAAACGTACCACTATATACACCCCCGTTAGGCGACGGTTGCAATGAATACAAACTACCGCCCACATCAATCACAACACTGATGGGTAGGTTGCCTTGCACAACATCGGGCACGGCCACGGCTGTAATATTCGCTCCGGTTAAAAGACCAAAAGCGCCCTGCGCATCAGGTATCAGTTGCAACGAATTGTTTTGCGTAAAATACGTTGCCGCAATATACACGGTCGAGGTGCTCGTGCTGGCACTACTACCCCCAACGGACACTCCCGACCCCGTTGTCGTGCTCCCCGCATTTCCTCCCGAAGAACCGGGACCCGTACTTGTCACCAATGACCCAGACGAACCACCGGACAAAGGAGGATTCGGCACCGTTCCCGTTGTCGTACCTGACGGCGGAACGACTGGAGGTAATACGGGTGGTACAACAATCGGCGGCGTCGACGTCACGACTGGCGGTGGTAATACGGTTCCCTGCGGCGTCGCGCTCGTTAAAGATCCTGATGCAATGTTTCCACTCGTATCAAAAGCATATACGCCATAATAATACGTCGTGCCGTTGATCAATCCGCTATCCGTAAATGATGCGGCACCACCCGTATAAACCACGGTGCCGTCCTGAACATTCGCAGGGTACCCTGTAGCATTTCGAACGACATACACACCTGCTAAATCCGGATCCGTAGGCAACGTCCAACTTAAACCAATAACCGTATCCCCCGCCGCCGCCTGCAAATTACTAACATTTGTTGGAGGCGTAACATCAGAAAGCGTTGTAAACGACACGTCCAATCCCGTCGCCATGTTGCCTGATCCATCACTTGATACAACCTGAACGTGATACGTCGTACTAGCCACAAGACCCGTTACAGACACACTGTGATTCAACGCGAGCCCCAACGTAGACGACTGATTCGTATAAAACACAGATGTGCCGTAGGCAACAATCGACGTTGCCAATTCATCCGTATCCCATGTCACAATCGCAGAAGTCTGCGTAATAGAAGTAATCTGGATATTTGAAATCACCGGAGCGGTCACATCGCTCACATTCAGCGTTTGAAATTTATCCTCTATAGAAACGCTCGTGAGTGGTGTTCCATCCGTTGATGAAACAATAAAATAATACGTCGTGTTCGGTAGCAAACCGGTTAAAAAAACGCTGTGATTGGTAGTAAGCGCCGCTACAGTAACCGTGCCGTTCGCGTAAGAACTATCCAACCCATACGAAACCGCAGAATTGGATAACTTATCCGTGTCCCACGTAATCTGCGCCGAACCAGAAGTGATGTTAATGACTTGAATATTGCTAATCACGGGCGCGGAAATAATACTACCACCCCCTCCACCCCCGCCACTTCCGCTACCTCCGCCACCACCTCCTCCGCCCGAAGACGTCGTAGAGGAAGCCGCTACATCGCTTGCGCGATATCCGCTATCAATTTGAAAATTCGTACTATTCACAAGTCCCGTTCCCTGCTCTCCCATCGTATCCTTGCTTTGATAGTTCGTTGAAGATGCTACATCCACGCCCCCACTATTCATCGAATCCCAATCGACCGAAAAATTGGAGCTGCCCATGGCTAAAACCGCACCCAATGGAGCCACGCATGCATATACAGCTAAAAATAGCACCCAAAAAAACCTTCCTACCTTATATGTAGAGAAGTGACGTCTTTTTACAAAAAGAAGTGAAATAAATCTTAAAAGATGAATATCCAAAAAACGGCGCCTTGCCATAGGCTAAAGTATATCCCGAACAGATAAACAGAACAAAGGTTCAATATTTTGCTTTATTAAAGGCATTTTAAATGAGTCGCACAATATAAATATAATATACACAGTTTATAAACATACAAATGTTTCACGTGAAACATTTGTATGTTTATAAAATTAAAGCCATTCTCTTTTAAGAAAGTATTTAAAAAAATAAAACAACAGCTCTCACATTTTACGCATCGCATCAATACAGTCGTTCAAAGCTCCTCTAAAAAATCAAGGTACTATCAACTGACTATATAGGGATCTAGACGCAGCCCCACAAACGGAAACGCACCGTACGCGAGCCGGTATCCAAACATCTCCGACACTCTAAATAACAAGCCATATGAGCACGACTATCCATAAATACAATCCAAATAGACTTTCACTAAAAATGTTTCACGTGAAACATGTCTACTTAAGATCTTTAAACAGCAGTCTTGGCAAAAGCTAAAATCTCTTAGTTCAATCATAAAAATTTAATCAAAGGAAATCAGAAATGCTCTACACGGCATACGCGCCATACACGGAAACGTCATAGACTACAAATAACCTCATGATAAAAAGCGTCATCATGTTTCACGTGAAACATTTTACATTCACAGCTCTAAACAAAAACAATCGTGGAGCTTACACATGGATATACAAAACGATAAACAAATCTCCCGAAACAAAATAACAAACACCATTAATCAAGTCTCATGAACAGAGCCCAACCAATACTAGGAACACATTCAAACAATCCACCGAGCATACCAATAAGCCCATCATCCAGAATATCAATCATTGTAAGTAGGTATGCGTGAACTTTAAGCGGTAAAAGACCAAATAACTCATCTAATGTTTCACGTGAAACATTAGGATAATGGGTTTTTGAGATTATTTTGTGAAATTATTGAAAAAATAAAAACTCTCATATGAAGAGAGTTTTTATTTGGTGGACCGATGGGGAGTCGAACCCCAGACCTCTGCAATGCGAATGCAGCGCTCTACCAACTGAGCTATCGGCCCGCAAGCTTTCATCAGCAGCTAGTAGTTTGTAGCTAGTAGCTAGGAACAGCAAATGTTTCACGTGAAACATTTTTTTCACCGTCTGTGAATTTGCTCTATATAGCATGTTCTAAAACTTTTTAATTTGGATGAGATTCGGGATGCTGGAGGGCAAAAATACCGGAGGCGTACTGTGAGTACGGTGAGGATATTTTTGACCGAAGCGCCCGAAGCTCGCCAAATTAAAAAGTTTTCTTGGTGTCTCCAGGTGGGATCGAACCACCATCTAGAGCTTAGGAGTCTCTCGTTCTTCCATTGAACTATGGAGACATGCGTCGTAAAATATTTATAGCTTTGCCTCCATGCTCAAGAAAAAGCTCAAGCATCATAAAGAAAAAAAGGTGATTCGTCAAAAGAACAGAAAATAAATATTATTTTGCTAAATTCAGCCAAATAATATTTACCGTGCAGGATATAAAACACCCAATAAAAAATCTCCGGATAAACCGGAGACCTTTTCTTATTTGACCGTAGCCTTCATGAGGGCTGATTTCTTATGTCCAGCTCGATTTGCGTGCATGATGCCACGCTTGGCCGCCTTATCAACCGCTTGCTGAAATTTAATGACAGCGGCCTTAGCCTCCGCGCCCTTACCTTCAGCCACCAATTCTTTGGCCTTTTTATGCAAAGCCTTCACATGCGTCTTGATAAGCGCATTGCGGGCGGCTCGTTTTTCATTTTTGCGCAGATCTTTAATGGCGGCATGCTTGTTTGGCATAGATAGGGGAGAGTGTACGGAGAAAAGACGAAGACGTCAAGGCTTAAACTAGAAGACTCTCCCACTCCATCCGCCCAGCAAGGCTACTGCGCTCGGCTACCGTAGAGGCGATGCTTAAAAGAAGAAGAGGCTCCGCTTGAGAAACGCGCAATGCGCCTACTTTTTTGATCACAAACGGATGAAGTCCGGTCGTCGCACGATCACGAATCCGGAGAGAGGCACGAGTTTGATTGAGTAGCGTTGGCAAGAGCGCGTCTTCTTCGGAAATCGACTGAAAAACGTCACGCCAGCCTGGACGACGCAATAAGACGGCGTCGGCTGCATTAAATACAGAGGTTTCCGCATCCGGAGCCATCACACGCGGAGCCGCGGGATTCGCTTCCACCTTTTGGAGCTCGGTCGAGGCGCGCCAAGAATCACCATCGCAAGCCTCGGCGATACCGCGCGCGGCATCGGACAAAATACCGCGCGCTAAGGCTTCTTTTTCACACCACTTGGCAAAATCCACGTGTGATAACGGCAAAAAAGGATAATGCACAAAAAAACTTCCCGCACATTCCTGCAAAACTTTTTCTTTAGGCGCCTCGTCTTCCACCGTCACCAGAATCGTATTCTCATCATGCAAACGAGGAAGAAGCTTACGCAGATCGGCGATGGAAAGCTCAGCAAAGAGACCATCACATCGAATAAAGCGCTTCGGAGAAAAAAACGATGGAGCCGACATTTTATGCAAAAGCTCCGTCAAAGAAGGTTCGGCCATGCGTTCAATAGAAAACCCCGACGGATCGTGCTTCGTCCGAAACGCCTGCGTCAAATCCTGTGCCTTTTTACGAGCATGATACGTATCGGGACCGGAACACAAGATAAGCATAGCGAGAGTGTAGCACGGCTCCGTGGGGTCGAGGACAATCCTACAAATCGCCGATGATTATGAGGAAAAATCAATCTTTTTCATCTCCTCCCAATTCTTTCCCGTCTTGGCCTCAACCACAATCGGACAACCGATGTCCACGACGTGTTCCATGATATCGGCTACAGCGCGAGCGATCTTGGTAATATCCTCGTCCTCCGGAACTTCAAAGACAACTTCGTCGTGAACCTGTAGCAATAGACGCGCTCCGGCAGAGACCTTGGACATCTCGCGATCCAATGCAATCAAAGCGAGTTTAATGATATCACCCGTCGCCGTTCCCTGGACCGGCATGTTAATCGCCATACGTTCAGCGGCAGCACGGATATGGGGGACAGGGGAATTGATGTCTGGAATCGGACGACGACGACCAAACAGCGTCTCGACATAACCACGACGGCGCGCCAACTCTCGCGTCTCTTCAAGATACCGAAAAACGCCCGCGTAAACCTGAAAATACATCTCAATAAACTCGCGCGCCTCACCAAAAGGAATACCGGCAGCCTTGGCCAAACCATGCGGACCCTGTCCGTATAAAACACCAAAATTAACCGCCTTGGCAGCACGACGTTGATCCTTCGTAACATCTTCGAGCTCAACATGCCAAATCGCCGCCGCTGTAGCGGTATGAATATCTACACCGTCACGAAACGCCTGCAACATCCGTTCATCCTTTGAAAGTGCGGCCGCTACACGCAATTCAATCTGCGAATAATCGCACGATAACAACACGTAGCCAGGCGCAGCTACAAACGCGCGACGAATCTTGCGCCCCAGCTCAGTCCGAATAGGAATATTTTGTAAGTTTGGATTGACTGATGAGAGCCGGCCGGTCGAGGCCATCGTCTGATTGAATGTCGTGTGCACGCGATCTTCTGCATCGGTCAGCGCTGGCAATGAATCCACATACGTCGAAAGAAGCTTGGCCACTTCACGATACTCACCGATCTTCTCGATAATCGGATGCGTGCCTTCCAGTTTTTCGAGCTCCGAGGCAGCGGTTGAGATCCCTGTCTTGCCGCGCTTCAAGCCCTTCGTTGGAAGATTGAGGACCTCAAACAACACGCGTGCGAGCTGCGAGGGCGAAGCTGGATTAAACGCCGTTCCGGCTAACGCCTCCATCTCTTTTTCTAGTCGTGCTTTTTCAATATGAAAATCATGGGCCAGTGTTGCCAGATACGGCTTATCCAACTTAATGCCCCGCGCCTCCATCGCTCCAAGGACCGAAATAAGCGGCATCTCGAAGCGCTCCAAAACCGACAACGTCTTGGTCTCTTCAAGCTCCTGTCGCAAGACCGGCACCAACTGTCGAATAACTTGCAACGCTTCAATAGCCTGCGCCGTATCACCAGCTACAGATAAAACAATGTTCAATTTAGACGCGGCAATCATCTCAAGTTCATAGCTTCCTTCACCGGCAGACAAAAGATATGCCGCGATCTCCGTATCAAAGGCACATCCAGCCAAGCGCCATCCCCGTGCATTAACCATGTGCCACACACGCTTCAGATCATGACCCATTTTCTTAATCTCTTGGCGCCCCAACACTTCGGCTAAACGCTGGGCATTCGCAGAATCATTCAATAAAACAGGAGACAAAACCACTGTCATACTCTCGCTCCCTAAAACAAGATCGGGCGCATCGCCTAAAAGCGATCCCTGTAAAACCTTAGGCGCAAACAAAAATAAACATTTTTCTTTCTCCGCTTGATCAAGCACGTCTGATAAAGAATCTTGCATTACCTGTTTCTTCTTTGTCTTTTTTTCCGTGGACGACACTGCCTCCTCTTTGTTGTTCATCTTATTGACCGTATCCGCATCACCAAACCAACGCTTCGCAAGACTTTGAAAACCAAAATGCATAAGCGTCTTACGCAAGTTTTCATCATCCGGCGCCTCATACGCTAGTTTATCCAAAGAAATCTTGAGCGGTGCGTCGCACATGATTTGTACGAGAGGGAGCGTGTGGCGCGCCGCCGCTTCACCATCTAACAACTTACGCCGAACGGCAGGGGAAAGATCGCTCGACGCATCATGCGCGGCCGCAAAAATCTGTTCAAACGAATGATATTGCTTCAGTAAATCCATCCCAGTTTTTTCTCCAATACCCGGAACTCCGGCGAGATTATCCGAAGCATCTCCGCGGAGAGCCTTAAAATCCGCGATCTGCTCGGCACGCAAGCCGAACAATTCAGGGAGCGTCTCTTCGTCATAGATAACCGTCTCACTCACTCCTTTTTTAAATGACATAACACGAACGTGAGGAGCGATAAGCTGCAACGCATCCTTGTCACTCGTCAAAATCGTGACCTCGACCCCCTCTTTGGCGAAGCGCGCAGCCAACGTCCCCAACAAATCATCGGCCTCATACCCAGGCAGGGCTACGTTCTTCGCTCCAAGCGCCTGTAGACATTCCTCGGTTAGAGGAAATTGATCATAAAACTCCTGCGGCTGTTCGACGCGTTGCGCCTTATATTTTGGTTCTGCCGTATGACGGAATGTCGGTTCCGGCGTATCCCAACAGGCGACAACATATGATGGAGGAACGGGACGCAAAAGACGCATCAACACCGACGAAAACCCGTACACCGCATTAACAACCCTCCCGTCCGGGGCCTTCATGGGCGGCAAGGCATGCCACGCCCGGTGAATGAGGGCGTTAGCATCGATCAGAAGAGCGGTCTTTTTTTCCATAGCCTACACGGTAACGCAAAGACCTGTTTTGCGCACGTACGAGCTCATTTTGTATTCTGACACCAATCCTCTAACATATATTCATGCCATACAATCATTATCACGACGATCCGTCTTTATTGAGCGGCGAAGAAGAAGCGGACGAGATGGCCGAGGAATTTTACGAACTACTCGCCGGCATGGCCGAAGAAATTAACATTCGGACGGATGCCCATATCCAGGTAGACTACGAAAAAGGCACGCTTACAATCCAAGCCAAAAAAGATGACATGTCTAGGGAGGCGATAGAACTTATCGAAGGATATCAAGCGGCCATGCCCAAGATTTCTATTTTGTTTCAAACGTAATCTTACAGCATATTAAAAACCAGCCTTTTAAAGAGGCTGATTTTTATAACCGAGGTGATCTCTCATTTGTTCTGCATCTAAAGGATGAGCGCGAAGCTAAGCTTCGATTCCTCCAGAACAGAGCCGAGCTCAGCTCGGTGGAGGCGTGGGTGGGAATCGCCCCGCCTGTGATGAGTGGAGGCCAGAGTGGGAATCGAACCCACGAATACAGGTTTTGCAGACCCGTGCCTTACCACTTGGCTACCTGGCCATAATCTCCACTCATCACAGGCGGGGTTGCAGACCCGTGCCTTACCACTTGGCTACCACGCCATGTAAAGCCTCCCCGCGGACTCGTCGCCACCTAGCGCAGCCCGTCGTGTGCGGATCGTATCAAGTGTATTTCAAGATGTCGAGATCAACGAGCAGATCCCGCATTCTAATATCAATGCACCACCCATCGATCCTTTCAAAACCCCAATCAA
>CAYWEE010000033.1:0-9184 GCA_964457295.1 uncultured Gammaproteobacteria bacterium
GCGAGTTAGGGACACTAACATGCTAATCCTTGCTCCGTTAGCTTTCTATGAGCCTGCACTGATGAAAGAGGGTAAAAATGGAATGACGCCCCGCGGAGGAATGCGGGGCGTCAGCGAGGTGGGATTAGGCTACCATTCTGTTTCCTCCGCCGGCCTCACTTTTTTTAGTGGTGAGGTCTGCATGAGGCATAGCCAGGCGTCGTCATCGTCTTGGCCTCTCGCGAGACCCCAATAAAAATATCGTTCCTGATCTACGAACATCGGGGACACCTCATCGAAGGTGTAGGTGGGCCTCTTGCCTTTTCTGGACCAGTATTGATCCTGGCAGTCCTTTTCTCTTTTTGTACTTCGGACGAGGATGTGCTGGTTTGGCAGCCGTATGATCTGGGGCACCTCTTCCGCCCCGACTAGTGTCTCCAGCCCCTTAACAGAGAATCCTGATACAGGGGCTGTGAGCATCTCAAGATCGTAGATGATCCGAGAGCCATTATGGTTCGCCAACAGAATGAGTTTGTTTCCATCTCTGGCAAGTTGCAGTCCGCGAACGTGTTGTGGAAGGGGAAGATCCTGCAGCTCCTCTCCCATTCGCTGAATCTTGATGGCCATCTCAGGGCTTTCTTCGCTGCGAAAGGTGAGAAAGAGATCGCCTTGTCCGTTGCTGGCCAGGGTTGCATCACGCATGTAGGGATTGATCGGACACTTGGCAAGGGTCCTGCGTTGTTGGTCATGCAGATTCAGGCGGATCATTTCCAGCTTGTCTTCGTGGAGCTCAAGCAGCAAGAGAGTGCCTGCCGATTCGATCCACAGAGAGACAACGTTCGAGAGACGCAGCATCTGGCTGTTCGGAAGTGGTACCAGGAGAGTTCTGACTCTCAACATCGCCACTGCAATCGGTATCATCAACTTCATCGTCAACACCTGGTTAGAGTCATCGTGCTCCACGATGCTGTAGACGGGCCAGTCCTTGTCAGTCTGACCATGATAGACGATCTGTATCGGCCCTTCAGGCCACTCCAAACAGGTCTTCGTTACCTCGCCTCCGATAACCACCATGAGACGATCTTCGTCACGTGCGACGTAAGTGGCCTGTCCGCTGCGTGTGACGCCTAGCGCCCACGGTTCCTCTTGGAGGACTCGTAGTGCTTGGGTGCAGCTTGGAGGCAGAATGGGTCCCTTAGGACGATAGAGGAATCGATACAGATCTTGATCATCGATGTCATCCCCCCGCGTTCCCGTGCCACTTGTAAGCTCGTGAATTTGGCTGATGTCAATCTCTCCCATGATGAGTACTCCTCTCGTTGCGTTGTTTTACGAAGCGCCACCGCTTCGTGCTTGTCTATGGTCGTGAAACGACCTATCCGATACTCGCATTTTTTAAAATAATGGTCAATTGATTGATAAATTTATTGAAATGCAAAACACGCGCTCGAGCCGGAGCCGGGGAGTGTCCCCGTTCGGCGAGCGCGTATTTCGTTATTCTGGTGTCAGGACGAGTATGCTTTCCTCGTTGAGAAGGAGCCTGAAGACATGCCGGTTTACTGCGAGTCTGTCAGGTGTCCATTTTTCGTGCGTAACACCTTGCAGCAGGGTGGTCGCAAAGAGGCTACCCGCGATGATGAGCAGGGTGTCCGCGGCGTTGATGCCACAGAGCGCGCTCTGTATTCGCGATCTCCAACACGACGCATCCCACCATGTTTGGTAGATGTCCGCATGAGCAGAGTCGGTGCTTAGGAGTGCGCCTGTTTCAGACAGCCGCTCCATGTGCCGGAGCATCGCCCATGCGCCCGGTGCTGCGAAGACGATGTGCGTAGCGGGTTGGGCGAACTGATAGAGCTTGTTCGCAGCCGCGCGGATGCTTTGTTCAGATTCCCTGGGGAGCCGAATGTCCTTCAGTGCTTTTTCCAGCGCCTCCAGGTTGCTGTGCGGGGCGAGTTCGACAGGGGGAATGTTCGGACAAACCACAAGGAACACGGTGGGACCCATTCGTTTCACCTCGGCGGCATCTTCTTGGGTTTTGTGGGTCCTGTCAAGATCTAGCTTTTGCCCGCGCTCTTAAACAACCGCATCTTTTGCATGGCGACTTCTCTCATGAACAAAAAGGCAGGTTCTAGTAGTTTTCGTGGATCGATGATGGTCGGGAGTTCATACGTCGCTTCGCGGATGCCGGCAGTGAACGCCAGGCGGAGGTCGGTGTCGATGTTGACCTTAGCAATGCCGAGGCTGATGGCTTTACGAATATCCTCGTCTAACACGCCACGAGCTTCACCGAGTTTGGCTCCGTATTTTTCGGCAATCTCCTTCATGTCTTCGCGTACGCCCGAGGCTCCGTGGAGAACAAGAGGAATCTGGACGAGCTTAGCGATCTCTTTGAGACGCGCCAGGTCGAGATGGGTGGCTCCTGTAAATTTGTAGGCTCCGTGACTCGTGCCAATGGCGATAGCAAGACTGTCGCAGCCCGTCTCTTTGGCAAAGCGTTTGGCTTCGGCGGGGGAGGTGAGCTTGGCATCGCGTTCTTTGACGGTGACGAAATCTTCGATCCCTGCCAGGGCGCCGATTTCGGCTTCGACCGAAATCTTTTTGGCATGAGCCAAGTGCACGACCTCTTGGGTTTTGCGCACATTGTCTTTGTAGGGAAGAGCCGAGCCATCAAACATGATCGATGTGTAGCCGCTTTTGATAGCTTGCTTGATGACGCTCATGTTTTTGCCGTGATCCAGGTGCAAAACGACGGGGATCGGGGCTTTGGCGGCCACGCGTGCCATAGCCACAAGATAGTCCATGCCGGCATATTCGATGGCACCTTCGGAGGTTTGGATGATAATCGGCGAGCGGAGTTTTTCGGCGGCGGCCATCACGGCTTTGAGGATTTCGAGGTCGTTGATGTTAAACGCGGGGACGGCGAATTTTTCGCGGCGGGCGCGTTTGAGGAGAGAGGCGGAGGAGGTGAGCATAGAGAGTTTATTTTATTGTTACTTTTGTCAAATCACAAAAGTAACATCAAAAAGATTTTGGGGGGTGGCTGAACTCGCTTGCTTATGGCGAGTTGAATGTATATGGCAGGAGCTCGAACAGCAGGCACCCCCCAAGCCCCCCAGTTCTATCATGTTTTGATAATTATGCATGAACATGAATTTGCGGTTTAATGTTTTTGAATTTTTGTAAAATCGTTTTCATTTTAGCTGAGGTCAAAAGTCCTGCTTGTGGGCCGATTTCGCGGACGACGCTCCAGCTGTTGGCGGTACCCATGCGTAAGGCAGTGGGGAGATCTTCGCCGCGGATGGTGGCGACCGTGAGGGCGGTGGCAAAGCTGTCGCCCGCGCCGGTGCGCTCTTTGGCTTCGCCGGGGAAAATTGGCATGTGCCAGTGGGTTGAGCCATCAAAAGCATCGGCTCCATTTTTACCGTCGGTGATAATGACGCGTTTAGCACCAAGATGGTGAAAGGCTGCAAGAAGATTACACATCGTCCGTTCTCCGTCACCGAGGATGACATGTGCTTCATCCTTGTTGAGGATAAAGATGTCGCTGCGCGCGATGAATTTTTTGAGAGGAGTGAGGCCGAGGCGAACGTGGGTGGTGCCGGGTTGAAAGGTAAACAACGTTTGCGGATTGGCTTGGAGCTCTTTGAGGAGGGCGGCATCAAATTTGGCCGATGGTTTGCCCATGGCGGTGTAGTAGATGGCCTTTGCTTTTGGTAGGTGAGGCAGGGTATACGTTCGTGGTTGAAAATAGACAAGTTGGGTACGTTCGCCTTGGAACATCAGGATGGTCGCTTCGCTCGTCGGGCGGGTTTTATCGCTCGTGACGCAGCCGACGTGTACCCCTTCTTTTTTGAGGGTTGATTGGATTTCAACACCCGCGTTATCGGTCCCGATCCAGCTGACAAGCCCAGAGCGAAGCCCTAAACGTGCCGCTCCAACCGCCGCATTGGCAGCGTTTCCGGCCGCATGGACCTTTGTCACCTGCCCTACAGGGATCTTTTCGGCATATTCCAGACACAATAAACACTGGTCTTTATGGAGAGAGCAGCTGACGGTGGCCTCATGGAGCAGATAAAAGACGTCGCGGAGGGACTCGCCGATGGCAAGAAGGTCTAAAGAAGGGGCGGGGCGGGAGATCATAATGAGAGTAGATGAAGTACTCCTTTTAGGATACTTGATTCTCCTGGAGGCCGATAGACTCTTTGTAAACGAAGAGCCGACGGTTCGTCCCGTCGGCTTTCGGTTATCTGGTTTAGATTTTTTAATTTGCGCGGTGTTTTCTTTGGAAGCTATTCTAGTTTGCGCGCTTGACGATATGTGGTGAGGGTCTTAGCTACTTTATTCATCCAGGTTTCTGTATTTTCATTAACTCGTTTACGTAATCTGCGGATGACGTCATACACTGTAGTGTCCGTGTATTGATCAGGTGTTTGTTGAAATATTCGTATAGCACTACTTAGATCATGCGCTGCGCTTAAAAATAATTGTGCGTTTGCTGCTCGTGCCGCGAACTTCTCTGTTCCTGGGCGTTCATCAGCAAACAGGTCTATGTTGGCAGCGTGAGGAATGGTGCCTGGCATGATAAAGTCAGCATCATTCGTAGAGGGGGTTTGAAGTGTTTTGAGATATTGATCCTCTCGTTTCCATAGATCGTAGACTTGACCATAGAGAAAAGCCAGATTCGCTTGAAGATCTGTTTTTGTCTGTTCTCGGATATCATGCGCTCGCTGTTCAGGAGTTTTTTGAGCTTCTCGTGCGCTTACTTCTTGCCTTGAGCGTTCTATAATTGCCTCGGCTTCCTTGTCTAGCGGCACGCCCGGCTTGAAATCTTCTTCAGACATCCGTTTTCCATCAGTCATATCATTATTTCTTTCGTTGTATCACTTTTTTAGCCGCCTGCACAATATCCTTAGCCGTCATCTTATATTTCTTGAGCAGCTCATTCGGTTCTCCGGATTCTCCAAACGAATCCTGCATGCCGATGGCTTCGATCGGCACGGGATGATTCAAGGCGAGAGTTTCTGAAACGACGCCGAAGAGTCCACCGATGGTTTGATGTTCTTCGACCGTGACGCAGCAGCCGGTTTTTTGCACGCTCTCGATGAGGGTTTTGCTATCGAATGGCTTGAGCGTGTGGCTATTGATGACCTCGGCTGATATGCCTTCATCTTCCAGCAAACGAGAGGCTAGGAGTGCTTCGTGTAACAGCGGACCGCAAGCGGCGATGGTCACATCTGTACCTTCGGTGCAGAGGTAGGCTTTGCCGATGGTAAACGGCGTGGCGAGTGTTGTTATCACCGGGGTCTTTTCACGGGCAAAGCGAAAATAGCAGGGGCCTTGATAGGCTGCGACGGCGTGAGCGCACTTGCGTGTTTCTTCGGCGTCGCATGGAGCGACGACAGCAAGATCGGGGATAACGCGCGTGATGGCGAGGTCTTCGAGGGCTTGGTGGGTTGCGCCGTCTGGCCCCACCGAGATGCCGCTATGCGCACCGGCGATTTTGACATTGGCTTTTCCATAACATACGGAGACGCGTAATTGATCCCAGCTGCGTCCCGGCACAAATACCGCATACGAAGATACAAAGGGGATTTTGCCTGCCAGCGCCAAACCGGCGGCTACACTCATCATGTTTTGTTCGGCGATGCCGCATTCGAGGTAGCGTTCGGGGTAGGCTTTGGCAAAATCCAACACCCGCGTTGATTCTGCCAGATCACCGGTCAATACGACGATACGTGGATCGGCCGCTCCCAGCTCAACGAGCGCGGTACCGTAGCCGTTGCGCGTGGGAATCTTTTCGACGGCTGCATCAAACAGGGCGGGATTGAGGTGAGAGTCGGGGTGGAGCATAAAGGGGCTACTGGTGTTCGCTTTTAATGTGGCCGCTGAGTGTGCGTAATTCAGTCAGTGCGATTCGCGCTTCTTCGGCGTTCGGCGGCTTGCCATGCCATTCATATTTGCCTTCCATAAAATCTACGCCCTTGCCGGGGATGGTGTGGCAAATGATCACTGTGGGATTTTCGGCAATGGCCCGTGCTCGATTGGCGGCGTCGATAATATCTTGGATGTTGTGCCCATCAACCTCGATGACGCTCCAATTGAAAGCGGTGAACTTAGAGGCGAGTGGTTCGAGAGGCATCACGTCTTCTGTTGTTCCATCGATTTGAATATTGTTGCGATCGATAAAGACCGTGAGCTCGCGTAGATTCATTTTGCCGGCGAGCATAAACGCCTCCCAGCACTGCCCCTCATCGAGTTCGCCGTCACCCATGAGGCACCAGGTGTGCCAAGGTTGTTCTTCTGTGCGGGCAGCGAGTGCCATACCAACGGCCTGCGAAATGCCCTGTGCTAGTGGGCCGCCGCACGTTTCAATAGGAATTTCAGGGGCAAAATGATTGTTGGAATGTCCCTGGAGTCGCGTACCGAATTTGCGTAGTGTTTTCAATTCTTCGCGTGAAAAATATCCGCGATTGGCGAGAGTCGCGTAGAGAACCGGACAGATATGCGCGTTTGAGAGGACGACACGATCGCGATGTGGGTTCGTTCGTGTTTCGGGAGTGATGTCGGCGATCTCAAAATAGAGAGCCGTGAAGACATCGGCCATGCCCAGTGGCCCGGCGGAGTGTCCGCTACCAGCGGCGAGGAGCATAGAGATGATGTCTTCGCGAATGGTGTTGGCGGTGATTTCGAGTTCTCGGATGCGTGCGGATGAAAGCATGTAGTGATTGTACTCTGGATGCGTAGACAGGGAAAATATCTACCTCATTGAGTATTTTTCTCTATAGATCTCTCCACTCTGCTATCGCTCCGGTCGAGATGACATAGAGGCGAATCGTTTTCTGTCTTTACATATAAAACACCCGCCTTTCGTGAGAGGCGGGTGTTTTATATGTAATGTCTGACTAGTTAATGACGTTGACCGTGCCTTGCATGGTCGGATGAATACCGCAGTGGTAGTCAAAGGATCCAGCAGTGCTGAAGGTACGGCTATAGGTTGCGTTGGGTTTGAGCGTTCCTGAGGAAAAGCCCGTACCAACAACGGTGTGATCCGTAATATCGTTGTTTGTCCAGGTAATAGTCGTGCCTTTTTTGACGGTTGTCGTGGTGGGCACAAAGCTATTGTTCATGGAGCCGATCGTGATTGTGACCTGCGTTTCATCCATCTGCTTATCTTGCGCGATGGTGGTGGTCTGCGTCATGACGTTTTGTGGATTGTAATCTGAAGCGGTTTGAATAGCCGTTCCTACTTTGTAGTTCACAAAGAACTCATCCGGTACGTCATCAATCTGATTCTTCCAGCTTAACCCGTACAGCGTTTGTGCCAGTTGCTCTGACGTGACATGACGAAGAAAGCCCCCTTGATCCACGACGTAGGTTTTTGGATCGGTCGTGATCTTAATCATCTTGTAACCTGGGCGATACGTGACGTTGGAGCGGCCCAGCGGGATGGTTGAGAGCTGGCCATCAGAAATTTGCTTCACGTTCGAAAAATCCTTGTACCACGTAAAGTAGGTTTTGGAGTTGGGGAAGACGTAGCGGCGTCCATCGGCGGCAAAATAATAGACGGTGGCCGATGAACCCTTGATCAAATCTCCAGGATTAAAAGCCGAGGTGGTGGCAGCTTGCGATGCGAATGGCATCACGGCAAAAACCAGTGAGGCGGCAATAGAGGCGGCGCGAATAAAGGAAGAACGCATAAAGAGAATGAGCTTATGAATAATTACGGTTGAGCGATGACTGACACAGCTGATGATTCTCCGGACCCAGTGGTTCCGCTTGGATCAGTTGCGCGACCGGTAAAGGTGACGCTGCCAATAGTGTTCCATGGGCCGGTGGTCGCGGTGCATGGAGCGCCGCTTTCACAGTGTTTTAATACGTTTCCATTATAAAGGACGTCAATGGAAGCGATTCCTTCATTATCCGTTGCCGTGACGGTTATGTCCACTGTCTCACCAAGATAGATGATGGGTTTTGCCGGCGACACAGTGACTCCCGGTGCATCATTGGCGCTGAGTGTAATGGATTGCGTAGGTGAAATATAGTTTCGTCCGAGCGTGTCTTTGATGACACCGTAGACTGGATGCGTCGAGCCGATGCTACCGCTGACGCTACCGCTCCAGTTACACACGCGGGCCGTGCTAGCACATGACTTGATATTGCTTTCGTCAACGTAGATATCGATGCGGTTCACCGCGATGCTGACATCCGCCTCAATAGATACTCCGGCTAATTGATCCGGACGAATAACGGATTGAGCGATGGTGAGTTTGGCGAGAGGGGATGTACCTTGTGTGACCGAGAGCGTTGCGGTTTTGGTGATCAGATTTTGGCTTAGAGTTGAGACGCGCCCTTCGACAGTATATGAGGTCTTTGTCCCCGCGAGTGGAATCTGTACATCCGCAGTGCAGGTGATCGAGCTACAAGTTTTGAGCAGTCCTCCGTCAAAGAATAATTCAATGCCGGTAATTGCCAATGTATCCGAGGCGTAGACCTGAAGTGTGATGGTGTCGCCGGCCTGAACCGTGGCTTGAGAGGTGGTAAAGATAACGCTGGTGTTTGAGGAGGTGGGGGATGAGGGGGTTGGAGGGGTGGAGGTTGGGGACGTGGAGGTGGGAGTTGAGGGAGAGGGTGGAAGGGGTGTAGGGGGGAATTTATCTGTATTGATCCCATTGGCTGCGCTTAATTCTTGGTCAGGTGAATATTCAGAGGCCTGTTGAATGGGGGTGCCAATCGTATAGTTGATAAAATAGGCGTCTGCCACATCATCAACTTTTGTGTTCCAATCATTCCCATAAAGGCTTTGGGCGATAGCTTCGCTCGTGATCCAACGTAAAACACCATGTGCGCTGACGGCGTACACTTTAGGATCGGTGGTGATTTTAACGAGTTTTGCTCCGGGTCGGTATGTTACGTTTCCCCCTAAAGGAATGCTCGCTAGTTGATTATCGGATAAAGTTACGACGTTAGAAAAATCCGCATACCATGTCTTGAACGTTTTTTCATTAGGGAAGACGAGACGTTTTTCGTTCAAGGCTTGATAGTATACCGCTGATCCGGAGCCTTTAATCAATGTTCCTGGTTGTGGACCCGTGTAGGCGATAATGGCGTGGGTTTGAGGGATATTGGCAGCAAGAGCGGCGTATAGCGCAAGCAGAAGCGCGCCCAAAAAAGGAAAATATTTTTTCATATTCCTCTAAGGATACCA
>CAYWEE010000034.1:0-8879 GCA_964457295.1 uncultured Gammaproteobacteria bacterium
GTCCAGATCGGACGGGGATTTTGTTTTGTTGAGGAGAAAAGAACTCTCCACGGGAAGGGGGGGATAAATTCTGATGGCTGATTTTATTGATGATGTATGCACTGGCATTGTATGCCGATTCATGTATGATGTGCGGGATATTGTTAATATTTATGAAGTTTCAGGTATTAGATGCGCTTACGGCCTTTGGTGCACTTTATGCGGCGTATGCTGCTGTAGGTTCATTCAGGGAAGCCAGGAAACAATCGGAGTATGAAAGAAGGCCGTTTCTGCGGCTTCAATGGAAGGCCGCTCAGCAGGTCATGAAGGACTTGAATATACCCGTGCCAGAAGATTTTATTACGCGTAGAAAATCATCGGATTTTACGGATATCGAGATTATTAATAATGGTCGAGGTTTGGCGAAAAGCATCTTCATTAAAAGTATTTGTTTTGACGAAGGGGGCGAATACACTGATCCTGAGAATGCTACGGTGAGCTTCAAAAGGTTGGTCGTTATTCCTGCAGGGGGTGGGGCACAGCTTAGATTCAGTGATCAAACTAATGAGGTGGTCAGGTGCATGCTTTCAACGCCGATGCCTAATTTTGGAAATCATCCCTTTCAGTTAGAGATAGGCTATCAAGATGTTATTGGTGATTGCTACGAAGCGGTTTTTCAAAAAGCTGCCGATGATGCAGATGGCTTTCGACTCATCAAGCAAGAGAAGATCTAGCTGTATCTCGCTGCCCTTCAAGCGGTTTTTTAAGAAACTCCATAAACGACAAACCCGCTCCGACGAGGGCGCTCAGGGGAGCGGGGTGTCGGGGCGGGTGTGATAGAGCCTTCTTTGTAACAGGTCCTCGGACCGGACTACTTCGTCACGAGCCAGGCGCGAGACCAGATGCGGTAGACGCCGGTGTCACCGTTCTCGATCATGAAGCCGAAGGCTAACTGCTCGCGAGCGAAGTCGCCATCGCCCCCGAAGAGACCCATTAGCCCCTTCTCTTCGTCTTGCGTGAACGATGTGCCCCATCGTTCTTTTTCATGTTCGATGAAAGCCCATAGAGCCTCCCGCAGGGTCAGTTCCTGCTCGGGGAATGCTCTGGAACCCGCATCGTCGATCGCGCGGTACATGAGGTAGAGAGCGGAGCTCGTGACGATACGCATCTGCATGAGGTAGCCGTCCTTGCCGGGCTGCTCAGACGTTTGTATGAAGGCGGCGAAGTCCTTCCGGGGCCTCCGAGAGTCCTTGTGCACTTCCAGGACCCGCAGGAGAGCGTTGAAGTCGGGTTGCGAGATGTCGTTGTCGAAGTAAACGACCCCCCCCGCTCGATTCCTGGGAAGGCGCGCCGGTGAAGGGGTTGGTAGCTCCATCTCGGAGCTGGTAGCCGTAGAGACCGCAGCCAGTCGGAGCAAACTTCGAGAGATCACCCGGTTCGACGTCCAGGTGATTATCCGTCCACATGGGCGGAGAGATGCGGACCTTGCCGCCCAGATCGAATACAATCCGTTTCGGTTCCGGCATTGCTGCCTCCTTTTGATTGATGAGTCATGAAGAGTCCTGACGAAATCTCTAGAAACTAGGGCAGCTTCCAAAGATTTCATCAGGCTTTCTATCAGCTCTCTTTATGAAAGAACGGCATAACGTAACTTGTTTTTGTCACTTTGTCAATAATTCTTATCCTCTCAGCTAAGTCTCTCATCGGTTGACGCCCCGCTGACATTTAGGAGTTATTTCGTGCTTTTCTTTGCTATTTAATGATCGCAAACGATAGAACAATTTATCGCTTTAATTAGGCAATATTTTCACATTCTTGGCTGAGTTAATAGGAATACCACATTCCCGTTTTCCTCGGTTCGAGTCCTCTCCTGAGCACCACGTAAAAATCCCAGCTATCTGCTGGGATTTTTACGTGCCACGTGACGACGAGTCTGCGAGGAGTTTTACGGGGCTACCTATTGAAGTCGCTGGGATTCACGTGGTACGTCGTTCGCGAGCGACGTACCGTGGCACCGCCAACATTTTCCTCGTCCAGATTGGACGGGGGTTTTGTTTTGAGAAACGATTTTTTTGTTAAAACAACAACGCACCCCTGGGCACGACAACTTGGCGTTGTTGCCCCGCGGAGTGCGCGAGTGAGAGGCTTTTTGTACTGGGTGTTAGCTCCTCGCGGACGCAGCCTGGAGGATGAGCTTGCCTCGATGATCGAAGCCCTCCGGGAAGAAGCCCGCAAGCCAGAGATTGAGGAGCGGCTTGAATTGCTCCACCTTGTCTTGCCGCCCCCCGAGCGCATAGGCGCAGGGGCACAGCAGGGAGAAGAGGAAGGGATGCCCGAGGAAGAGGGATAGCCCGACCCCGATCTCCTTCTCGAGCTGTTCGCGGAGGAGGTTCCCGGTGCCTTTGTCCAGGACCTCGGCGATCTCTTCGCCTAGGGCCTCCCTGAGCGAATCCTCCAGAGTGAGCACGACTTCGTGGCGGCGAAGGGTAGAGATGTGCAGGTTGATCCCTGCGATCTGCCGCCAGAAGATGGGGCGGGTCTCGCGCACCATCAGTTCGATGGCGTGTGAGACGGTGCTGAGCTTCGGTTGCCACCCCGCAAAGGGGTGGAGGATCTCGGCCAGCACCGCGCCCTTACTCGGAAAGAGCTTCTCCCAGTGATCCCGACATTCGGCCTGCGTACGCTTTTGCATTTTGTTTTTCCTCCAAGTTTTAATCAGATACCTTCTGCAACCAACCGCTGAAATCACTAGTCTAAGAATAATGATCTCGGGGGTCGGCCAGAACGCGAAGACGAATCGCGTTCTGGCGAAAGACATATTATCTTCTTCACGCCTCCTTTCTCTGGCACGCGAGGAACGTGCCGAACCTAGAACCCGAGCCGGGCGAGCTCCCGCGGCCGCAGTTTACGCCGCAGACGGCGGAGACTGGCCACGGTGCGGCGCTCCTCGCGGGGGGCGTCGAGAATGATGCTCCCGACAGGCATGAACCACTTCCCCAGCCCGCGCTGCTCTTGCCACTTCGCTTCGTTCTCAAACGCAGCGAGAAAACAAGCGTGGGAACAAAAGTCGACACTGTCTTCTTGCTCAAGAGGAGACTCCCACGGCACCTGCGCGTTGGCGTAGAGGCGCGCGGGGTCTGAGCTCCTGCAGTGGCTGCACGTGGGGTGAAAGCGAAACGGGTCGTCGAGCGGGGCTTCGTCCTTAAACCAGGCGAGCTGCCGCACCTTCTCCTTGAGACAAGTTACGACACACGCGGTACTGCAAAACTCTGCCCAGCCTTCTTGAAGCAAGACCAAGTAACTCGCCCTACACCAACTGTCCCAAGCCTCGTCCAGCACGTCGCCACACTGCTCGCACGGACCGAAGAGATCGAGCTTCGTCATGATGACCTGTGCAATCCCGAGGGAAGGGATGGTGAGAATCGCCACCCAAAAGCCTTTGACAAGGCTACTCGGGATATATCGGGGTGTGTTTTCTTAGTTCAATGTGCACCTCTGTGCTCGAAAGGGTTGATGTGTTTCCGAGCCCTGAAACCATCACATATGTGACGATCTCGGGGGTCGGCCAGAACGCGGAGACGAGGTGCGTTCTGGCGAAGAAGAGAAAGAGGGCTACCCGCCCTCAGACTCCGGTGGAGCGTCATCAATGATGAACGCCCTGCGCCATTGCCGAACGAAAGGTGCAGCGTGCTTCGCGTAGAGGCGGGCACGCTGCGCAAGACGCTCGGGAGAAGGCGGTGAACCACGTTGGATGAGCATTGGCGCCTCCTTGGTCGCCATAGTAGAGAGGTTATCGGCTTCCGCAACGGACTGGGAGTTTCGCGACGTGTTATGAGCCATGGCTCTCCGGTTGACCTTGAGCACGAGGAACGACGGGACCGTCGCTCCGTTAACCTCTGATAAGGTCTCTCAAGATCTGGCATCGTTTCGTACTGACCGGATTCGCCACGGTTCCCAACATTTTTGCAATGTCACCTCTTTTGTTTGAGTTATGCCGAGGAAGTCACTCTCTAGAACCCAAGCCGAGCAAGGTCGCGCGGTCGGAGTTTGTGACGCAGGCGGCGGAGAGAAGCGATGCGGCGGGGTAGCTCCGGGACCTCTCCAGAGCGGCAGAGGGGAATGCCCCATTTGCCTACGCCCTCAGCCATCCAAAACGCCTCAGACTTCTCGCACTCATTAACCAAGCACGCCAGTGAACAGACGGCGTACCAGGGGAAGAGGCCATAGTCCTCCGGCATGCTAAGAAACGCACACAGAGAGCTGTGCGTATTGCTCTGGCACTCGTAACAAGAAGCCAGCTCCTCCTCCATGTATGGATAAGTAAGCAGAATGGAGGTTAACGGATGCCAGACGGGAAGCTCCGGATGTTGCTGCACATGCAGGGCGAGGCAGTGCGCGGAACAAAAGCTCGCCCACTCGTTGTCCGTAAGACGCACCTGGTGTGTATCGCCCCACCCTCGCTGCGAACCCTCTCCTAGGAGGTCTCCGCAGTGGGTACAGGGCTGAAAGTGACCGTAGTCACGCCCGGAAGGACGAGTGAGGTACAGCCCAACCGGAATTTCAAACTTCGTCATGATGACCTGTGCAATCCCGAGGGAAGGGATGGCGAATTGCCACCCAAAAGCCTTTGACAAGGCCACTCGGGATACATCGGGGTGTGTTTTCTTAGTTCAATGTGCACCTCTGCGCTCGAAGGGTTGGATTTGTTTCCGAGACGCGATCTGATTTCTTCAACCCAAGAAGAAAACAGGTCGCGATCTTAGAAAAGAGCTTTGATTTTTCAGGCGATGAAAAAGAGCGAAGTGACAAGCTAACATAATCCATAAAACATGTCAAGTATATGTGATATATATAGAATAATGTAGTTTTAAGCTATTAAAAATGGATTATTATAATAATATGTAAGATTATATTCCGTCACAAAAAAGTGACATAAATTGACAATACGTCAAAAATAGCCTATATTGTTGTCATGTACGAATATCTCTTTACACAAGCTGGGCTGACTAATGATGAGGCGCATGTCTATGAAGCCCTTTTACAGTACGGCCCGCAAGGAGCGGGGAGTCTATTGGGGCATGTAAAAAAGATCAAGCGTAGCTTGTTGTATAAAATTTTAGATCGTTTGGTTGATCGAAAGCTGATTCTCCAAGAGAAAAAAAACGGGAAGGCTTTTTTTGTTCCACAGCCACCTGATGCGCTGGCAAAGTTGGCAGAGGAGGCTGAGGGCCGAGCCCGTTCTTCTAAGGAAGATCTTTTGAGAGCTTTACCTGAGCTTAAAGCTAAGTATAATCTTTCCACTGAACGTCCAATTATCCGTTTTTTTGAAGGTATCGAAGGTTTGCGGGCGATGCAGGAGGATAAGTTAGAGAGTGGAGCGAAGGAGCTTTATTTTATTCGAACGGCACGTGCTGAAGAGTATCGCGAGACATTTGGAACCTGGTTTGCCCATTATCTAAAAAGACAGGCTGATTTAGGAGTAAAGGCGTACGCCATTACAGTCGATGATGAGTATACGAATCATGATCCAGCTATTGATAAAGCTCGGAACGTGATCCGTACGTGGATTCGCCCTCAAGACTATACTGCCCCAATCCAAATTGATACGTATGGTGATAAGGTTTCTATTCTGGCATTCGGTAAGGAAATTTTTGGGATTCTGATTGAGAGTGCTCCATTGGCTACTGCCATGAAAGATATTTTTAAACTGGCAGATCGAGGTGCGAAAACAATAGAGGTCACGCATAATCATCCACCCGTGAAGCCTCGTTCTAGATAAGCTATCTTTATTTTAGAAGATGCAAAAACAGGGCCTTATAATCGCCCTGTTTTCGTCCTCTCCATCTCCCAAGCGTTGGCACGTCGGTCGCGACCGACGTGCCGTTGTCCGCCTGTTGTCCACGAGATGAAGAAAGGTGATGAAACCTATGAATAGATGATGATGCCCTGGAAACCGTTTTTTATTTTGAGTTTTCTTGCCCATTCTCTCTGCGCGAAGAAGCTTTGGATGCCAGAATAAATAGCCCTCCACTAACGATATAGGGTAACGAGAGTATCAGGAGTGCCGGCAGCATCTCAACAGAAAACATGTTATTTGAGGACACGGTGTAGAGACAAGAGATGAAGATGCTTATACCTGCAAGGATAAGAACGCTGCCCCAAAGTTTTTTTGATCCTGTTTGAGCAAAGAGAAGGGCGGTCAATTTGCATAGGAGGCAATCTTCTGTGCACGTACGTGCTCCAAGGAAGAGGTGTTTAGCATATGCTATAGACGATTTGGCCCACCATCCAGACCAGGAAGAGGGAAGTGGGAAACACAACGAGCGCATCCTTTGTTGCCGTCCAGGAATCTAGTTGAGCGTTAACGAGAAGGCGCCATCGTTTTATGGTGAATACAAAGAACCAGGCCCCAATAATAATGAGAGGGTATGCGGCTCCCCATCCAATTTCAAAGAATCGATTCACAGCCATGTAGCAAGGAGGTATGCCTGTCCGCATATCAATGGTATAGCCATCATACCGTGCAACCCATGGGGATACGGCTCCTAAAAAAAGAATGAGATGAAAAAGAAGTCCACCATAGAGAAGGATGATGGCTCGTGATTTTTCCTGTCCTGCATTTGCAACGAGCTGATCATTCTTCCAGCTTTCTATGTGTTCTTGAGGAAGTGATTGTACCAGATCTCTTAATAGAGAAAGGAAGAGGAAGAACATTTTGCGTGTTCCGCCGGTAGATGTGTCTCGATAGAGGTCGACGAAGTTTTGCGCCATGGATTCTCCATAGACATCACGGAATTTTTGCGGATATAAACGGAGGAGAAGATTGTAGATTCTCACCGCCATGAAACGAGAGGGGTATGGCATATCGCTATTCTTTTTATTACGTCTGAGATGAGTTGAGTTTCAGGCGTTGAGCGATATTCATCACATGAGACATCCGCTCGATTTCTACGGAGAGCAGTTTTTTTCCGAATGGGGTGATTCGATAGTACTTTCGGCGAGTATCATCGAGAGATGGATCCGGTCGTTCCCCTGATTCTTCGATGAATCCGTCGCTTAACATGCGTTTGATTGATCCATAGAGCGTCCCAGGACCCATCTTAACGGACCCTTCTGAATCTAATTCAACGCGCTTCATGATGTCGTATCCGTGTCGGTCTGTCGTTGCCAGCGCCAGAAGAATATGAAAAACGGCTGGCGTCAGGGGAGGGTATTCTGTTGTGCGTTTCATATACACCATATATATCCGTTACCGATATATATGTCAAGCACCTTTGCGATATTTTTTGTAAATTTGATATGCAAAAACAGGGCCCTATGATCGCCCTGTTTTTATATCTATATCCGTCCTGAGCAGACCATTGTTGCTCGTCTCAGGTGGGATCCCATCGAGATTGACTTCCTGATGGGCAAGGAAGGATAGGTAGCTATGCGCCGACCTTCATGCGACGCTTGATGCGCCAGATGAGGTAGATCATGCCTGTCGTGGTTGGTAGGACGCGGGCGAGATAGATTCCCGCGAATACGTCGTGCTTCACCAGGGCAGGATAGATCGCACATAGGTTTGCGCCGAGGGTGCAGAACCAGAAGATGAGTGGTTCCGTGCTTTTCTCGGCTCGCCAGAGGCGCTGCGCCGTGGCGGCGTAGGCGGCGAGACCGATGAGCTGGATGAGGCTGTACATCGCGAGAGGTTGCTTGGTGACCGCCCACAGGAGGGCAACCACGGCGCCTGCGGCGAGGCACGACTTCTGGACGGGGTTGAATGCGACGCTCAGGGTCTTGTAACGGATGTTGGTCGCAATGACGCCCGAGAGGATCATGAGGGTGTTCACGAAACCCGTCACCACCGAGATGTTACCGGTCAGCGTCTTATCAGGACTCGACCAGTACATCCAGAAGGTGAGCGAAATCATCGTGATCATCAGAATCCACGTTGCGACGACGGGTCGCGTCTCCTGTTTCCAGGTACGGCGTACGTAGTCTACTGCCGAGATCATCATCAGGCTGGCCGTGACGATCACTGCGGTTTCGTACAGCTTGTCGTCAACGTAGAGCCACATCGCGGTCACGACAATCCAGCTCAACTCATTGCCGACTTCGCTGAGCGCCGATCCCTTGCGGTTTCGATCCCACCCCGCTTCTTTGATGGCGAATCTGAGCTGACCGAGCCGAGTGAGAACGGTAACGTGTCCTACAAGGAGTGTTGGTCCCGCGAGTCCACCGTTTCCGTCGGCTGTGATCTTCCACGCTAGCACGAGCTGTGGCACGGCCTTGAAGAAGAGTGCGAGCCATCCTTTGATCATTGGATCGCTCACTCCCAGCTTTTGTTGCCGTCCCACCATGATCGTGGCTAGGATGCCGCTTGTCGCGAGAGCTGCGGTGACGTTGTCCCGCATGTCCCACGTGCTTGCGTCGCGCCAGAGCATGGCGCCGATGTCGGCACCGACCACGACAACCCAGAGCCCGTAGGCTGCGAGTGTCTGGCTGGTTACTCGGCTTGGTTCTGCTTTGTGAGAGCGATACGCAAGCCAGAGATTTAGGGCGAGGAACATTTCCCAAAAGGCGTACCAGCTTACGCTGACGCCCTGCGTTGTCTTCAGGAGGTTCCAGAATTGTACGCCTCCGAAAATGAACGTGCAGGCGATTTGGACCCCAAACAGCAGGTCCGCGATGATCTTTTTCTTGGACACCGGCAGACCTCCAGGGTTTGGTTTTTTGATTTCGAAGGAACGCGATGTTGTTTAAACGGTTGGTTTAAGCAATATCGTGTTCATTAGAAGTTTTCTAATTAACGCAGAAATTTAGCGTAAAATGGTTAATTTGTCAATGTACTGTGGTCCGCTTAAGAAGAATTCAAGTCATCAATGCACCACTCCTGACTCTCTGAGCCCTTGGAGACA
>CAYWEE010000035.1:0-8629 GCA_964457295.1 uncultured Gammaproteobacteria bacterium
ACAGGTTCACGGAAAAAGAAAAAGGATGCATGAAAAACGCGGGTCTCTGGCAGGGACTTGGCTATTGGGGTATTGTTTTTTTGAACTAATCCCTTATTCGCATTTCTATGTCTGGCTACGTAACCAATATTGAACAGCTTTCATTAGAAAATGAGTATTTTCGACAGGTGTTGTATACGGCCAAGCACTGTCAACTGGTGGTGATGAGCTTACAGCCTAACGAGGACATTGGTTCAGAGGTTCATCATCTCGATCAGTTTATTCGCTGCGAAGCCGGTGAAGGCAAGGCGATCATTGATGGCGTAGAACATGGTATTCGTGACGGATTCGTTGTGATCGTTCCGGCGGGCGCCGAGCATAACATTGTAAACACCTCAGCGGAGCATCCATTAAAGTTATACACGCTCTACGCTCCGCCAAATCATCGCGATGGCGTCATTCATCGGACAAAGGAGGAGGCTGAAGCCGATGAAGCGGAGCATTTTGATGGGCACACAACGGCCGAAAAGCCTGTCTAAAAAGTTATCCACCGTCACCTCATTCAAACACAACATGTTGTGGTATCCTGTATGCGTCGACCACAATATATAGATTAGGGGAGGATATATGACCTGTGCATTGCATGAGTACCGCTGCCGCGACTGCCACAAGCTGCTCTTTAAAGGGCTGTTGGTAGAAGGGGAACTTGAGGTGAAGTGTAAAACATGTCACACCCTGAATGTGGTGACGGTGAGTCAGTTTAATGAGTTGCTGTGTCTGATTCCGAAATGTCCACATCGGATCTCATTGCAACACAATTCAACAACGCAATAGGTCGAATTCGTCGTTCGGCGGGTTCATAGAGAGAAGCTCAAGAAGCTCACATCGGTGAGTTTTTTATTTTTCTTTATTTTTCTTTGTATGGTTACCTCTACGGCAGTACGTTCATTTTTGGTCACGAAGCGCACGGGTGAACAGGTTGCATTTGATCCGGGGCGTATCACACAGGCGATTCGAAAGGCGGGAGAAGCAACGGGTGAATTTGGACCCGCCGAAGCTCGTCGATTAGCACAAACGATCATTTTATACGTTCAAAAACGTGGTGGAGATGCGCAGGGGATTTCTGTAGAAGATATTCAAGATATCGCAGAATTTTCACTCATGAGTTCGGGGTATTTTAAAACAGCTCGTGCCTATATCGTGTATCGCGAAAAACGTGCCCAAGCGCGTGCTGCTCGGGGTGCTGCTATTGAGGTCGAAAAGACCATTACCGAATACCTGCAGCAATCCGATTGGCGTGTTCATGCGAATGCCAATCAGGGGTATTCGTTGGGTGGCATGATCTTAAATACATCGGGTAAATTAATCGCGAATTATTGGCTCCATTCTGTCTATTCCAAAGATGTTCGCGAGGCGCACACCGAAGGGGATGTCCACATTCATGACTTAGACATGTTTTCTGGATACTGTGCGGGTTGGAGTTTGCGCCAGTTGCTCGAAGAAGGATTTAACGGCGTTCCGGGCAAAGTTGAATCATCTCCACCAAAGCATCTCGAAACGGCGGTGGCGCAAATGGTGAATTTTTTGGGGACGCTCCAAAATGAGTGGGCCGGCGCACAGGCGTTTTCTTCTTTTGATACGCTTCTGGCTCCGTATGTGAAGGTTGATGGGTTGAGTGAACAACAGGTTAAGCAATGTATTCAGCAATTTGTGTTTAATTTGAATGTTCCATCACGTTGGGGCACGCAAACGCCGTTTACCAACATCACAATCGACTGGACGTGTCCGGAGGATTTGAAGGATAAGAAGCCTATGATTGGAGGCGTTGAGCAGCCGTTTACCTATGGCGCCTGTCAGGCCGAAATGGACGTGATTAATAAGGTATTTATCGAGGTGATGTCTGCGGGTGATGCGAAGGGTCGTATTTTTACCTTTCCCATTCCTACCTATAACGTGACGAAAGATTTTGACTGGGAGAATGCGAACGTTGCGGCGCTGTTTGAGATGACGGCCAAATACGGCATTCCGTATTTTCAAAATTTCATCAATTCAGATTTGAATCCCAGTGACGTGCGAAGCATGTGTTGCCGATTGCAGCTCGATTTGCGTAAGCTGCGTGCCCGCGGGGGAGGATTGTTTGGATCTGCTGAGATGACGGGGAGCGTCGGTGTTGTCACGATCAACTTGCCTCGTATTGGATATCTCGCAACCTCAGAAGAGGATTTTATGGCTCGGTTGGCACGTTTGATGGATCTAGCCAAGGAATCGCTCGAAATGAAACGCAAGGTGGTTGAAGATAACATTGAACGTGGATTGTTGCCGTTTACGAAGCGCTATCTGCCGAGTCTGCATAATCACTTTTCGACCATTGGATTAAACGGGATGAACGAGGCGGTATTGAATTTTATGCAACAAGACATTGCGACCCCCGAGGGTAAGGCGTTTGCCGTTCGGGTGCTTGAGATGATGCGTGCGCGTTTGGCGGACTATCAAGAAGAAACGGGGCATTTTTATAATCTTGAAGCGACCCCTGCCGAGGGAACGACGTATCGCTTTGCTAAGGAGGATCGGGTGCGGTTTCCCGGTATCGTGCAGTCTGGTACGCCCGAGGCTCCATATTACACAAACTCCACGCATTTACCGGTCGGATATACCGAGAACCCACTCGAGGCACTTGATCATCAGGACGAACTCCAAACGAAATATACGGGCGGTACAGTTTTGCATCTCTTTTTAGGCGAGCGCGTGCAGGATTGGAAAACGTGTCGAGATTTTGTGCGGAAGGTAGCGTATGGGTATCGATTGCCCTATTTCACGATTACGCCGACATTCAGCGTGTGCCCAATGCATGGTCATCTCGCGGGTGAGGTACGCACGTGTCCGACGTGTCAGGCGAATTGTGAGGTTTGGTCGCGGATCGTGGGGTATTTTCGGCCGGTTGATCAGTGGAACAAGGGCAAGCAGAGTGAGTATACCGATCGCGTCGAATATCGTGTTGAGGCGGCCACTCCCGTTTCGCGTGCGTGCGAGGTCGAGCGAGTCGGAGTGCTCACCTAGTATGCAGATTGCTGGTTTTCAAGCGCTGAGCCTTCTCGATTATCCGGGAGTGATATCCGCCATCGTTTTTACCCAAGGGTGTGTGTTTCGGTGTCCGTATTGTCACAATCCCGAACTGATCCCGTGCGTTACGTTCTCAAAAGGGCCGACGGCGGATGATGTGTTGGTGCAGCTGCGCAAGCATCGTCACATGGTAGAGGCGGTGTGTATCACCGGAGGTGAACCGACGCTACAGCACGATTTACCTGAATATATACGCGCCATTAAGCAGGAGCGTTTTTTGGTTAAGCTGGATACGAACGGCATTCATCCTGCGATGATGCAGCAGTTGTTTGATGAAGGGCTGCTAGATTATGTCGCCATGGATCTCAAGCATACCTGGGATGCGTATGAGCGCGTGATAGGTGTCGAGAAGACGCATCTGACGGAGCGTTGTCGGGATACGTTTCAGCGCATTCAGCAATCAGGCGTACCGCATGAGTTTCGGACCACGATATGTCCGGGGCTCCATACCGAAGAGGATATTGTCCGTATCGGATTGCAGCTTGCTCCTGGTGAACGCTATATCTTGCAGCCGATACGATATGGCAAAACGCTGGATACGACGCTACAGCCGGCACCTCCACTAGATGTACATCGCATCATCGATACGCTGCGCCAAGAGCGACCGGATTTGGATGTTTCAGTGCGTGGGTAGTACGTGAGATATGTTGTCGATTTGACACATAATACCCCCCTGGGGGTATTATGTGTGTATATGCACACGAACCATGCGACGCTTACGCGTCGGTTAAAGATTATTGAAGGGCAGATTCGAGGGTTGCGAGATATGATTGAGCGCAATGCGTACTGCGTTGATGTCATTACGCAAACATCGGCGGTGAAGCAGGCGCTATCGAATGTCGAAGATGTTCTTCTTCAGGGGCATTTATCGCATTGTGCCCTTGAGCAGATTAAAACGGGTCACGAGAAAAAGGCGATTGCAGAAATCTTAAAGGTGTATCAATTAAAGCGAAAATAATTCAGCTTATTTTTTATTATGTCTAAACATACATTTGCGATCGCTTTATTCCTTGTTGGACTCGTGTGTGGTGTTGGGTTTGGATATTATTTGACCCCGCAATATCAAGAGACGATGTATACCAAGTCGATGGATTTAGGGACGGCAGATCGGTTGGTCGATCTTCGCTATGTGAATGCCATGATTGCCCATCATCGTGGGGCGATCTTGTTGGCTGAACAGGTGGCGCAGAGTCCGCGTCAAGAGATTCGTTCATTAGCGACGGCGATTCAGGCGGATGAGCCAAAATTAATTGCGGAACTATATGCCTGGAAACAGGCCTGGTATAGCGATACGCGGGGTGTGCGAGATCCGGCACGAATTCAGTTAGGGGCAGCGGATGAAAAACAGGATTTACGCTTTTTGAATGCGCTCATTGCGCATCATGAGGCAGGTATTGCCATGACACGAGAGATTCGAACCAAATCGAGTCGTACGGAAGTGTTGAATAATGCCGATGCGGTAGAGCAGTTTTTACAAACCACCCTCGTGACGCTCAAGAATTGGCGTCAGACGTGGTATAGCGTGAACTAATATGTCGACCCAAACGCTTCATGTTCAAGGTATGCACTGCGCCAGTTGTCAGGCGATTATCACCAAGACCGTGCTACGCCATGCAGATGTTGAAACATGTGATGTAAATGCGGCAACGCAGACAGCGACGATTCAGATGAAGAATGGCGATGTGCCGATAGAGGCGTTGAATGCGCAACTGGGGCCATTGGGGTATACGCTCATTGCAGAATCATCTGCGTTGACGCACGGCGCTCCAGAGGCGACTCATCATTCCGCCTCGGTAGCGGATCAGGAGCTTGCAACGCAACGCACGCATGTCGCCTTCGTGTTGCCGATTGCTCTGCTTGTGTTCGTATTGATGATGTGGGATATCGGCGCACGACTGTTCGCGTTCGTCCCTAATGTGCCGTTTCCCATGGATCTCATGAATGTATTGCTGTTTGGGTTGGCCACCGTCGTTTTATTTTGGATCGGGGCGGTGTTTTTACGGGGCGTGGGGACATTCGTACGCCATCGTGTCGCCAATATGGATACGCTGATCGGCATCGGAACGCTTACGGCGTATAGCTATAGCGCGTTGATTACGTTAATTCCGAATATACGGAATGCTCTACGTGTTCCTGCGCATACCTATTTTGATGTCACGATCGTGGTGATTGGTTTTGTGGTGTTGGGTAAGTATCTAGAGGCACGATCGCGAATGCGTACGGGCGCTGCCATTGCTGCATTGATGAATGTACAAGCTAAAATGGCCCGTGTCGTACGCGATGGTGCTGTCGTTGATATTGCGGTTGAAGACGTGCGCGTTGGTGACGTGATGCAGGTAAAGCCTGGTGAAAAAATTCCGGTGGATGGAGAAATTATGGAAGGATCGACGTCAATCGATGAATCAATGGTGACAGGAGAATCCGTGCCCGTTGATAAGCGCGTGGGGGATGCGGTGATTGGATCAACACTGAATACGCAGGGAAGTGTCATGATACGGGCTACAAAGGTTGGAACAGATACGGTGCTATCTCGCATCATTGCTATGGTCGAGCAAGCGCAGCGTTCAAAGGCACCGATTCAAGCCATGGCGGATCGCATTTCTGCTGTTTTTGTTCCTATTGTTCTTGGGATCGCGACGCTATCTTTGGTCGCCTGGCTTGTGATTGGGTCTTTGTACATGGGCTTTTCAACAGCGTTCGCGTTTGGTCTCCTGTCTTTTGTTGGCGTGCTCGTCATCTCATGCCCATGCGCACTGGGTCTGGCTACGCCAACAGCGATGATGGTAGGGATTGGGAGAGGAGCGGAACACGGTATCTTGATTAAGAGCGCTGAAAGTTTAGAGCGAGCGAGCAAGGTGACGACGGTGGTTTTTGATAAGACGGGAACGATTACAAAGGGGACGCCAGAAGTGACCGATGTCGTGGGTATCGATGCGGCATATACGGAAGATCGGATTGTGCAATTAGCTGCACAGCTCGAGGCGCATTCGGAGCATCCATTGGCTCGCGCGATGGTACGAAAAGCTGGAATAGAGGGTATGGTTACGGCCGTGACGGATTTTCGTGTTGTAGAAGGCGTGGGGGTAGAAGGAGTAATCGATGGTCAACATATTGCGGTACGAAAGCCATCGTCACGTCCAAGTGTTCGTGTCACGGAAATGGAGACCCTTCAGTCTCAAGGCAAGACCGTCGTCGTGGTATCCGTGAATGATGTTGAGATCGGTTTGATTGCCATGAGCGATATCATCAAAGATGAGGCGCGGGAGGTCGTGCAGCGATTGCAACGTATGGGTATACGCACCGTGATGATGACGGGCGATCACCAGCGTGCGGGTGCGTATATTGCGGAGCGGGTGGGCATCCAAGAGGTGTTTGCCGAGGTGATGCCGGGAGACAAGGCTCAAAAAATTCGGACGCTGCAAGAGAGCGGTCAACACGTTGCTATGATCGGAGATGGGATCAATGATGCTCCGGCGCTGGTGCAAGCTGATGTGGGTATTGCCATGGCCACGGGGACGGATATTGCGATGGAATCAGCGGCCATGACTATTTTGGGTGGAGATTTACAAAAAATTCCTCAAGCATTGACGCTGGCCCGATCAACGCTGCGTATCGTTCGACAGAATTTATTTTGGGCATTTATCTATAACGCTATCGGTATTCCGCTTGCGAGCGGATTGCTCTACCCATGGCTTGGCTGGTTACTGAATCCCGTCTTTGCTGGGCTCGCCATGGCATTTTCGAGCGTGTCTGTTGTGACCAATTCGCTACGCCTCAAGACCACAAAATTGTAATATGAACTCATCAACACATCCTACGACGTATACGTTATATGTTCAGGGCATGCACTGTAAGGCGTGCGAGGCGTTGATTCAAAGCGATCTCGAAGATCAGCCACATATCGCATCTGCGCATGCTAGCTTAGCTGATGGCACACTTGAAGTGACGGGTGATTTTGGTGACACGTCGGTAGAAGCGATCGGGCAACAAGTAGCGCAGATATTGGCTCCTCGTGGGTATACCGTTTCGATGCATGCGTCACAGCACGCCCCCGCCTGGAATGAGTTTGTGTATGCCGTGCCTATAGCACTTGGGTTTATCATTTTGTTTATTGCGCTCCAAAAAATCGGGATCGTGAATCTCGTTCAAACGGGCGATGTAGGATACGGCACGGCCTTTGTGATCGGGATTATCGCTTCGCTTTCAACATGCATGGCGGTTGTAGGGGGACTGGTGCTCTCGATGTCGGCCACGTTCGCCCGTGAAGGTGAAAAGATACGTCCACAAGTACTTTTTCATATTGGTCGCATCGTTTCTTTCTTCATTCTTGGCGGCGTGATCGGTGCAGTTGGTGCCGCCTTTCAGTTAGGAGTGGTCGGGACATTTGTTTTCGGACTCATCGTTGGGCTTGTGATGCTCATTCTTGGAATGAATCTCTTAGATGTGTTTCAATGGACGAAACGTCTTCAGCCATCAATGCCAAAGCTCCTCTCGCAAAGAGCATTGAGCGTGACCAAGCTCAATCATACGCTGACACCGGCTTTGGTAGGCATTGCAACGTTTTTTCTTCCTTGTGGCTTCACTCAATCGATGCAGATTTATGCCCTCTCGACGGGGAGCTTTTTAAAAGGTGGATTGACCATGTTGCTTTTTGCCCTTGGAACGCTCCCTGTGCTGGCATTGGTGAGTTTTAGTTCATTCAGCATTAAGAATAGTTCAAAGTCAGGCATCTTCTTTAAAGCGGCAGGCCTTATTGTTATCATGTTTGCACTCTTCAATGTCCTCAATAGCCTGGTAGCTATCGGCTGGATTCAACCTATTTTCAATTTCTGATTTTATGAAAAAAGTTTTTGTCATCTCTACCCTTCTCACGATTGGCTCAGTCGTGGGAATCATTCTGCTCTTGCAGAATAACGGTACGAGTACGACAACTGTTGCTAGCGGACAATCCAACGTATCCGTCGTGGACGGTAAGCAGGTGATTCAGATTGATGCAAAGGGTGGGTATGCGCCGCGAAATACCGTCGCCAAGGCAAATATGCCGACCACACTGAACGTACAGACAAGCGGAACATTTGATTGTTCGTCGGCGTTAGTCATTCCGAGTATCAAGTATCGCACCAATCTTCCTCCTTCAGGCGTCACGCCAATCGAGATCCCTCCTCAGCCAGCCGGAACGACACTTAAGGGGGTTTGCAGCATGGGGATGTATAGCTTTGCTATTGCATTTGAGTAAACACCACAAAGATGTTTAGATGTAGGCATATTCTATGTCTATAAAACAAACATTGGGCGTTGTGTTAGGTGGTATCGGTCTCATTATTATCGTTTCTATTCTAAACCCGTTTGTTGTGATTGCGGCCGGAGAACGTGGTGTTGTGTTGAATTGGGGTGCATTTACGGGCCAAATTGTAGAGCCTGGACTGCATTTTCGCATCCCTCTTGCGCAACAGGTGGTGAAGATTGATGTGCAAACGCAAAAACTTGAGATTGAGGCGTCAGAGGCGTACTCGCACGATCTGCAGAACGT
>CAYWEE010000036.1:0-8584 GCA_964457295.1 uncultured Gammaproteobacteria bacterium
CCCTCGATCTTCTCCGTGACAGGGAGACGTGTTAACCGGGCTACACCACGCACCCGTGGTTTGTTGATTGTTCTGTCTGCACTAAGCTTTCAATATACGCGCGTCTTTTCTTGCTTTTAATCTCTGTTTCACGTCTCTTGGCTTCCACGGAGGTTGAATATTCCTCGATATATATTCGCTTCCATGGACCGCGATGACGTGTCGAGATGTTGTTGCCTCGATTATGTTCATCGAGGCGTCTGTCGAGATCATTCGTGACGCCGACATAGTACTGCTTTGTCCGTTCGCTTTCAAGGATATATACGTAGCATGGCATACGTTAGATGATCCTATGTGCGAAGGGATTCGAACCCTCGATCTCCCCGCATCTGATGCGGGGCGTGTTAACCGGGCTACACCACGCACCCGTGGTTTTTTTAACGAGGCAAACGGTACCATGGGCTAGGCATCTAGGCAAGAGTGCTCATATCCCGTATCCTATCGGACATGTTTTCCATTGGATCTTTCCACGCCCGTGAGCGTGGACGTGTCAGATTGTGGGGTTCGGCACCGGTTATCTACGGCATGATTATCCCCATCGCTTTTTTGGACGTCGCCACGCGCGCCTATCAATCCGTGTGCTTTCGGGCCTACGGAATCCCTAAAGTTGATCGTCGAAAGTATATTCGTCTCACTCGCCGGGGTCGGGGAGTGCTGCGACCCCTGGATCAGGTGAATTGTTTATATTGCGCCTATGCGAACGGCGTGTTGTCGTTTGTGACGGCGGTGGCGGGTGAAACGGAGAAATATTGGTGCCCGATTCGTCATCGAGCCGGAAAGGAATTTGTTCCACCGGCCCATCATCGGGGGTTTGCTCCAGATGGTGACGAGGTGGCATTGCAGGAGGTTTTGCAGAAGTAATGCTTGTTTTTTGGGGCTTTGTTTGTTACCCTGCGGGTAGTTTTTCATAAACATATTATATGCAAAATAAACGCTTTCTTGGGATTGCGGCGGTTGTTGTTTTTTTGGTTATCCTAGCAACTGGATGCGCTATGCTGTGGTCGCTGACTGCTGCAGGTTTTCGGGTTGCTCCGTTGGTGCGAGCCATGAATATTGAGGGGGATGTGCAGGTGGCTGAAGCCGGCTCGAATACATGGCGCGCTGTAGATGAGGGGTATGAGATCCATTCAGGTGATCGGATTAAGACGGCGGAGGATGCTTCGGTTGATATTCGTTGGGGGGATCGTGGTGTAACGCGGGTGGATGGTAATACGGATGTGGTGCTGGATACCGTGCCAGAGCCCAATCAGGTAACGGAGTCGGTGATTCGTTTTAAGGTGGTGGCCGGTCGTGCCTGGTCACGTATGTTGAAATTATTGGATGTGAATAGTCAGGTGGAAGCGCGAACGGATAGCATTGTGGCTACGGTGCGCGGAACGGCGTTTGGTGTTGGGCATGTAGATGGGGCTTCTCAAATTGCGGTGACGGAATCCGTTGTGCGGGTGGTGCCCAACGTGGAGCAGGTGACGTCATCGATAGCGCCGCGAGCTGTCATGCCGACAACAAGTGCGTCTGATGAGCCTGCATCCTTTGAACAGTTACAGGCGGCATATGAGAATATCTTGAATCGTCAGGGGGCCGAACCTCCTCCGGATGTTGCGGCGGTAGCGGATCTGATCCCAGAGGGAAAATGGGGGAGTTATGATGCGCACGGCGCTCGGCAGATGGTGTGTAATTTAGCGGATACGTATCCATGGCCTACAGAAAACGCTCAACAGGATCGAGCGTTTGATGACATGTTGCGTGAGCAGATACGTGATGATTTTGCTGCGCGTTTTGCGGCTCGCACTGGTGGACTGGTTACTTTATCCGAGCGCATGCGTACATTGTTTACGTCGCGGGAGCATCGGTCGGCATTGATGGTGGTGTTGATAAGCCGTCGTATCGTCGAGGCTGTTCAGAATCCGGATCAGGCTTTGTCTGTGTTGGGTCAGATTGATGCGGATTGGTGGAGCGCATTAGATGTGGAAGGGCGTGAGCGTGTTTTGGGCGATATCCGTTCGGCGTTATTTTTGCATGGAGCACGTCCCGGTTTTATTCCCCCGGTAGACTTGGTTCAGGCTCTGCAGGGCATGCGTCATCGCTTGCTTGAGGTGACCGTTGTTGGCGAACGATATGCGGACGCGTTGGACATCGATGATGCGATTGATGCGTATATGTGGCCACCGTCTCCGCGTACAGTGGAGGATCAACAGGCAATGCGCGTGATGTTGGTTGCCGCTATTGCAGAGTGGAGAAATATTGTTGAGACGGATGAAGCTTTGACAGCGGCAGAGCGGTTGGCGTTGAAAGGTAAGGCTGACAGTTTATTGGTTCGATTGTTTAACGTAGGGGAGACGCCGTCGTGTCATCCTGTGGTTGAGACGGATGAAGATATTGAGCCTTCACGCATATTTTTTGTTCGTCCGCGTAAAAAGGTTGTCGTGCCTACGCCAGTTGCTCCAACATCCACTCCTCCGGTGGTGGAATGTCCCGCATATGACAGCTTATCGTTGAAGGCTACGCCGTCAACGGGTTTATTGGTTGGTGATACGGCGGTTTTGGAATTATCTGCGACCTGTTCCGATGGGGTTTCTAAGATGGTTACGGCAGACGCGGTGTTTGCTCCTGTTGTGACTAGCCAAGGGGTGGTGAATGGTAATGTGTTTATGTCTGCGGTTACGGGCACGATCATGTTGACCGGTACCGTTAATGATCATGGGGTTTTAAAGCAGGCGCAGACCACGATTGTTGTGGTGGATCCGATCGCGCCACGCGTGTCTTTGTTGCGTATTGATGTTGGGGCGACCGGTCCGACGTCGCTTACGACGGGACAAAACGTTCCATTAACTGCGCAGGCTGTCTACTCTGATGGGAAGGTCATGGATATCGTCTATCAATGTGTGTGGTCGACATCAAATTCACAATTAGGATCGGTTATCGCACAGCGGTTTTATGCCTTTACCGGTTCGGGATTGGTGGATGCAATATGTACATTTACGGATGCATCGCTCGGCGTGACGAAGAGCGGCAGCGCTTCATTTACCGTGACACTGGATCCTTCGTTGACACCATCAGGCGGTGGCGGATCATCAGGCGGCGGGCGAACGAATCCTTCGACATCAGGCGGCTAACATCTATTTTGTATATCGTTGTATGCGCGACCCATTCTATCTCGTTACAGCCATTCCGTATGTGAATGCACCGCCGCATATCGGCCATGCGTTATTGTTTATCTATGCCGATATCATGGCGCGGTATGAACGTTTGCTTGGACATGATGTGCGTTTTTTGATCGGGACGGATGAACACGGACAAAAGATCGCTCAAAAGGCACGGGATGCCGGTAAAGAACCGCGTCAGTTTGTTGATGAGATGTCGGAGACGGTGCGTGACATGGCACGATTGCTAAATGTCTCGCAGACGGATTTTGTGCGCACGACAGAAGAGCGGCATCACAAGGCGGTCGAAGTGTTTTGGCAACGCGTGAGCGAGCGAGGGCATATCTATAAAAAACGCTATGGAGGATTGTATTGCGTGGGATGTGAGCAGTTTAAAACTGAAAAAGATTTAGTGAACGGTGAATGTCCGGATCACAAAACACGTCCTGAATATATCGAAGAAGAAAATTACTTTTTTCGTCTCTCGGCTTTTCAGGATGCGCTACTTCAGTATTATGCTGCTCATCCGAATTACGTTATTCCTGAACATCGCTTTAACGAGATGAAGCGTTTGGTCGAACAAGGTCTTGAAGATGTAAGCATCTCGCGCTCTACGGAGCGCTTATCGTGGGGAATCCCGGTTCCGGGAGATGAGACTCAGGTTATCTATGTGTGGTTTGATGCGCTGATCAATTATCTGACCGGCGCAGGTTTCGCTTTTAACGAAACGGATTTTGCTCGTTTTTGGCCTGCTGATTTACAGGTATTAGGGCAAGAGATTAATCGCTTTCATTCGATTTTGTGGGTTGCGATGTTGATGGCCGCCGAGATTGAGGTGCCAAAACAATTTGCTGTGCACGGTTGGATTACAGTGGATGGGCAAAAGATGTCTAAGAGCATTGGAAACGTCATCTTGCCCGAAGATTTAGCGGCGCGATATACAACAGAGGGGATGCGCTATTTGCTGGCGCGCGAATTTTTATTTGCTGGCGATGGGGATTACAAGGAAGATCAGTTTCGTGCGCGATATGAGGCGGATCTGGCAAATGGATTGGGAAACCTTGTGTCACGTGTGACAAGCATGGTCGAGAAATATCGCGGAGGACTATTGCCGGATGGAAAAGCTGAGGCGAAGAAGATTTGGCTTACCCAAGTTCAACATATCGAGAAGGTCTACCAAGAGACGATGCAGACATGTGCGTTTACCTCTGCGCTCGAGCAGACATGGGCACTGATTACCGCGGCTAACCAATACATCGATCAAACCAAACCGTGGAGCATGGCCAAAGAGGGAAAAGAACAGGAGCTCGATGCGGTCCTGTATGGCCTTTGTGAAGCGATTCGTCACATCGCTTGGATGATTCGGCCTGTCATGCCTACGACATCAGAAAAGATCTTAGATGCGGTTGGTGAAAAACCAAATCGTGATCAAGGGGTTTTTGGTCAAGCCAAGCTTTTTGAGGAGGGGGATTGGGATGTGACTCTTTGGGGAGGGTTGGAAGTTGGTACGCGTATTCAGGCCGTCGCTCCACTGTTTCCGCGCCTTGGTTAAGCGATTTTTATCGGAATGTATTCTGAAAAACATTGTGTAAATGTTAGTTTGGAGTATACTAATAAACTATATGAACCATTCATCTATTCTTAAGAGAAGCTTGTTTTTATTGAGCTTTGTTTTTTTATTCTTTGCCTTTCAAGCAAGTCACGCTTCTGCGGCCACGTGTACGTTTGCCAGCACGGAGTCAACGAATGATTTTAATTTGAATGCGAACTGGAGTTGTGGGACCGCACCCACGGTGGCGGATCTTGTGGTTGTTCCTGCGGGCACATCTACGACGATGACGGCATCGAGCACGGTTGGTGATTTGAATGCCACCGGCACGATTAATACTGCAACGTTTAATTTGACGGTTGCTGGAACCGCGACGATTCCTTCGGGGGGTGTTGTGACGTCGACCTCTGGGACGTTAACGTTTACCGGCGCCGTTTCTTCAACGGGTTCCATCGGCTCTGTGAGCGGGAATATGTTGTTTAGTTCAACTCTTTCACTTAATGGAACGCTTAATGTTGGAAGTGGAACGGCTACAACTACGGGTGCTGCAACTTTTGCAACCGGTATTGCTACAGTTAACAATAATTCGGGAACATTCGTCTTAATGGCTTCAGGGACCGGTAATCCGATTTACAACCGTGGAACGGGAACATTTCGTGTGGCTGGATCGACGGATCTACAGGCCTTTAGCGGTGTGTTGTATAACGATTTTGTTTCTATTAAAACCGCAGGAACTGTTGACTTTGGATCTTCTTCCAATACGATTTTAGGGACGTTAACAATGAATGGAGGGTCTTTAGATTCGGCCGCTGGTAATTTTACGGTCGTTGGCGCTTCCACGATTCTTGCCGGGGCTACGGTTACGTCTACCTCCGGTACGCTCACGTTTACCGGCGCCGTCTCTTCGACGGGTTCAATTGGTTCATCCTCAGGGAATATGCTTTTTACAGGAACTTATGTAAATAATGGAACCTTTGATGTAGGAAGCGGCACTGCGACGACAACTCAAACATTTATCAACAACGGAACTACGTATGGGGGTTCTGGAATTTTTAGTCCGGAGTCTGATATTTATAACAATGGAACGTTCGCACCTCAAACGGGTACCGTTCGCTTTATTTCTACATTAAATGCTACGCAAAGTATTAACGGCACAAGTGGTTTTAGTTTTGGGACATTGACGATCGGCAATAGTTCGGTGATTACCACGCTTGCTGCAAATGTCTCTTCCACATCCTTTACGCTGTCTTCTGGCGCTTTAGATGTGAATGGTTATCGCTTCGCTGCTACCTCCTCTTTCTCTAATACGGGTGGTTATATCAATGTAAATTCCGGAACTTTGGTTGGTGCGCTGACGACATCTGATTTCACAAACGCTTCTGGTACCGTTGTGACTTCTCTCACCAATCCTGGAAGCATGTATGTGACGATTACGGATCCGAGCAGAAATCTTTCCGCTACAAGCACTGAATCTTTTTCTGTGACCGTTACGGGAAATTTGGCTTCCGGTGGAGATAGCGAGACGTTGACGCTTGTTGAAACATCTGCGGCTTCTGGGGTGTTCCGCAATGCTGGCGCGATGAATGTCAAATATGCCGGCGTTGCTACGGCTGGAGGCGGAGAATTTGAAATCAATGGTACGGGTTCCGGTTCATATACCTATACCGATGCCTACGACACCTCTGATACCACATCAACATCTGTGACCTTGAATTTTGCCGGAGCGAGCGCAGGTGTTTCTGCTTCCTCGGGCTCTTCTTCTGGTGGTGGAGGCGTGGGATCTGCACAGGCCCTGGCACCGATCGTGACAACCTATCAAACGTTGGTTACGAATCTTGCGAACTTGGGTATCCCAGTGCATGCCTTGGTCAAGCTCCCTGATGACGGCAATCTATCCACTCAGGAAGACTCTGCTGTTTACTACATCGGAACCGATGGCAAGCGCCATGCCTTCCCTAATTCCAAGGTTTACTTTACGTGGTACGCTGACTTTTCTCAGGTGCAGATCGTGAATCTCACCCAGCTCTCAAGTATTCCTCTGGGTTCAAATATCACCTACAAGCCCGGTGTCCGTATGGTTAAGTTCACCACGGATCCTAAGGTTTATGCTGTAGACAAGGGCGGCGTCCTTCGTTGGATTGCCTCTGAAGATTTGGCCACCGCTTTCTACGGTAGCGCTTGGAATACCATGATTGATGATGTCTCCGATGCCTTCTACGTGAATTACACATTTGGAGCCCATATCATCTCTACGGCAGATTTCTCGGTGAGTGGTGTGAGCACGGTTGTGTATCCGGATTAATGAAGATAAAACTTGAACAAAACACCGGCCTTGGGGTCGGTGTTTTGATGTAGTAAGAAAAATACATTACCCAGATAGCACAAGACCCCTCGTCGCACGTCCGTCCGCAAAAGCGGATGGTCGCAACAGAGGGGTCTGGTGAGTGAGTGTGCCTCGCTCCGTCGCTTGGAAGCGGTGGAGCGGGGATGTGGTTACGGTGCTGCCTGGAGGCAGACCTGGCAGTTCGCTAGATTGCGGCTGCCGTCTGCCCGCTTGGCCGAGGTCGGACAGACCACCAGGTCTCTCGGTCGCGTCGTGGGATTCGCTGTCCACGCTACGGCCGAGGCGATCATCGCCTGGGAGTCGACGGCTTCCGCGAAGAAGTCCCGTCGTTGGGTCTCAGGCAGTTGTTGGACGAGCGGAGCGCCCGAGGGGCAGGTTCTGCCCACTCTGACCGGTAATGCCAGCCATCCTGGCGGCAGGGAGCCGGTCGCGCTGGGCGCGGCCGTCGGGACTGCCGTGGACGAGAAGGGTGACGCTGTGGGCGTCGCCGTTGGAGCGGGCACGGAGGATGGGGCCGGTGCGGTTGCTCTCGTGGGGGCTTTCGTGTGTGGACGAGTCCACACGACGTAGACCATACCGATGAAGCAGATCGCACACAGCGCCGCCGCTGCTCGAGCCCGTTGTTTGTCGAGCATCTTGGGCTGTTGAGCAGCAGCTCGAGAGGCGGTCGCCGTTTTGGCCGCCGGAGCCGGAACAGGAGTGATGGGAGCCGGAGCCGAAGCAGGAAGAGGATGCGGCAGATGGATGGGTGGCCAGGCCTTGTATTGGCCCGTATCCTTCCTTTTCTCCTCCTCCTCTTCTTCTTCTTCTTCTTCTTCTTCTTCTTCTTCTTCTTCTTCTTCTTCTTCGGCCCCTTCTGAAGGCGGCGCAGGGGCGGGACTGCTATCCGCCGTCTCGACGAGCTCACTCGCCGCTGCTCTCGTGACGTCTTCCGTCATAGGGGGGCTGACGAGTGGATCGAGACTTGGCACCGGTGCCGGCCTCGGCGGATCCGCTGGGGTTGGCGCAGGGGCTACTTCGACCAGCCTCGGCCCGGTTCCTTCGAGGGGTGAGGGCGGCGGAATGGGTTGCGGCGGCGCGGCCGGCGGAGGTGAGGGGGGCTGCAGAAGGGGCGGTGGTGCCACCTCGAGCTGTTGGATTTTGCCCATCACGACTTGGCTGAACCGCTGTTCCCGATCCTGATCGCTCTGGAAGAGCCCCGGATCTGCATCGACGGCCTGGATGGCGGTCCGGATGACATTATCCGCTGCTGCTGTGCACTCGGGATGAACCTGCCGAAAGCCCTCGACTCGATCGAGCATCATAGCTTTCGGATCCATGAGGGCAGGCACTTCCTCGGCTTTCGCGTTCTCGTCGTGCGACATATATCTGCACTTCCTTTCTTTTCTTTTTTCGAAGTCCGACCGCTCCGTTGGGAGCGGAAAAATCGTCCTCAACTCACGGCAAACGCGCCATGGTAAGAACGGTCCACCGTAGCAAAAAATAGCCAAGATGTCAATCTTTATGGCTTGT
>CAYWEE010000037.1:0-8044 GCA_964457295.1 uncultured Gammaproteobacteria bacterium
AGCTTGGTGCTAAAGTAGAGGCGGAGGTGAGCGATGAGATGGCTAAGCGATTTAAAGCAGCGTATGATTTGGCGGCCGCGGCGGGAGATCAGGATAAGGCCATGAGTGATATTTCAACGCATCTTCAGAACCATCCGGATCTATATATTGATCAGGCGGCTGCTCGTTCAGAGGTGGGTAAAAGGTCGCAGGATGTTGGTCGTATGTTGAGTAATTTAAAAGATACTCCTATAGGTGGGGCTAAATTAGAGGGTATCTTTTCTCAAGAATTATTAACCAATGATTACGCTCAAATTGCGGCGTCTGAGAAGTTTCAGAAATTAACAGAAGGCGGTGGTGATCAGGCATTAATCGCTGAGGCTTGGCTTGATGCGGTATCGACGAATAAATTGGATGGAATGCGTGGAAAACAGTATTACGCTAAAATTGCAGATGACCGGCGATCTGTTGTTTTCGCTGCGCCAGGTCCAGATGTCGCCCCTATACGATACGCTACAAGGCGTAGTGCAGCGTCTCGCGCTTCATCCGTTCAAGCTCCACCGTCAACATTTGCTGCCGCAACCAGTGGTTTGAGTGAGGGCGTTCGAAATAATTTAAAAAATGCCTTATCTGCGGATGGGGGTGATCCGGATGTGTTTGCGAAACGCATGGCACAGCGGATCGATGCGGCTCAGGCGACGTATTTGCAATCTAATGCAAGGGCGTACATGAGTCCGCCACCGGTTCCTTCTCCGGAGGCTCCATTGTCTCAGGCTATGGCTCCCTTGGTCGCTTCCGTTTATGTGCCGGGTCAGGCTCAGGGTGTTCCCGCTCCAGCTGACTTTCGAGGTCATGTTATATCTACGGCCTTGGATCATGCAGTTTACGGAGAGACTAAGGAAGAACGCGCGGAGGGTGTACGAGCTTTGGCGAATACGAACTTTCGGGATCTCGAAACAGATACGCTTTTACAGAAACAGGTTGTACATGCTTTAGATGGTCGTATGGATGAATTTGGAAAAGCAATCCAGGAGGCTAGCGGAGATGCGGAGGCATTTAAGAAAATGGAGGGTGTTGTACAGTCTCTCGTTAATACGAGCCAAAAAGTGGCGGCGAAGTCTGCTGCGGATATGACGGATACTGACCGTGCCTTGATGCATATCGGTGAACAAATGGTTACGGAACGCGTTGTGGAAAAGGTTGCCAAACGACGTAAAGGAAAAGGTAATAACGCAGGAGCAACAACGTAAAATTGTATGCCCATAGCAAGGCCACAGTATCAGGATTTGGCCGACATGCCGGATGGTGTACGTTCATTTTTGTTGTCTAATGAGCTATTACGTGTTGATAAAGAACGCGCTACACGCTTTGCGTTAACCCCCGAAGAGTCGGCGCACGTCGAAGACGCCCTCATGGATGCAGCCTTCAACGATGTGACGCTTCCCGCTGCTATCGCCGCATTAAAATCTGCGCTTGTTCCTGCGCGTATCCCCGAAGCGCAATGGTCTGAATTCCTGATTGATTTTTTAAAGTACGACGTCTGGCCGTTGCGTGAACTCTTTAAGGATGAGTTGAAAGATTTTTTGCGTGAGCAAAACATTTCAACGTCGGGTTGGCCGTTACCGCGGGTGATTCTGGAGCCGTTAAGCTATGCCGGTGCGGCTTCCGAGATCGCGGGGGCGAGTGGCTTGTCATTGCTCGTTCCGCATTTGCATGAGCGTTTACGTGATTTGCTCGTGAGTCGCGTTAAGGGCGTGCGGGTTGATGCGCAGGTTCATGAATTATTAGTACGTGAAGAAAAGTTAGGTGGTCTTGGGTTGACAGAGGAGGTCGCGAAACGCGTGGTGGCCGAGATGAATCGTCTCTTAACCGGCACGGAGATTATCTCGGAAGAAGAGTATGCGGAACGCTTGCGACTCGAGGAGCGTAAAAAAAGTCAGCCAGAGGTTGTGCCGCCAACGCCGCACACCGAAGATGAGGCCGAGATTCAGCGTATCACCGACGGGATGGGTGCCTCGACGGATATCGCAAGTGCGTTAGATGAGGCGGTTGAAACGGTGTTCGCTGGTATCGTTGATCGTCCCACGGATGAGTATTTAGCTCGTCGTTTGCGATATTTAATTTCATCTCGTCTACGTGACGTGCGGAGTTTGTTGGATTTAAAGCAGCTGTTGACGCGTGATACAAAATTAGGGGGTCTGGGTTTGGCACCGGAGGCGGCAGAAGTGATGGCCGCGGCTATCGAAAATGGGTATCAAACGTTTCATGCCACGATCATGGACGAAGAGAAGAAAAAATTAGCTCAGCAACTAGAAGAGCAAAAAGTAAAGATCGAGCAGCGGAAGGCGCAGGAGGCCGAAGAGCATGCAAAGTGGTATCGAGAAAAAGTTTTAACGCGTCAGCAGGCTGCGGAAGGGCAGGAGGCGTTTGCTGCGAACGTGCGTCGTACGCTTCCGGGTGCATTTGAGCCAGCCGCTCCTGCAACTGCACAATCGGCAACGTTTGTGGCTGTTCCGACACAGACAAATACTGCGTCTGCGCCATCGGCGACTGCTCCTCATGCGCAAACCGAGGTAAAGGTTTCGCCGGCAACGGCTGTGTTTCAGGCGACGCCACCCGCCAAGCCTCGCCTTGATGACGTGACCTATCGCGGGCCGCGACTGATGGGACCGGTTGAAGAACTTCGCGCTATGACGCTGGCCGAATTTCGTCGTTTGGCGAAAGATCCAAGTATGGCTGTAGAAAAGATTTTGTCGCGCGTGGCCATCTTGAGTCAAGAATCCTTTGAACGACGTATAGAGGGGATTCGTGCTTGGCAATCTTCTCCGCTGCAGGGCATGTATATGCGCTTGGTTGCCGAATCATTTCGTTCTGGTACGCCGATTGCCGAGCTCGTGGACACGAAACGCCGAGGAGGGGAGGAGGTGCCTACCTCGGCAGAACTCGCGGCTATGATTTCCCTTAACAGTACGCTACACTTCTAATGAGCTTTTTAAGAATCCAGGAGCTGCGCAGCCCTGAACCCGGAAGAACCGCAGACGGATCATGGTATCCGTCGAGGATTCTTTCGGGTGAGGGGCGAGCAAGCCACAATTTTTGAACGCGACGGATATGCCAGATAAATTCATTGTTCCCCAATTTATTGATAAAGAGGATCAGATCCTTGGGCCGGTGACTGTCCGTCAGTTTTTGATTGTCTTGGTTGACATGTTTACCATTTTTATCGCGTCGCGCATTCTCGCCGTCCCATATTTTATTGCCTACGCTCTGATCGCCGCCGGTTTAGGGGCGACGTTTGCTTTTTTAAAGATCAACGGTCAACCGTTTCATATCTTTTTTATCAATTTTCTTCAGACCGTTTTGCGTCCGCCGCTTCGTGTATGGGATAAGCGCTATACGGATGCCGAGCTTCGCGCGTATGCCAAGGTGGATGTGGCTTCGCCGCCGCAAGTTACCCCGATGAAGCCACGGCCCGAGACGAGTCGTTTGCGCGATTTATCGCTCATCGTGAATACGGGCGGGGTGTATAAACCGGATGATGAAACGTTTTAAAGATATGGAATATTATTCTCGTAAAACAGAGAACCCCCTCCACCTCCCCCTTCGTAAGGGGGAGAGCTTGGTGCGACAGACACCCCTCCTTACGAAGGAGGGGATGGGGGAGGTTCTGCCTTTAGCATATGCAAAGTAAAAAACTCGCGGGAGCAAAGCCGGGCGTGCCTTCACAGCGCTATATTGATATTGCCGAGATTAAGGAAGATATCGTGGTCATGAAAGATGGCACGATGCGTGCTGTATTGCTGGTCTCGAGTATCAATTTTGCTTTGAAGTCGGTTGATGAGCAAAACGCCATTGTGCAGGCCTACATGCAGTTTTTGAACTCGCTCGATTTTCCCATTCAGATCGTCATTCAATCGCGCCGCATGAACATTGATGAATATCTGCGCAAGCTGGTGGAGGCTGAACGCACACAGGCTAATGATTTGTTGCGTCGTCAGATCGGTGACTATCGTGAGTACGTTAAACAGCTCGTAGATTTGGGCGAGATCATGCAAAAGAAGTTTTTTGTCACCGTTCCGTTAGATCCGGCGACTGATAAGCAGAAGGGGTTTTTTGCTCGGTTATCAGAAATCCTGACGCCGTCCGTGGCTATTCGGTTATCCGATGAGCGGTTTCAAAAAAATAAACAATCATTGATGTTGCGGGTGAATAGCATCATGGGCGGTTTACAATCGATGTCGTTAAACGCCGTAATGCTTGATACGCAGGGACTCATTGAGCTGTTCTACACGGTCTATAATCCTGAGCTTTTTGAGAATCAGCGCATGGTCGCAACCGGAAAGTTACAACTTGAAGGATAATCTATGGCATTTCAAACACGCGATCCGAATACATTGGGCCCCTCGATTACCGCGGGAGGTGTTCATTTAGAAAGTGGTTCTAGCAAAGAAGAACAACAGCGTAAGCAGGCCGAAGAGCGCACCGTTCTTGAGGAAGAACGCATCTATCGTAAAGGCGTTGCCAGCATTCGCGACTTGATCGCCCCTAGCGCCATGAAGATTGAGCCGAATGCGGTGCGTCTGGGTGACGTGTGGGTGCGTACGCTGTTCATCATTACATATCCACGTTACGTAACGGTGGGCTGGGCTTCGCCGATCATCAACTTGAATGCTCAAATGGACGTGGCGATGTTCTTTTATCCCATCAAGGCAGATGTCATCTTAAAGCAGCTCAAAAAGAAAGTGGGTATTTTGGAATCGCAGATCACGACCGATTCCGAAGCGGGCAAGCCCCGTGATCCGATTTCAGAAACCGCTTTGCGTGATATCGAACAGCTGCGCGATGATCTGACGCAGGGTATCGAGCACTTTTTTCAATTCGCCTTTTATTGCACGTTCTACTCCAAGTCTGTCGAGGAGCTCGACCGCTTAACCAACACGGTAGAGTCTACGTTTGGATCGATGTTGATCTATACCAAGCGTGCGTATTTTCAATCTGAACAAGGCTTTAATTCGACGTTGCCAGTCGGCAATGACGAGCTCATGATCACGTTTAACATGAGCACGTCGCCGCTGGCGTCATCGTTTCCGTTTACCTCTGCCGAGCTGACATCCGATAACGGTATTCTCTACGGCGTGAACCGTCACAACAACTCGCTGATTATTTTTGATCGCTTCTCTCTCCCGAATGCAAATGCGGTCATCTTTGCGACCTCTGGTGCCGGAAAATCCTACGCCGTTAAACTCGAAATCCTGCGCGCCATGATGCTTGGCACCGATGTGATCGTGATTGATCCAGAAATGGAATACAAGCATCTGTCGGATGCGGTGGGTGGAACGTATGTGAATGTGTCGCTGTCGTCGCAGGCCAAGATTAATCCGTTTGATTTGCCTCGCCCGACAGGGGAGTCGACATCTGTTGAGGACGTGATTCGGAGCGCGGTTATTACGGTAAAAGGATTGTTAAAGTTGATGCTTGGGAAGTTGACGGTGGCCGAAGACTCGATGCTGGATCGGGCGCTCCTCGAAACCTACGCCAAAAAAGATATTGTTCCCGGGGTGAATTTAGAGGGGGTTGAGCCGCCGATCATGCAAGATTTTCAGGATATTTTGGAAGGTATGGAAGGAACGGGGGATTTGGTGTTGCGTCTCAAGAAGTACACCGAAGGTACGTTTGCCGGACTTCTCAACTCTCCGACGACGGTGCGCATGAATAATCAGCTCGTGGTTTTTTCTGTCCGCGATCTTGAAGACGAACTGCGACCGATGGCGATCTACACCATCATCAACTACATTTGGAACGTGGTTCGTTCTGAGCGTAAAAAGCGCGTCCTGGTGATCGACGAAGCCTGGTGGCTCATGCAGCACGAAGATTCAGCCAAGTTTATTTTTGCCTTGGTCAAGCGTTGTCGTAAGTACTATCTTGGCATCACCACGATCACGCAGGATGTGAACGACTTTTTGACCTCACCGTACGGACAGGCGATCGTGACCAACTCATCCATGCAGCTCTTGTTGAAGCAGTCGCCAGCTTCGATTGATTTGGTCGCTCGTGTCTTTTTGCTCACGCAGTCAGAGAAATATCTGCTACTTGAATCGGGGAAAGGTGAAGGGATCTTCTTTGCCGGTCAAAAACACGCGGCGATCCAGGTGGTGGCCTCGTATACCGAAGATCAGATCGTGACGACGGATCCGAATCAGTTGCTGCGCATCGAAGCCGAGCGCAAGGAGTTTCAAGCCTCACTCGAAAAACCTGAAAATGCGTTTACTCGAACTACCCCTTAAAACTTTATGGAAAAACGTACTAAATTGTTTTTGCTTCTCTTGATCTCCCTATTGCTGTTGGCGTTGGGTGCATATCTCGTTTTAGCTCCGTACTTTAAAGAGCGCGCGGCACAAAAAGCGGCTCAACCGCCGGCGTTGCCTACCGGTGTTACCCCAGTTGTCCCAGGACCACGCGGTGGTAGCCCAACGGGAACTTCTGTTTTACCGCCTCCAACCGCTGCCGAATTACAGAATCTCACCCTCGAACAACAGGCGCGATCGTTTGCCGAACGCATCGGTTCGGGTGCGAGCACCGATGGGTTTTTAGGCTATGACGATGCGTTTTTGATGGCCACGGCCAAGGGTCGCGAGGCGTTGCGTGCCGCTCAAGCTAAGATGCGCGAAGCTCATCCTGCGGCCGGTACGCGCTACGGCATCTCCACGCGCTCGGTGGCAGCGCGGGTCATCAAGGGAACTGTGGGACAGAATCAAGTGGTGGTTGAGGTGGATGCGGTCGAACGGATTGATGCGGCTGCCACGGGAGGCGTTGCCAGTGCCACAGGAAAACGCTTGACGATCACGTTTGTTAAACAAGCCAATAGTTCATATTTGGTTGATGCGTTCACGAGCCAGGATTTGAAATTGTAATATATATAGTCCCTAAGTGGAGCGGAGCGGAATCGAAGGGCTACATTTTTGGTATTCCTTCGACAGGCTCAGGAAATATTTACGTATATTCTCAACACTATTTTAGACGCAATCTTTCCACCTCACTGCGTTTCATGTAAACGCCTGTCTTCGTGGTGGTGCATCGAATGTCGTTCGCGCGTGGAGCTGATTCGCCGCGAGGTGTGTCCCGGATGCGGGGATTTGAATAATGAGCATGAATGCGCGATCACAACTCCATTGGATGCTCTCATGGCTACGGGGTTGTACCACGAACCACAACTACGCTCCGCGATTACGGCTTTGAAATATGATGGCGGTACGTGCCTTATTCCCTTATTTTCAGAACATCTCGAAACTTGGCGTAAAGATCGTTTAACACCCTGGCCCTGGCAGGGGACGGATCATTTAGTGATTGCACCTGTCCCAGCTACGCCTTCGCGCGTATTGGAGCGCGGTTTTGATCAGGCAGCTCTGTTAGCCAAAACCTTTCAAGAGACCTGTGTCCCTTGGGCGAGTGTCACGTCTCTTTTGGAACGCAAAGATCGGGGAGAGACCCAAGCGTCACTTGGGCATAACGATCTGCGTCGAGTGAACGTTGAGGGGGCTTTTTGTGTTTCTCCTCAGGTTTCTATACCGTCCCAGGTTGTTTTGGTGGATGATGTGTTCACGACCGGCTCGACGATGCATGAAGCTGCTCGGGCGCTAAAAGCCGCCGGAGTCCAAAAAATCTATGGCTTTGTAATCGCGATCGGAGCTTAGTCGAGCAAATTCGTCCCTGAGTGTAGCGAAGCGGAATCGAAGGGCTACCTATTTTGTCTGTGAGGTCTGCTATTGCCCTCCCGCCCTGTTTTCGCTATGCTCTTCACGCATTTTAGGCGTCAAATACCTTGGAGAGGTGGCTGAGTGGTCTAAAGCAGCAGACTTGAAATCTGCCGTACCAGCAATGGTACCCAGGGTTCGAATCCCTGCCTCTCCGCCATGACAATTTAGTATCGGCAGACCCGTATGCCTCAAAGCGTTCGAGGTCTGTGCGGTATCAATTGTGACCAACAAAGCCGCCCAAAAGGGCGGCTTTGTTTTAGTCTATATCAATTTTAACGATAGCAGTCTGATTGTCATGGCCTGTTTACTTA
>CAYWEE010000038.1:0-8028 GCA_964457295.1 uncultured Gammaproteobacteria bacterium
ACGCCGCTTTATGCGGGGCACGGCCCCGATCACTGTAAACGACCTGGTATTGCATCGTTCGCGAGGTCGAGAATACGCGAATATTTAGCGTCCGTCAACTCTCGTCAACGATATGGTGCATGAGGCAGCGGGACTCGTAGGTGATGGCTTCGCCGGCGTGTTCAATGGTGATAATGGGGTCGTTTCGCTTGACGGGGAGGCCGTTTTTGAGGCGTTGGGTGCGAGTGGCGTTGTGTTGGAGGCAGACACTACATACGGCGCGGGTGCGTTGAACGTTGGTTTCGGGGAGGGCGAGAAGGGCGAGGGCGGTGGGAAAGATTTCGCCGCGAAAGTCTGTATCAAGGCCAGAAACTAGGATGGTTTTGTCGTTTTTGACCCCTTCGATCAGAATTGGAACGATGTCGGCGGTAAAGAACTGTACTTCATCTAGCCCGATAACTCCGTGATTTTCGATGGCATGTCGGAGGGACTGGGTATCGTTTTGGTCGATGGTCAGGCTGCGATAGCGCAAGCCGGATCGAGAGGCGACGTCTGCATCTCTTGTATCAATAGCTGGTTTGAGGCAAATGGTGGGAATACGCTGTTCGGCGTGGATTTGGAGGTGTCGAACCAATTCTAGGGTTTTGCCGCAGGCCATGGGGCCTGTAAAAAACGTGAGAGAGCCGGGCATAGGGGATGTTGGGGAGAGGATACAGCCCGGACATATTGACGTAAAATAGGCTTTTCTGTATGATGCTGGCCAATGCTCTTCGAGCCTGTCTCTCCAGGCTTTCCGTCAATCTCCCTATTATTCATTCCCTCCATTTCTCCCTCACATGTTAACGATTCGTCTCAGCCGCATGGGCAAAAAGAAGCAGCCGGTCTACCGCTTTATTGTCTTGGAAAAGTCTAAAGATCCTTGGGGTACGTTCTTGGAGAATTTGGGAACCATGAACCCGTTGACCTCCCCTGCGACCATTGATTTAAAAGAGGATCGCGTGAAGTATTGGATCGAAAAGGGCGCTCAGCCATCCGACACCGTTTGGAACCTGTTGGTTGATCGCAAGGTTGTCGAAGGTGAGAAACGCTTGAAGGTCAAAATCAGCAAACGTCACAAAGAACGCCTCGCAAAGAAACAAACCGCTTAACGCGGTTTTTTCTTGCCCGTGAGTCTTCTCTGTGCTACTTTAATGGTAGAGCAAGCGGAATAGACGCCGTGAGCTCGATTCACCCTTAACTTTCCCTGATTTTCGTGTCGGGGTTTATCGCCGCTATGGCAGAGATGCATACTGACCAGTCCTTTATTGAATATATCGTGAAGTCGATCGTCAACCACCCGGAAGACGTGAAGACCGAACGGACAATTGATGATCGTGGGGTCAAAATTACCCTGTACGTCAATTCAGAAGATATGGGCTATGTGATTGGCCGCGAAGGTCAAACCGCCCGCGCCTTGCGTATCTTGCTCAAGATCGTCGGTGCTAAGGATAACGCCCGCGTGAGTCTCGTGATTTACGAGCCAGAAGATCAGCGTCGCGAACACCAGGATCGCCGTGCGAGCGAAGGAGCTCCTGTGCGTTCTTCTTACAACGAGGCGCCGCGCACCCACGGCGATGCGGGTCTTGTGACGGATAGCGATCTTGCTGATTTGGGAATCTAGTCTTTACAGAAAATCAAAACACCCATCCTCCGCATTTGGAAGATGGGTGTTTTGTATGCTATCAATTCGAGTATGCCCAAGAACAAGAAGCCTCTACAGATCGATATTCTGACTATTTTTCCTGAAGCTTGTCGCCCATATACCGAGGCGTCTATTTTGGGACGCGCGCAAGCGGCCAAGCTGCTCAAGATGACCTGTCACGATCTGCGTACGTGGTCCAAGGATCGCCATCACAAAGTTGATGACAAACCGTTTGGTGGGGGACCGGGGATGGTCATGAAGGTCGAGCCGTTTTATGAAGCCCTCGTTTCTCTTAAGGTTCGGAATCGCAAAGGTGGTAAAACAGCAACAGCAAAAAAGACGCGGGTGATTTTGACGAGCGCCAAAGGAAAAACGTTTACGCAAGTTGATGCTCAGCGCTTGTCGCGCTACGATCGTCTGATTTTTTTGTGCGGACGATATGAAGGAGTCGATGAACGCGTGGCCGAGCATTTGGCTGACGAAGAGCTTTCGATCGGCTCTTATGTTCTCACGGGCGGGGAGTTGCCTGCTCTCGTTATGTCTGATGCCATCGCTCGTTTGCGTCCGGGCGTGCTCGGAGAAGCTGCGTCGCTCGATATGGAATCTTGGCATGATGGCGTCACAAAGGAATATCCGCAGTACACACGCCCCGAAGAATTTTTATCCTGGAATGTTCCCTCTGTTTTGTTGGGCGGAGATCATAAAAAAATTGCCGAGTGGCGTGCGAAGCGTACGAGCGAATAATTTTTTTCATACGTGAATAAAAAAGATATGCTATACTGAATGCATATTCGTCTTTTTATTTTTTTATGCCTCCCCGCACTTCACGTCGCACCTCCTCCTCTCCCGCTGCTGCAGTAGCAGAAAAAAAATCTGTCGCGACATCCGCGTCCGTCTGCTGTCGCCCTACGGTGACCATGATCTGGATCGTTTCGTTTTTCATGTTCCTCGCCTTGTGGCTTGTTCTCTTTGTTCACATGGTGCGTCTTGAGCGCTTAGAGGTCGCCTTGCAACAAACGCAGCGTCTCGTACTTCAATTAGAACAGGATCGCTTGGTACGTATGCCGCTACCCACCACGAATGATGTTGTGACCGCTGTGGTAGATGCGGTTGCATCAGCATCCACGACGACGGCCACGGCCTCATCTACGGATGGTGTAGTGAGCCCAGGTGGTTTATTGCACCGTGGCTCATGGAATTCAGACGCAACACGCTATGCCGGATATGATGAGACGACGAAGGGAAAAATCGGCATTGGTGTTGAGATTCCTGCCACCAAACAGGTTAAACATATTGTCATTTTTAACGCCTTTAGCGAATCAACGGGTAAGGGATCGCCTCAAGAGTCAGGTATGTCCGTTCGTTGGAAGGACAGCAGCACAATCGAATACGACGTTCTCGTGAAAAAAGGTGGAACGTGGGTCAAGGAGACGCAAACGGTGCAGATTTATTTTTAGAGTTGCCCCTTTAGAATTCTCCCGCAGTATCCGACAAATTTTCCCCAGGCGGGTCGTTGTTTCCATTCGTCGTAGGTGACGAGTTTTGATTGTTGTTTATCGTTTTCAAAAATACGAATTTGCTCTTGAGCAAAGCGTTCGTCCAGCGTGTTGATGTTCATCTCGTCATTGATGGCAAACGATCGAGCATCGCAATTGGCTGAGCCGATACTGACCCAGGCATCATCTACGATAAACATCTTGCCATGATGCATGGTGGGTTGGAATTCGTAGATGTGTACCCCTCTGCGGAGGAGGTTTTTCCATGAGGCGCGGGAAACGTCGCGTAAAAACCGATGGTCAGTGTTCTCACCGGGAACGATAATTTCTACGGTCACGCCGCGTTTACGGGCGCGGATGAGGGCTTGGCGAATAGATAGGTCGGGAACAAAGTAGGCGTTGATGATGCGAATGGATGTGCGTGCACAGGCGATAGAGAACAGGTACATGAGGCGTACGGCCTCGATACCATCGCCGGAACTGGTAAAGAGTTGGGCACGAAGATCGCCGGTGGGTGCGAGGACCGGAAAATACGATTCACCTTCTAAAACAGAGGCATGGCTCTTGAGCCAGTTTTCTAAAAACGCCGCCTGCATGCGTGCGACGATCGGTCCCTCGATGCGATAGTGTGTGTCTTTCCAGGGTGGTAGGCCGTTGCGCCCAATGAGCCATTCATCTGCAATGCCGGCACCACCGGTGAACCCAACGCGTCCATCGATAACGAGAATTTTACGATGCGAGCGATTGTTTAACCGTGGTAGCGTGTACCAATGTGGTTTGCGGTATTTGACGATCTTAATTCCTGCCTGTTCCATCATTCTGTAGTGTCGATCCTCCAATTCGTTGCTCCCCATCCAATCCAGCAGAACGTGTACTTGAACGCCGGCGGCCGATCGTTCGCTGAGGGCGTCGATCAGTCGTTGGCATACGATACCTGATGAGCAAACAAAACTTTCCATATTAATACTGACACGGGCTTGTTTGATGTCATCGAGCATGGCTTGAAAGATCTCTTCACCGTCAACGAGCGTTTGGATCTTGTTGCCGTCGACAAAATCCGCCGCCAAAATTCCCGCGATAGATCGAAAAAAGAGCGGATCATGAATGGTGTAGGTTGGTTGAAGCGCGTAACGCTCGATGCTAGCGCGGGTACCTAAATTGAACACAACCAGCAATGCAATGGTCGTGATGAAGATGGTGATGGCGAGTGTTATCAAGAGTTCCATATATACAGTGATATCTTTACGCTAGTCGCAATAGGACATTTCGTCAATTCGCAACGAAAAAGCGTATAGAGTATACTTTTTGCCTATGCCTTCTATTGCTATTAATGGATTTGGTCGGATTGGTCGGAATGTGTTTAAAGCTGGATTTGGGAAACCGGGGTTTACGGTGGTCGGGATCAATGACCTGACGGATACCAAGACGCTGGCCCATTTGCTAAAGCATGACTCGACGTATCACGCCTACGATCGGTCAGTTTCATATGATGCTAAGCACCTGATCGTTGATGGTCAAAAGATTCCGGTATTTGCCGAGAAGGATCCAAAAGCCCTGCCTTGGGGAAAGTTAAATGTTGACGTCGTCCTCGAGTGTACGGGTCGCTTTACGGATGAAGAGGGCGCAGGTCAGCATCTCACAGCTGGGGCCAAGCGTGTGATTATTTCCGCCCCGGCCAAAGGGGGGAATGTGCCGACGCATGTCATTGGCGTTAATGAAGCTGGTGCTGGAAAAGATTCCAATGTCATTAATAACGCCAGCTGTACCACGAACTGTATCTCACCAGTCGCGGCCATCATGCACAGCGTCTTTGGTGTTAAAAAAGCCATGATGACGACGATCCATTCCTATACGGCCGATCAGGTTTTACAGGATGGTCCGCATAAGGATTTGCGTCGCGCTCGGGCGGCCGCACAAAACATGGTCCCAACGACCACGGGGGCTGCTATTGCGACCACGGAGGTTATCCCGGAGCTCAAGGGATTGTTTGATGGCATCTCTATTCGTGTCCCGACGCCGTGCGTGTCTTTATCTGATTTTACGTTTCTCCTAAAAAAGAAAACCACGGTCGAAGAGGTGAACGCGGCCTTGGTCGCTGCTTCTAAGCGAGCTCCATATAAAGGGATATTGACGGTGACGAACGAAGAGCTGGTCTCAAGCGACTTTATTGGTAATCCGGCTTCAGCCATTGTTGATCTGCCTTCTACCCAAGTCGTAGATGGCGACATGGTGAAAGTTTTGGCCTGGTACGACAATGAGTGGGGCTACTCGCATCGCTTGGCCGAGATGGCGCTCGTGGTGGGAAAGAACATTCGCAAAAAGAAGTAGTACTTGTGCTATCATATGGGCATGAAGTTGCCCGTGATATCTGCAAAGCAATCATTGCAGGGCAAGCGCATCTTGATGCGCGTTGATTGGAATGTGCCGCTTGGTTTTTCGTTGTCTGGTGAGCATCTGCAAAAAATTGAACAAAGTTTACGGGTGATTCATGATTATGCTTCGCGCGGTGCACGAGTCATTTTAGTGACGCACCTTGGTCGCCCTAAGGGGGTGGACCGTCGCTATAGCACACGAGAACTTTGGAAGATGGTGCGACATCTGTCTCCTCTTAAGATCGAATGGCGCAAAGAGTCGCTGACGAACGCGGGGGAGCGAGCCAAACTCCAAAAAGATATTGAGGCGTCCTCCGCGGGGAGTATCTTTCTGCTAGAAAATATCCGATTTTATCCAGGCGAAGAAAAAAACAACGTGACGTTAGCCAAGACGCTGGCTTCTTTGGCGGACATGTATGTGAATGACGCCTTTGCGGCGAGTCATCGCCCGCATGCTTCCATCGTTGGCGTTCCCAAGTTATTGCCTCATACAGCAGGGCCGAATCTCATCGCCGAAATGGAGGCAATGGAAAAGCTACTCGTTCCCAAGCGTCCGTTTGTGGTGGTGTTGGGTGGAGCAAAGCTTGAAACAAAACTTCCCCTCATCCAGACGTTGGTAAAACAGGCTACCGCCGTTTATCTTGGTGGCGCTATGGCTATTCCGTGTTTGGCGGCCAAGGGATATCGTGTAGGGGCGACTCGCGTTGCGCCGAATGATTTGCGGGCGGCCAAGGCTATCATCAAGCACAAAAATGTTTTTTTGCCGCTTGATGCCGTAGTTGCCACAAAAATCGAGCCTCGCATTCATCCCCACGTTGTCACGGTTGATCGCGTTGGGGCAAAAGAAAAGATCGGTGATATTGGTCCGGCAACGGTGCGTGCTTGGGCCAAAGCCATGCAGACGGCAAAAACCATTTTGTGGAATGGACCGCTAGGTGTGGCCGAGATCCCTGCCTTTTCTCACGGTTCTTTGATGATTGCGCGTCTCATTGCTTCGCAGAGTCGCGGCAAGACGTATGGCGTGGTGGGTGGAGGAGATACCGTGCCCATCGCTTTCGCCTCGGGTATGTCGGAATGGCTTGATCATATTTCGATGGGCGGGGGAGCGATGTTGGAGGCGATTGTGCTAAAGGGTAGGTTGCCGGGGATGATGGCTCTTTTGGGGAAGTCGAAGAAATAACGATGCAGAGCATTTAATTATGGTGGATTGACGTACCAAGACAGCATCTCTTCCCGGTCTGCGGATTCCCTTTAGGTGGATGGTCAGCGTCCTATCCCGTCCAGAGACGCTGTCTCGGTACGTCAATCATTTCTTGAGATATAACTTACTATGACTATGAACACACTTTTACAAAAAACTTTGACCGTCTTAGCTGTCATTTTAATTTTGTTCGTTGGGGTTAAATCTTGGAACGAATACGTTCAAGGAAAATATATCGGTCGCAATGTACGCGATACGATTACGGTAGACGGTGAAGGTAAGGTCACGGCCACGCCGGATATCGCGCGCGTGGATTTGGGAGTCTACTCCGAAGGTACGACAGTGAAGGCGACGCAAGAGCAGAACACGAAGAAGATGAACGCGATTGTAGCTGCGTTAAAAGACCTAAAAATTGATGAGAAGGATATTCAAACGTCCCAGTACACTATTTCACCGAAGTATGATTACAGCTTGAATCAGCAACGTATTGCGGGATATATCGTTTCGCAAAACGTAACGGTGAAGGTCCGGGATACGGATAGTGTGGGAACGGTCCTTGGAAAAGCGGGGGAGTTGGGGGCGAATACGGTTGGTGGGGTTCAATTTACGATTGATGATCCGAAGGCGTTAGAAGCGGAGGCGCGTGCGAAGGCGATTGAAGATGCGCGAACAAAAGCGCAGGCTCTGGCTCGAGATCTCGGACTTACGGTCGTTAAAGTTGTGACGTTCAGTGAAGCTGGACGAGGGGGCGTGCCGATGCCATACGCTGCCAAAGCCTATGACATGATGGCGCAGAACGCCGTATCCGCACCAACGCCTGACGTTCAAACCGGTTCGTTGGATATTACCTCGAACGTCTCCGTCACCTTTGAGATTCGGTAACGTGTATTCATTGTCATTCCGACCGACGAGTCCGCGAGGAGCGGAGGAATCCCTTCGAAGGGGTCCCTCCGCTCCGTCGAACTCCGGTCGGGACGACGGTGAGCAATAATACTCGCATTATTTTATGTTCTCATCATCCCGCATCACTTCCGTTCATGCTCGTGAGATTCTCGATTCACGCGGCAATCCCACCGTGGCCTGTCGTGTGACGCTGTCTTCTGGCGCCTCAGCTGAGGCCAGGGTTCCGTCTGGAGCCTCGACAGGATCGCATGAGGCGATGGAGTTGCGGGATGGTGGGAAGAGGTTCGGAGGAAAAGGAGTTTTGACGGCTGTTGGGAATGTGAATGACCAGATCGCCCCACTTCTGCGGCGCATTGACGCTAAGCGTCAGCAGGATATCGATCATGTCATGATCGA
>CAYWEE010000039.1:0-6349 GCA_964457295.1 uncultured Gammaproteobacteria bacterium
AACGTTTAGAAAAACGCATGGAGGCTGTTATTGAACGGCGTCATGAAACAGCGCGAGTCGCATTAGAACTCGAGGACACTCTGCAGACGCTCCCGGAAGATATAGATGCTGTGAGGCTTATTGATCTTGCAGAAATGGCAAAAACAAAACTCACCGCACACCACCATCCCGAACAGGCTGCATACATGCAAAAAATCTATGGTGAGGCTATTTTGGCCTATAGTGAGTCCATTCGATCGGTCGAACGCATGCATAGCCTCATTGCAGAAGAAACAAAAAAACGTTTCCGCACAGAAGATCCCACTCCCCAGCAATATGGTAAAATTCTTCTTGAAAGATATACTGGCAAGCGAGGCGATCGATCTGGACAAATTTACTATCAAAAACGCCCTGGCTACATTGTAATTGGATGTCCCCGTCGAGAAGATTATGGGGAACTACTCAAAAAAGATACAGACGCAACGATCGTCAAAGAAAGTGGCGGAGTATTTACGTTCTTTACATTGACAATGAACAGAACAACGGAACGGATTCCCGTCATTCTTATCCCCGAAGAACCCTCACACGCCTATCGTTGGAAAGGCGCGCTCGAACATGAACGACAGCATTTTTTTCATCACGTAGCCCTTAATGTCTTTTCAAACATTGAACAAGGACCAACAAATCCAGAATCACAACAGATAAAAGATGAAGTCTTAGCTTATCTGAAACAAGGTGTTGAACCCGGATTGATCACTGATATACTAAATGGCCCCTTATACGACAATCTCTTTGAGGGCATGAAGGGTTCTAAAAAGAAAAAGATACTCTACATCGTCAAGAAACTGATAGAACAAATTGAAACTACACTTCTCTGGAATATGTCGAACCGGCGAGCACAAGCGCTTCTGATTAATCATCTATTAGACATCCCATTGCTCCGCTGGCACGCCTGGCTGCCCCACCTTGATGCGTTTTACCGCAACCTCTATCGACACATTCCGCAAAATATCCGTGCGTATGCCCCTTGCGTTGATCCAGCCCCCGGAATTATCTCTTTAGCCAGCGAATTTTCACCACAGGTACAACAGCGGCTGCACACGCATGAAGGCAAGATGGTAGATCTACAACATCGCATCTTTGCTCATACTCTTGGATACGCACCCGACCATGAAGCAAGCGCCTCCCTCGAGGATCTTCAGGCTCAATTCGAACGAAATCAAACCAATGCGCCGCCTCTATCTCAAGGCGCAATCGCCCCTATCTACGCGTTTTTTCCCGAAGCGGAACGTAAAAAAACCCGCCTAACAAATTATTCTGTCGAAGAAGTAAGAAACATGGGTAGCAATGTTATTGATCGTCTTCAAAACGAATATACTCAAAAAAAACGCGCAAAAATATGGAAAGCGCTCGGCCAGAAAGAAACTGAGGTCAAACAAACAAAAACCGATCTACAGACAAGCCTTTACCGAATACTAATAGAACAAGCCCCAATCATTACACCACCAACGCCAAAAGACATAAGCATCTCATCAGATAACAATACAATCCTCATAGACATTCGCCTCGAAGACGGAAGCGTCTACTATATCAACATTCCCTTATAATTCGCCTACTCCTCTTCTGCCGCCTTGCGCTCTAACGCACGCTGTCGCTCTTTGGCCTCAACCAAGACTTCTTGCAAATGATCTTTTACTTTATCAATAGCCTTGTATAGGTCTTCTTCGCTTTTTTCAACGTGCAACACATCTCCCGGAATCTGCACGTTTGCCGAACAGCAAAATACATCTCCCTTATGTTGATGGCTTTCTCGCGAGAGTTCAACATCAATAGACAAGATATCGGCCTGATACTTTTCGAGCATCTGGAATTTTTCTTCCACGTAGGCCTGAATCGCTGGCATCATATCCATCTGAAGGGCACGAATCTGAATCGTCATAGAGGGTAGGGTTAATGATTCTTCTCTTACAGGATAGCTCACCGTTAAAAACCTAACAATTGAACCTCATCTTCGAGCAAAATCCCAAGCTCATCACGAACTTTCATCTTTACGTAACTTTCCAGGGCAATCACATCTTCGGCCCGCGCTCCACCTAAATTGACCAAAAAATTTCCATGAACCGGGCTGACCTGGGCCTTGCCGATCGTAAAACCCTTGAGCCCAAGTTGATCAACCAACCAACCGGCAGGAATGCGTTTGGCTTCGCGCATGGCTGCAGGAATTTCGTACTGCGCGGCCAGCTTCTCTAGCACCGCTTCGTCTGTATATTCAAAATTCTTAAACAAACATCCGGCGGTAAACGCACCTTGAGGTTGCGTGGTTTTTCGCCCCTGCATAATCGCTTCCATGCGCGCACGAATTTCTGCCTGATCTCCCGGATGCAATTGCAGCGTCGTGCGCAAAATAATATGCGGCTCGTGCTTAAAACGACTGTCGCGATACTGAAAGTCACATTCTGCATTCGTGTACGTCACCATTTTTTGTTCGGCGATCTGATATGCCTCAACCGTAAATACAACATCCTTCATGTCGCCACCAAAGCAACCGGCATTGCCGTAGATCGCGCCACCAATCGTTCCCGGCACACCAATCCCCCATTCAAATCCAGCCAGCGAAGCATCGGCCGCAAGCTTAGCAACCAATCCCGAGAACGCCCCTGTCGCCGCTATAACCCGATCACCCTCTATTGTTGTGCGACGATCCGCGCACTGAATCACCAGACCAGCAAACCCCTCATCGGACACCAGCACATTCGATCCGCCGCCAAGAACATACGAGGCAATGCCTAGTTCGCGAGCCTTGGTCATAGCCTCTACAACCATCTCTACCGTCGAAGCGACAAGGTATAACCGCGCCGGGCCACCAATTTTTAAATACGTATGACGAGACAGCGGCTCATTCTCGAGCGCGTCGGGGAAAGCAATTTGAAATTGCTTGATATGATCAAGAGGAGGGTTTTCCATAAAAACTAGACTCACGTCATGCTCTCCCCCTTACGAAGGGGGAGATGGAGGGGGTTCTGCCGGATGCGGAACCTCCCCTAGCCCCTCCTTCGTAAGGAGGGGGACCTAGAACATAACCACTCCGCGCCGCCGCATCAATGTCTCCCGCACCCATAACAATGACACAATCTCCAGGCTTCGCCAGCTCCTTTATCCGCCGGACAGCGATTTCAGGATTCTCTGCATACTCAACGCGACGCGCCACTCCCCGATCCGCATCGTGACGAATGATGGCGTCAACCAAGTCGCGAGAAGAAATTTTTTGATCCTCCGCCTCTTCGCGACCGGCGACATCATAAATTTCACATACGACGAGCTCATCCGCTTCATCAAACGACATCACGAAGTCTAAAAACAAATGTCGCGTGCGATTATGTTGGTGGGGCTGAAAACACAACACGATGCGCCGTTCGGGATACCGTTCATGCGCCGCTCGAAGCGTAGCTGCCACCGCCGTGGGATGATGACCATAGTCACTATAAACAAGAACATCATCAGAGTCAGACAGTAATTCAAAACGTCGCCAAATACCCCGAAACGACGAAAGAGCGATGGCGATAGAATCTTCCGACACCCCAAGAACGCGAGCAGTGGAGACAGCCGCACGAGCATTCATGGCATTCATCTCACCAGGAACATGGAGGGACGGGATAGACGTCGTTGTATCAAAACTCACCAGCTGAATCCCGCGCGCCTCAAGACGTTCACTTTCTTCATGCATCAATTGCCTGACACGCTCATCACGTTCATTCCACACAACCACACCATGATCCTGAACCCGACCGAGCAATTCACGAAACGCCGCGACCATATCTTCGAGAGAAGAAAAAATATCCGTGTGATCAAGCTCCAGGTTGTTTATGATCACGCCAAACGGATGAAAGGCCAAGAAGTGTCGCGCATATTCATCACCCTCAATGACCCATAGATCAGAACTTCCGCATTGTATGTTTCCATCACTAAATCCAGGAACCACACTTCCGACCAGGATCGTTGGATTGAGTTTGGCCTCCATAAGAATTGATCCCAGCATGGCGGTCGTCGTGCTCTTACCATGCGTGCCCGTCACGAGAATTGTTCGTTTATCCTTTGTCCATTCCCCCAAAAATTCAAAATTTGTCAGTTCACGTATCCCGCGACGTCGCGCTTCAACACGCTCGGAATTATCTGCCGGAACTGCGGAGGTGTAGATGACAAGATCAATATCCGAAGCAAGATTCGTGGCGGCATGACCGATAAAAATAACCGCCCCTCGATCTTTCAATAGACGTGTCTGTTCATTTTCCACGCGATCACTCCCAGATACGCGAACACCCGCGGCAAGCAACAACTTAGCCACGGCCGACATATTGATTCCTCCAATACCGACAAGATGAACCGATTTCATATGCCCTACGGTACGTGAAACTTGCGCTCTGGACAACTCCCTTCACACCCATCGGGCGAGCGCGTAGAATCTGAGCATGTCTTATCTTTCTGCCATCGACCCCGAAATTAACCGTCTGGCGCAGGCCGAAACTGCGCGTCAACAGGCGGGTATTACCTTAATCCCCTCAGAGAACCACACTTCCCCCGCTGTCCTCGAGGCCCTCGCCACAACCTTGAGCGATAAGTATGCCGAAGGATACCCCGGAAAGCGCTATTATTCCGGCAACGCCGTTGTCGACCAGGTAGAAACGCTTGTACAAGAACGAGCAAAAGCCTTGTTTCACGTCCCTCATGTAAACGTGCAACCCTATTCTGGATCACCGGCGAATCTAGCGGTCTATCTGGCCACCTGCGACATGGGAGATACGATCATGGGTCTGCACTTGCCCGATGGTGGGCACTTAACACATGGCTGGAAATTTAGTGCCACGGCTAAGTTCTGGAACAGCGTCCCCTACCATCTCCGACCCGATGGAACATTTGATTTTGATGAAATCCGCAGCCTAGCCCAAGCTCATAAACCAAAGCTCATCTGGTGCGGAGCAACCGCCATGCCGCGGCGCATTCCGTTTGCCGAATTCGCCCGCATCGCCGACGAGGTCGGAGCTTTTCTTGTCGCCGACATCTCGCATATTGCGGGGCTCGTGGTTGGCGGCGCTCACGAAAGCCCGGCTGAACACGCGCATCTGATAACGACCACAACGCATAAAACCCTACGCGGACCACGCGGCGCCATGATTATGGTAACCGCCAAAGGGCTGCAAAAAGATCCAGATTTGGCAACCAAGGTTGATAAAGCCATTATCCCCGGACTCCAAGGCGGTCCACACATGAATACCATCGCCGGCATCGGCGTCGCACTGCAAGAAGCTACACTCCCCGCCTTTCAAACCTACGCCCACCGCATCGTCGAAAACGCGCAGACATTAAGCCAAGCGCTTTTACAGCGCGGATTTACGCTCGTCAGCGGCGGAACGGATAATCACCTTATCCTCGTTGATCTCACTTCAACGGGAATCGGACGCGGAAAATATCTGGCCACGGCTCTCGAAGCCTGCAACCTGTACACTAACATGAACGCCGTGCCCGGCGATCAAAGCTCCCCTCTTTTACCCAGCGGCCTACGTCTTGGCACGCCTGCGGCCACGACCCGCGGCATGGGCGCCCCAGAAATGGAAAAAATCGCCGATTGGATGAAACGCGTCGCAGATTTGATCGCAGATATCCAGCTACCAACAGAAAAAGAAAAAAGAGAAGTCGTGATGCAAGAATTACGCGAACGTTTACAGACGAACCCAGCCTTTACCCAAATCCAACAAGAAGTTTCTGATCTCTGCGCACGGTTTCCGATTCCGGGAGTTTGATCGGGCGTTCACACGAATATAAAAAAGACGCGCCCCGTCACGAAGAGGTTCGTGAACGGGGCGCGAGGAGAGGTCGGCGGCTCCGTTTGAGACTTGCGTCTCAATTCAGCTAGGGCTGAGCCTATAAGCATCGCGCCGAAGCACGCCGCTTAAACGAAGGTGCCGAGGAGGCGAAGAATTGCCAGCCAAGCAAGCAAGGCCAGCCGTGTTCGAACGCCTCGAGTGACTCAGAGCTAGAAGACAGCGACCCGTATGCACGCCGTAGCGTGGGACGTTTCGCCAAAGAGCTCCGAGCCTGTTCGTGAACCTTCCAGCGGCCAGGTCGCAAAACCCGGACGCGCGGGAAAACGAACTCTAACGTGCCCGACTCCTCAGGTTCTTTTAAGGAGGGTTGCGGACAGGGCCGCTCGCTGGGCACGATGCGAAGTCTAGCACTGGGTGCGAAACGACAACATCGCGAGCAGCGAGCGGTGCATACATTTATCCATACTTCTGCCACCCTGTCAAGCGCAGGCCACCCGGCTCTTAGAAAGCTCTTGGTGCAAGCACCAGGCATGTTTGCAGGTATTGTAGCG
>CAYWEE010000040.1:0-6240 GCA_964457295.1 uncultured Gammaproteobacteria bacterium
GCTACGTTCGACGGTTTTTTCATTCCGATGAAATTCAAAAGATCATGCAATACACACTGGTCTTTCTGGGAAGCTCCCCCTTCAATACGCCGGCGCTCTATAACATCATGAGTCATATTGATTTCAACATGGGTGTGTTCTATCCCATGGGAGGGATCTACAAAATCATTGAAGCCCTCGTCACGATGGCGAAAAAACACGGTGTCACCTTTCGTACGAATGCTTCCGTCAACAAGATACTTATCGAAAACAACCACGCTATCGGCGTAGAACTTGAAAACGGCGAACGCATTCTAGCGGATATCGTCATTTCAAACGCCGACATTCATCATACAGAAACACAACTCCTGCCACCGTCCGCACGTGAACATACGGAGGCGTACTGGGATAAACGCGTGATGGCCCCATCCGCATTTATCATGTATCTCGGCATCGATGGTCGCATCCCCGAGCTCACCCATCATAATCTCCTCTTTTCTAAAGACTGGAAAAAGAATTTTGGAGAAATATTTGATACACCAACGTGGCCCACGGATCCGTCCATGTATGTCTGCGCCCCCAGTGTCACCGACCCATCCGTCGCCCCACCTAACAAAGAGAACCTGTTTGTCCTCGTGCCGATCGCTCCTGGCCTCACCTACACCGATGCCGACCTCGAAACCTACGGCGACCGTGTACTCGCAACGCTCGAACAAGAAATGAAGATCCCCCGCCTCCGCGAACGCGTCGAATTCAAACAGTTTTTTTGCGCGAAAGATTTTGTGTCGCGCTACAACAGCTACCAAGGAACTGCTCTCGGCCTAGCGCATACCTTGAGACAGACCGCCCTCTTTCGACCCAACAATATCAGTACCAAGGTTGATAACTTATATTACGTTGGCGCCAACACGAATCCTGGCATCGGTATGCCCGTCTGCTTAATCAGCGCCGAGCTCGTCTGGAAGCGCCTCATGAACGATACGACGTCTGGCCCTATCCAAGAATTGCGACAAACAACGTAAATCCGGCTACAGCATTGATAAAAGGAAAATATCGATAGACCGCATGCAGCGCATGTGGAGATGTTCGTAGAGAAATACCTATTAATATCACGTACACCATCCCCAGTACGGAGGCGATCACGCCGAGACCTGCGACCGAGGCCAGAATGCCAGCGAACGCATAGAGCGCCCCACAGAGCATGAGGGTTCGCGACGCCCCCAAGCGCGTTGCGATGGTCGCGATGCCTTGAGCGCGATCAACCACGATATCCGGCACGGCGGAATAGGCATGCATCGCCATGCACCATAAGCATCCCGCTAAGACATACATCCACGAAACGTGGGTACCGCCCATTAAGAAAAATCCAAACAGCGCAGGAAAGACATACAAGATATTAAAGATGGAATCTATAAACGGCCTCGCCTTAGCTCGAATAGGCTCGGCAGAATAGAAAATAGAAAAACCGACGAAGCCCATCATAGCTACCCATGCAGATAGCGGCACTTGAAGCATCAAACAGAGAAAAGGAATCGTAACCACCATGATCGCATTGCGGAGCGGTATGTGCTCTGCGGGCATAACGAGCGCTTCATACCCCTGTTTTTTTGGATTGTCCTTATCCGTTTCGTAATCAAAAATATCATTCACGCCATAAATCAAGAGATTGGCGGGAAAGGTAAAAAAGACCGCGTAGACAACCGTCATCCAATCTATACGATCAATGTGTGTTCCGATAACCGCCGCGCAACCCAACACATATGGCCCAAATACATACAACCAAAAACGCGGCCGACTAATTTTCAATAAACGCCGAACCGAGATAGACATGCACGCAGTGTAAACCGCTCCGTAAGGCTGTACAATGCCAACCTATGCCAGCCTGGTTTTTCTTTGTCCCCATGTTTGCACCATTATTCATGGCCCTATCCGCCATTCCTGTCACGATCGGCTGTATCAAGTGGCTAGGCGCTCCGCGTGCTATACGCCTCCTCATAGCACTTTCCGCTTTTGCTTATATCATCGAAACCATCGCTCTGCGCACGGGCTTCCCCTATGGAACATTCACCTACACCGAGCATCTTGGTTATAAACTCTTTGGGACGACACCCTGGACCGTACCATTCGGCTGGGTACCACTCATCATCGCCAGTTGGACGCTCGCTTGGCGCTATACATCATCCATCACACATCGCTTCATCCTGACCATTGGGACGCTGGTTACCATTGATCTCATCTTAGACCCGGCAGCCGTTTCACTTGGCTTTTGGAAATACGCCCATCCTGGATTGTGGGGTGGTGTACCGTATACAAATTTTTTAGGCTGGATGCTGAGTGGATTTGTGGGCTGTCTTATTCTGCACGCGTTCACAAAGCAACAACAGCCATCGCACGCGAACGCACGCCTATGGCTCCTTACTGGTTTTTTACCGGCTATTGGTACCGTGGTGCTTTGGTTAGTGGCGCAATAAATCAACACATCAATTCACGATACCGGATTCTTCGAGTTCTATTTTAAATTCTTGTAAAAAAGCATGCAAAAACTCCGTTCGGCGTCTCGCTATTTTTCGTGCAAGATCCGTGTGCATTCCTTTTTCAACCAGTAGGAGACGTCGATAGAATAAATCTAAACCGCTTCCATGTGGAACAGGGTCTCCTTTTTCACAAAATGGATCCTCCGGTCTATAAAACGGTCTGTTCATTTGGCCCCCAGAAGAAAACGTTCGCATAATAGACACGGCTCCGGTCGCCTCTAGACGATCAGCGTCTTGCAAGACCTTGGCCTCCAGAAGATCGGGAACAATGCCCTTGGAGTACGAACACTGACGAATAGCCAACTGAACTTTCTCAATTTTTTCAATGGGATACCCATCAATCTCCCTTAGGAGAGCACCAGCCAGTTCCGCGCTTTCATCTGTTTCGGTTTTACTTTGGGGGCTATTTTTTGGATAAACGATCACGTCATGAAAACAAGCAGCCGCCAACACAATATCCAAATCAGCATTCACGCTCACAGCGATTTTTTCTGCAAGATTCATGACACGCATCACATGATGCACGTCATGCGAGGGATCAGTTGTCGTTTGTTTTTGGTGCGCGATCTCTACAAGACGGCTTTTAAGATTATCTTGCATAATATAAAACAACAGCTTAAACGAGCCCTGTTTTTTTATCAAGTTTCACGCAGTATGTGGGATACGTCTCTACAGAAACTAGATCAACTTACGCAAGTCACCTTTATCAAACAAACTTATCTCTCAATTCCTTCTTCTGGTATTGCTCAATGTAGGAAAAGATTTGATTCAGGTCATCAGAAAATATCAAAATCTCGTCGGGGGAAATTTTACTAAACTTTTCTCTATAGGCATGCCGCATCTGTTCTTCAAGATGCGCATAAAAATGATTGATATTATATGCCGCAATCGGTTTATCATAGAGCTTGTTGACCTTACCTCCAACGATAGCTGTGATTTCCTCCATGGTTCCATATCCACCCGGAAAAACGACATACGCGTCACTCAAATCCATCATCCGCTGTTTGCGTGCAGACACAGTCTCTTCAGTGTATTCCACATCAAGCTTATCTGACTTGAGATAATTCTTTGTCACGGACATTAAATCTTTTGCAAAGACACCAATCAGCATCTTTCCATTATGTTCCTTGTAGGAATCTGCTAATACCTTCATAAGGCCGTAGGCGGTACCACCAAATACAACGCCATGTCCTTTTTTTGCCAATCTTTCAGCGAGCGTAGCCGTTTGATGAATATAACTTTGATCGATTTCCATCGCGGAAGTAAGGAAAATGCCAACATTCATAATTTTATGCCTTGATAGCGACTATAATAGCCTCCATGTCTTGCCGATAAACTGTTTTTACCTCGATAAATCCACCTAACTGCAAGAGCGCACGCTGTTCAGACTCTTTCATTTTTATTTTATCATCCTCAAGATTGTGCTTAACCCACTCCTCAGCCAGTTGTGGATTTCCAATATCTGCAAATGATCTGAAACGATTCAGCTGCATTTCAAGCTGCCTCTCGTGCTCACCCTGATCTTCGACCGCATATTTATCACCCGAAATAAATAATCCTCCCTGTTTCAAGACTCTACCAACCTCAACGAAAACACGCTTGCGATAATCTGGATGCAGGTTATGCAGTGTCCAGACAACTAAAAAAACATCAATACTCTCTGATGCCCGACTCTGCACGTCTGCCAAAATATCATTTTTTACAAGCTCAACTTGTCCAAGATAGTCCTGCAACGCCTCTTTCGCTTGATCAAGCATCTTTTGTTCAACATCAACGCCAATCAATCTTGCGTTCTTCGGCAACTTTTTCAAAACCGGCAATGAAGTTACACCGGAACCACACCCTCCCTCAAGAAGAAGAGGTGATGCAACATTTTTCAAAGCAAGATACTGACTTATTTGATCAGCGACTGTTTCTTGAAAAAGATCATGATGTGGATACGCGTATCTAAGCAACTTGTAGTCATCACCCAAAATACCCGCGAATCTATCTTCACCTGTACTAGTCATCATATGAACCAGCATAAACTAAAAGCAACATGGTGACGAGTTTTGGTTCTCCGCAAGGAAGTATTCGAAATCTACACTATATGGCGAGGATTTTTGTGAAGTCACGTCATCGAGACTATTAAAACTTCATGGGAATTTAATCTTGTGGTTTCTGATTATTGTTTATAGAGGCACATTCGCTTTATTTTTTATATAACGACGCAACTCTCTTTAGAGAGCTTCATGGCATAGACTCATATAGACAAGAAACAATCTTTCGCGTATAGAAAATCTATGAACCAAGGCGTCTGGCGCGCACCAATCCAACGAAGCTTCTTGCGCGCGTATGCCGGTCGAATATGCTATTCCGTACGACGATACGTTCATTGGCTCATTCGGCGCGACTTGTATCAGGTCACCTACGATACCGATCCTCTTCCGTACGTTATCTTTACGCATCGTACGCCACTTTTGAGAACATTACGAAACGTTGAAATGTGGATGCAGCATAACAAAATACACAATCTGCAACTTGCCATTCGAGAACTCGACGGCGTCATCCTCAAGCCAGCCAAGGCGCTCTCTTACTGGAAACAAATCGGAAACCCGACGAAGCGTAAAGGCTATTTGCCCGGCATGATCCTCAACCGTGGGAATGTTACTGCCGGCACCGGCGGAGGTCTCTGTCAGCTTTCAAATTTGATTTTTTGGATGACCATCCACACTCCCCTCACCGTTACCGAACGATGGCGCCACGGCTACGACGTCTTCCCTGACGCCAATCGCACACAGCCATTCGGATCAGGAGCAACGTGCTACTACCCATTCCTGGATCTTGTGATCAACAATCCCACCGCTCAATTCTTCCAACTGCATTTGCGTATTGAAGAAAATGTCCTGATTGGCGAATGGCGTTCAAATCAGCCCGTACATGCAACCTACCGCATCGAAGAACGGGGTCATCAAATTACACACACATCGTGGGGTGCATACATTCGTTCAAATCGCCTCATACGCATCAAGGAGGGAGACGGTGAAGAAACAGAGATCGCGCACAACGAGGCGATTATGATGTATGAACCATTGTTACATGATGGGGGCCCGGGGAAGTGAGGTAGCCGTGGACACGGTCCCATCAACCAAAACAAATATCGAGCCGTTTCTGGCTACATGCTCGTTACAGTGTCGTCATAGAACGCCTTCTTCGCCATCATTATCCGTTGCGCGCCCGATCGAACACGATCCCTTTCCTCCTCGGTCCGTAAAGATATTTCTAAAGCCCGCAATAAATCTGGAAAATGCGACGTCGCATCATGATAGACATGATCGTCTAGATAGAGTCTCGCCTTCTCCTTCGTCTGCCTCGTGGACGCATCATCCTGATCTGAGGCAACAAACTCCTCGTGGAATGTCTTATCACGACCATGGCTCATTTTTCTAAACTCAACAGGGATGGTCGCCTCAAGAACAAGTAACGCACCCGCAATAATGAGGGGATCATCCGTGTTGATCATCTCTTCAAGTGCTAGACGGTAGACTTTTGTTCCATCGGCTTCCACTGCACTCTCTAACTCCTCCGTTTGAATGCCAAGTCGTGTATAAAAATCTCGTCGCCAGGTCGAGTGAGCTAACCCATCATTCACCATGCCTTGATCATCAACCCCCATCTCATCCTGAAGATTCTTCTTGAGAGCTGTCGCCAGCTCCATGTAGCTCTGTTTTTCCGACTGTTGGATACC
>CAYWEE010000041.1:0-5464 GCA_964457295.1 uncultured Gammaproteobacteria bacterium
AATCATGAACCCCTTGAAGGCGCGCAAATCCACGCGGTCGCGGCCGCCGATCAGGTCGCAGAAGCGTCTTCCTCTGATTCTTCATCCTCCGTATGACCGAAATTTTTCAAACGATCCTTGTGCAACCCATCGTTAATCTTCTCATCTGGCTCTATAACGTGTTGCCGGGTGGGGATTTAGGCTTCGCGATCATCGTTTTAACGATCATCGTTAAGGCCATTCTCTATCCGTTTACCGTGGCCCAGATCAAGCAGCAGCGTGCCTTGCAAGAGATTCAGCCAAAGATCGAGGAGATTCGCGCTCGTTTGAAGGATGATAAGGAGGCGCAGGCCAAGGAGTTGATGGATCTGTATCGCAAAGAAAAGGTTAATCCAGCTTCTTCGTGCTTACCCCTCTTGATTCAGCTGCCGATTTTTATCGGCTTGTTTCAGGCCTTGCGCGACAGTTTAGCTTCTCGTGGTTTGAATTTGCTGTATCCATTTGTAGCGAATCCGGGTAGCATTAATCATATCTTTTTGGGGATCGTAGATCTTTCTAAGCCCAGCATTCCGCTCGCGGTGATTGCCGGGGCCATTCAATTTGCTCAATCTTGGCAGATGATGAAAAAGCCGAGCCCAGCCACGCCTCCTCCCGAAGAAGTGAAGGGTGAGCCGGCTGCTAAGGATGAAAGTATGGCAGCTATGATGAACAAGCAGATGATGTACATCATGCCGATCATGACGATTGTCATTGGTTTTTCTCTTCCCGGTGGGCTAGCCTTGTACTGGGCTGTTATGAGCGCGTTGACCGTTGCGCAGCAGGCATTACTCTTGCGTCGTCCCACGCCCCCAGAGGCTAAGGCGCATCTGACGTAGTATCCTTTTAAGGATATGCGCATTCAAACTCATCACCTGAAAGGTGCCCATGTCCGTACCATGTCCGGATTCCAGCTCGGCAAGGTGTTGGGAGTTGAGATTGCCGTTGAAACCGCCAGTGCTGTCGCGTTGATTGTCCGTCCGCAGGGAATCCTGGAGCCGCTCCTCGGAGTGGAGCTTACGGTTCCCTGGGCGGATATTGTCGAGTTTAAAGAAGCGGAGGTCATCGTGGCCGATGGAACGGTCAAAGATTTAGGATATGACACCAGCACGCTCAGCTCTCCTGCGAACGCTTAGTTGGTATGAGACGATTGGGTATGTGCCAACGCGTGTTGAATTATTGTTGACGGTTGATACGTTGCACACGCTGACATGCACCGAAGTACAGCAAGCGTATAACGAGTTGATCATCTCTTCCGAGATTCGAGAGATTGCCGATCGCGTGGGATTGGCTGCGAGTGCCGAGAGATTAACTGCGATCATACATGAGCGGGATATGTTGCAGCCCCGCAAGCGACGACGTGCGCAGTGGATTACGCGTTGGCTGGTTCGTCTTGGGGGAGTGCGAGCCGTGTGTCTCGCTAACACCACAGCGCTTGGCTATGCACGAGATGAAGGAGACTTAGATTTTTTTATTATCACTAAAAAAGACGCACTATGGGCAACGCGCTTGTTCGCTGCTGGCCCGTTGCGCTTACTAGGCCTATCGCCACGCGAGCACGAGATGCGTGATGCCGCGTGTTTGTCGTATTTTGTTTCTGATGATGGATTAGACCTTTCTTCTCATGCACTACGTGGCGATGACCCGTATTTTCGTTACTGGTTTTTATCCTTGCTTCCATTATACGATGATGGAGTTTTGCAGGAATTGTGGGATCGGAATGAAGCCCTCCGTTGTCGGCATCCTTTTGCTCAACCTTGGATGGTTTCGTCGGATCTCGCAGTTTCTCGACCGATGATACGTATGCCTTCTGGATCGGTAGGGGAGCCGTTGTTGCGCTGGATGCAAGAACGTTGGTTTCCGCCGGCAATTCATTCTCGTTTAAATGTGGATACGACGGTGATGGCAACCGATTGTGTGCTGAAATTTCATGTGACCGATAATCGTGAGCAATATCGTGCGCGCTACGAAAAGCGTTGCGCTGAACTGTCATGTCTTACTTGAAGTCATTAGGCAGCTATCATTCCTACCTTTGCGGGGATGGCAATCGCTTTCAACGCCTCTTTCCATGGCTCGTCCAAGCGACGATTTTCGTCTTACCCTGGCAAACGCGTTGGTTCTCGGATGCGAGCCTGGGTGGATGGCCGTGGGAGCAGGGACGCGTGAGTATCTATCTGTCGTGGTTTTTATTGGTGGCTACGATTGGAGTAGGGCACCATCTGTCTTCTCGTAAACTCTCGGCATCAGCTCGTCGTACGCTGTTGATTGTCGTAGGAGGATTAGCGGCTACGTCTATCTTGGCCGTGATCTTTTCTCAAAGATCTTTCGCTTTCAGCGGTCGTCCGGTTTTGATGTGGTGGATCGAGACACTGCTCTTAGGAGCGTTTGCCTTTACTCTGTGGCGTACGCGTTTTTCTGCCGCTCTGGTTCTGCGCGCCTTTGTCTGGTCGCTTGTCCCACATGCTGTTTTAGGTCTTTTCCAGACCATGGGGCAATCAGTCTTTGCGTCTAAATGGCTGGGAATGGCCGCCCATCTTCCCGCGACTCCGGGAACGTCCGTTTTAGATATCGCCGGTACCCGCATCCTTCGAGTCTATGGCGGCTTCCCGCATCCCAATATCTTTGGCGGCTGGCTCGTGGGGGGCATTTTAGCCTCTCTCCAGCTCGCTCTTCGATCCTTCGCTGTCATTCCGACCAACGAGTCCTCGAGGAACGGAGGAATCCCTTCGCGCCCCCTTTATATCCTCTACGGATCCATCGCCGTATTTTTCACTTGGACCCTGATCCAGACCTATGCCCGTGGAGCTTGGATCGCCTTGATGATCTCCTTGGCTGTCCTCTTTTTTTCTCAGAAATTCTATCGCCGTCGCTCGGCGTTGGTTCTGTTAGGCGTCATATTCCTGGTAACTACTCTCACATTTCTGACGCATCCTGAAAGATTGCGAACGCGCCTTACGGCAACTGGTCGCCTAGAGGAAAAATCTCTTAACGATCGAGTGACGAGTTTTGCCGTCGTGCCGTTCCTTATACAGCGTCATCCACTGGTTGGCACCGGTCCAAATGCCGAGTTGCCCGAGCTCTTGCATGACAAGACAGTGCCTGCACCACTCGAACCTCCTCACGCTGCTCCGCTGCTCGCCCTCGTAGATGTGGGGATCTTAGGCATCTTCTGCTTGGGGTATGGCCCATGGAGCTTTTTGCGCGCGACTCGCTGCCGGGTATGGCCTTGGTTCATGCTTTTAGTTGCCCTGAGCCTGTTTGATCACTATCTATGGTCCTTTTGGTCTGGTCGGACGCTGGTCACGCTTTTAGCGCTTTTCGCCCTGCTAGACACCCTTGACGGAGAGGGGAGAACCTTGGCATAGTGGTGGCTGATCGGAGTTAGCAGTCAAGAGGTTTGAATGCTATTTCCGAGATTCTTTTTCCTAATTTCTTTACCTTTTTATTCTCTATGAAACTTCGTCCTCTCGGCGACAAGGTGATCGTGAAGCCTGCCGCCAAAGAAGAAATGACCAAGACGGGAATTATCCTGCCGGACACTGCCGGAAAAGAACGCCCCGAGCAGGGAGAAGTTGTCGCCGTTGGTCCGGGTCGATTGTTGGATTCGGGTTCGCGTGCGGCCATGTCGCTTGTGGTGGGTAACAAGGTTGTGTTTAAAAAATATTCCCCTGACGAGGTGAAGATCGATGACGAAGAATTTTTGGTCATCTCTGAATCCGACGTCATGGCGGTGATTGAATAACTTTTTTCTCTATGGCAAAGCAAATCATTTTTGACGAAAAGGCTCGTCATGCCTTAAAGCGCGGCGTGGATCAACTTGCGAACGCGGTAAAGGTGACGCTCGGCCCCAAGGGTCGCAATGTGGTGATTGATAAAGGCTACGGTTCTCCAACGATTACCAAGGACGGTGTGACTGTGGCCAAGGAGATCGAGCTTGAAGATAAGTTTGAAAACATCGGTGCAGAACTCGTGAAAGAGGTTGCCTCTAAGACGAATGATGTCGCCGGTGACGGTACAACAACTGCCACGGTTTTGGCCCAAGCGATTATCGCCGAGGGTATCAAGAATATTACGGCTGGTGCCAATCCGTTGGCCGTGAAGCGTGGGATTGAGAAGGGCGTTGAAGCCATCGTGGCCGAACTCAAAAAGATTTCTAAGCCTGTTTCGGGCGAGGGGATTGAGCAGGTTGCCTCCATTTCGGCCAACGATACAGAGATCGGTAAGACTATTGCCGAGGCCATGAAGAAGATGGGCCAAGACGGCATCATCACTGTCGAAGAATCGCAGACCTTTGGTGTTACCACTGACGTGGTGCAGGGAATGCGCATTGATAAGGGCTATGCCTCGCTCTACATGGTTACGAATCAGGAGCGCATGGAAGCCGAGTACACCGACCCGTACATCTTGGTGACTGACAAGAAGATCTCGTCTATCCAAGAGATTTTGCCAATCCTTGAGAAGGTCGTACAAAGTGGAAAGAAAGAGATTGTTATCATGGCCGATGACGTTGATGGTGAAGCGCTCGCGACGCTGATCGTGAACAAGCTCCGTGGCACGTTCCACGCTCTCGCTATCAAGGCTCCCGGCTTCGGTGATCGTCGTAAGGAGATGCTTCAGGATATCGCCATCGTGACCGGTGCCACGTTTATCAGTGAAGAGATCGGTCGTAAGCTCGACAGCGTTGATCTGCATGATCTTGGCTCTGCTCACAAGGTGACGGCGACCAAGGATCACACCACGTTTGTTGAAGGTAAGGGTAATGCTGAGATGATCGCCTCACGCATTAGTCAGATCAAAAAGCAGCTCGAAACCACGGATTCCGAATTTGATCGCGAAAAGATGCAGGAACGTTTGGCGAAGCTCGCCGGTGGCGTGGGTGTCATCAAGGTGGGTGCTGCGACCGAGGTCGAAATGAAGGAAAAGAAGCATCGCATCGAAGACGCGGTGGCCGCAACCAAGGCCGCCGTCGAAGAAGGAATCGTCCCAGGAGGTGGCGTGGCGTTGCTTCGCACCCTTGGAGCTTTGGATGGTTTACACCTGGAAGGCGAAGAAGCGATCGGCGTTCGGATTTTGAAGAAGGCCATCGAAGAGCCGATTCGTGCCATTGCGACCAACGCGGGCAAGGATGGCTCGGTGGTTGCCGAAGAGGTCAAGAAGATGAAGGGCTCTGAAGGCTACAATGCGTTGACGGATGTCTACGAAGATATGTTAAAGGCCGGCATCGTTGACCCTACCAAGGTTACGCGCTCTGCGTTGCAAAACGCTGCTTCGATCGCCGCCATGTTCCTCACCACGGAATGTGTCATCACCGATCTTCCTAAGAAAGAAGAACCGGCTGCCGGTGGCCATGGTCACGGCGGAGGCATGGGAATGGACTACTAAAATTGATCTAAAAACAGCAAAAAACCCCGAATATTCGGGGTTTTTTGCATAAAAGAACGTTGACAAA
>CAYWEE010000042.1:0-3651 GCA_964457295.1 uncultured Gammaproteobacteria bacterium
ATTTGACGAACTAAGGCAATCCTTTTTTCACTTAAATCAATAGCATTAACTTCTTTTCCATCTAAAATCTTTTTTTGAAATAATCCATATAACAATGAACCGTCGCCACAGCCACAATCTAAGAAGCTTTGAAATGATTTATTTTTTAGCAAAATTAATAAATCTGGAGCAACATCTTCAGTGTAGAATTGGGGCGCAAGGCTTGAATACTGTTCAATATCCATAAATTTTATTTCAAATAATCTCATTAAAATCCTGATGACTTTTCTCAAAATTTATTTTTTTACTCCACTCCCACCCCTCCTTACGAAGGCTTCGATACTTTTCTGGCTGCGAGAGCAGCGTCACAACTCCTTTAGCCATATCCTCCGAGGTATTGTGAGCGCATACAATTCCCGTCTCCCCATCTTTCACACTATCCCTCAACCCATCTACATCATACACAACCGCCGGCGTGCCCTGGCTATTCGCCTCGGTGACAACCAATCCCCAACCTTCTTTAACCGACGCGACACAAAGGACATGTGCTTCTCGCATTAAAGCGATCTTGTGCTCAGATGAAACAGGACCAAGATAACTTATATCTGCCGCATACGGCGAACGTGCGATAGCCTCTACAACCCGCTTGCCATATCGCCCCTCAGCTTTACCAGCCACCACCAACTTCAAATCCGGCAAGCTCTGTTTGGCGATTTCAAACGCTTTCAAAATATGATCCGTGCGTTTCATAGCACGAATCGTGCCCAAGGCCAGCATGGTCGGCGCTGCCGCCTTCTTTGCCTCTGCAAGATCCGCAAGCGGCTCAATTTCGATCCCCTCGGAAATAATATGAATATTGTTCGTCGCGAATCCGAATCGTTCCAAGTCGCGTTTGCTACTCTCTGAGACCGTTATCACTCGATTCCTCGACAACAGTCGCAGATACACGGCTTCGGCGATATATCCGATAAGTGAAAACGGAAATCGCATTTCATAAAACCAAATCTCGCGGGCCAACTGATGAATAAACAAAATGGTGCGCGCGCCGCTGTACCACGAAGCGAAAAAAGGAATCGTATTAACTTCATCAATCACGAGATCAGCCCATGCGCGTAAATGGCGACGATAGTAGCAGAATGCGTGCCAATAGACACTCAAGCGACCCCCAAGACGGACGATACGAAAACCGTTTCGCATCGCCTCACCCGTGCCTCCAACAAATCCACCCACCAAAAAAACAACCTCGTGCCCGTCACGCACAAGCCGTTCCGCGAGCGCCTCATTAATCACTTCCGCTCCGCCGGCAAGCGGGTGCTCACGATCCTTCCATGTCATCCAGACGATCTTCATAATTAAACTTTCCTCCCCCGTACCACATACAACGGCCGATTCATGACCTCCCGATGGATACTCCCAACATGCAGTGCCACAAGGCCAAGACAAAACAGCATGACGCCGGCTAAAAATAAATTGATAACTGCCAAAATCGCTGGACCAGAAAAATTCAGGTTCCATGGATCAAGCAGGATGTATTTCTCGACAAAAATAAACGAACCGAGACTAAAAGCGAATATCATAATCATCGCCCCTAAATATCCGGCCAGTTTCAATAAAATCTGTGTATGCGATAAAAAGTAACTCAGCGCCAAGTGGATCAACTTTGACGTGCTATACGACGCCTCCCCTTCCATCCGCGCCTCGGCATCAAATTCGATATACGTACGGCGAAAACCCAGCCAATTAAGCAGGGCCCGGGTCATGCGATCGCGTTCGGTAAATCGGCGGTATTCTGCTAACACCGTTTGGGAGATGAGACGAAAATCCGTCTCGCGCTGAACCATGGCCGTCTCACTCACCAGGTGCATCATCTTGTTGAACACCCACGAACCCACGCACTTCATAAATCCCTCGTTTTTATTCTTTCGTCGCACGCCTATGACCACATCGGCTCCCTTTTCCCAAGCCGCAACAAACTCCGGAATCAAAACCGGCGGGTGCTGCAAGTCGGCATCCATCATGATAACGGCGTCACCGGTCGCCTCATGCAGCCCGGCGGTCGTAGCGACCTCTTTGCCAAAATTCCTAGAAAGCTCGATATAGTGAACCTCCGGAAAAGCCGCGGACAGCGCTAGGATCCGCTCCAAGGAGGCATCTGTGCTCCCATCATCCACAAACACGACGTCCCACGTATACGCGGGCAATTCCAAAAACACCGCAGTCAGAGCTTTAAAAACGAGCGGAATGTTCCGCTCTTCGTTATGGACAGGGATCACCACAGAGATGCTAGGCATGAAAACGAAGATCGCGCTTAAGGATGATGACTGCACCACAGAGGGCGCTCACTCCCGTTATGAGGTAATTTTGCACGACCTGAAGCAGGGATTCGTGGCGAAAAACCATCAAAAGAGTGAGGAGGAGCATAGCAAAAAAAGCCATAATTGTCAAGCGATAGCGGCGCAAAGCCAGGCCATAAAGCACCAAAACGTTAGCCAGGGCTACCATGTAAAACGCCACGGCCTGATAGGGCAACAGCCAGGCATAGGGAAGGTATTTTGCCCCCATCAACAGCCGCACGACGAAATGAGGGAAAAGGACAAAACATACCATAGCACCGCCTCCCACCAAGGCGACTCCCAAGAACCCCTTGCGCAAGGCCTGTCCGTTTTTCTCTGCCTCCTGTCGGCGTTTGATTTGGGGCAACATCACCGTGGCCAAAGGAACGGTAACAAACATGACGATGTTGGCGACGGTAGAGATGGCGCCATAAAAACCCGCAATCTGAGGAGAAAAATAGTGCTTCACGGCGATAATATCGCTGGTATAGAACATCGTCATGCATCCCAAAACGACAAAAAGGATAAGAACATGAACGAGTTCTTGGTGGATCTGCAAAGATGACAGCGTGTACGGAAGAGCATCTGGCGCAGCCCGTAAAGCATGACGGGCGTGATACCAGGCAAATGATAATCCTAAGATCTGTCCACACACGATACCGAGCATCGCTCCGGTCGCGCCCCAGCCAAGGCGAGATAAGAAAAAGATACTTATGAGACCGCCGCCCGCCACGAGCGCACTGGCAAAAAAAGCTTTGCCAAACTGTCCTTTGCCCTGCAAAAATCCCATACGCATGCTGTAGAGTGCGCTACAGGTCAACGTCACGGCCAACAGTAGAAACGGGGTCGCGTGAGAAAAGTGCAACGCCGAAGCAAAGAGCGGAGCGGTGAGAATCGCCAAAATACACAACACGACGAGCGTCACAAGCGAAGCGTTGCGAAGCAACCGCATGACAGCCGCGCGCTCATCCGACTGCTCATCATTCGCTGCCGCGTGAATAGCGGCCTGGGTATACGCACCAAGACCAATCGAGAGCACGCTCGAGACAGCGAGCAAAGCCTGCACCTCTCCAAAAGATTCAATACTTAAAACCCGACTAAACAAGGGAAAACGCAGATAATTTAAAAATGCCACCAGCATCGAACCGCTAAAAAAAATCGCCCCATTGCGCACAAACGGGTCATTCCACCCCCTAGCAATCAGTTTTCGTACCATGACATCGAATGGTACAGGACAATAGAAGGGTTGTCAGCCAAATTCCCCTAAAACACAAAGACCGCCCGAAGGAGGTCCCCCCGCAGGCGCGAGCCTGTGGGCGGTCTTCGTGGCGGTCGAGAG
>CAYWEE010000042.1:3751-5169 GCA_964457295.1 uncultured Gammaproteobacteria bacterium
ACCGTCTCCCTCACCCCTCCCACATCCGTCGCCACAACCTGACACCCGGCAGCCAATGCCTCCAAAATCACCGTAGGTTGATTCTCCAAAATCCGCGAAGCAAAAACGAGAACGCGACTTTGCGATAAGGCTTCCATAACACCCTCGGCAGGCAAAGCACCGCGCACGATAAGCAATGGGTCGTGTCTCTCGCGCAAACGATCTTCCCAGGATCCACCACCGACTAATACCAACGACACACCCCGCGGACGCAAACGTTCCCAAGCAGCAATAACAAGATCGATTCCTTTATCCTCATCCAGACGACCGACAAAAATAAGGTCGTGCTTTCTCTGATCGTCATCTCGAGCGACACCGTCCCTATCGCGAGAGGCGGGACGAGGGATCGCTTCGAAGGGATCCCTCCGCTCCTCACGGACTCGGCGGTCGGGATGACATGGAACTTGAACGGGAGACGGATTCGGAATAACCCGACAGTCAGCGTGCGTAAAAAATCCGTATCGTCGATGTTCATCTAAAAGCCAACGCGTCGGAGAGATGACAATATCCGGTTGACCCATAGCGATCCGACGAAGCAGTGCCCAAGCGCGACGCCAAACAACATGCAAAGACGAAAACGATTCATGCACACGAATTTGCCCCGAAGGCTCAAAGAGCTGGACATCGTGCAACTTATGAATCCATTTCGTGCCTGAACGAAGAATACCTCGAGGCGTAGAAAAACCGCAACCAGTAAGATTGTGCGTATAGATGATCTGAGGATCGAAGGCGCGGACCTCTCGTCTCAAGATAAACGAAGGGAACAAGTCGGCAAGATGAAACAAAAGACGACTTAGAGCCGAGCACTGATTCAACGAATAAAAAAATGGACGCGCCGAAAAAACACAAACCTCGTGCCCTTCTTTCTCAAGCATCTCTTTTTCAATCTCAACAACCCTCCCCGTCCCGCCGAGTGACGGCAATCCAGGAGGATTTGAGTTCGTGATGATTGCGATGCGCATATTTAAGGTAACCCTTCGACAAGCTCAGGGAAGAACTTCTTTTTATTCTTTCCTGAGCGGAGCAGCAGCGGAGTCGAAGGAGTCCGGCCGATCATTCAGAGATTCATATACCCCCATCAATCCCTCCATATGCTTGCTCCATGTAAACCGTTCTAGCACATTTTGACGCGCCCTCTCTCCCATCAGACGTCTTCGATCTGGATCACGAAGAATCTCGTCTATGGCCTGTGCTAGCGCCCGCTTATCATTCGGCTTCACTAACAGTCCCGTCTTTCCATCCTGAATCACCGTGCGCACTCCGGGTAAGTCAGAGGCAATAACTGGAATCCCACAACCCTGAGCTTCGAGCGCGACAAGTCCAAAGGCCTCCGCAGAAGACGTGGATGGAAAAACGCAGAGATCCAGAGAACGATAAAA
>CAYWEE010000043.1:0-4567 GCA_964457295.1 uncultured Gammaproteobacteria bacterium
GCCGACCTACTGGAGATCACACTCACGATCCCGTAGCCTGGGCGTCCACTCACTCGAGCCCCCGCAGAAATGTCGGGGGCTTGCTCATTTATGAGGTTTTTGCTATGATCCGCGCGGCTCTATTGAGCTTTTATTCATCTCTCACCTTACGCAATCGTGACGAGTTTTCGGAGCCTCCTCGTATATCTACGGGGCCGTTACTCGGTGTAAGGGAGGTCTAAGGCACTTCCCCCGTTATCGGGGCAAATCAATTTCATGGCAATGAAGATTCCTACATTGGTCGAACTCCTCCAGTCTGGAGCGCACTTCGGTCATCAAGCTGCAAAGTGGCATCCAAAAATGAAGAAGTTTATTTTTGGTAGCCGTAATGGTATTCATATTTTAAATCTGGAAGAAACGCAAAAGTCTTTGGAAAAAGCTTTGGCGTTTGCGAAGTCGGTTACGTCCCGCGGAGGAGTGATCTTGTTCGTGGGTACAAAAAAACAGGCTGCCTCGATCGTCGAGCGTGCCGCTACCTCGTGTGGCATGCCGTTTGTGAACAAGCGTTGGCTCGGTGGAACGTTGACGAACTATGCGGCTATGGCCGGCATGTTGCGCAAGTTTAAGGATGTGAAGCGTAAACAAGAAAAAGGTGAACTTGGAAAATACACCAAGTTTGAACAGGTTAAATTTACTAAGATGATCGAAAAGTCTGAAGGCAAGATTGGTGGCATTCAAGATATGACCCGCGTGCCTGACGCCTTGTTTATTCTCGATATTCGCAAAGACAACACAGCTTTAGAAGAAGCGGCTCGTCGTGGCATCACGGTTATCGCTGTGTGTGATTCGAACGTTAATCCAAGCGACGTTCAGTATCCGATTCCGGCTAATGATGACGGTGTCAAAGCCATTGAATTGATGGCGAACTTGATGGCCGCTGCGTGTAACGAAGGAAAGAATGAATGGGAAGCCGCTCGTGCTCGTTTGGGTGGTGCGTTGGTTCAACCTGCAACAGCCAAAACAGAATAATTATCTAAAAACGTACATTGTATGGCAGACGCCAAACTTGTCATGGAACTGCGCAATCGAACGGGCGCAGGCATTGTAGATTGTAAGCAGGCTCTCGATGAGGCTCAGGATGACATGGATAAGGCCATTGAAGTCTTAAAGAAAAAGGGTGCCTTGAAAGCCGCAAAAAAGACGGCTGAACGCACCACGGCCGAAGGGGTGGTTGCGACATATGTCCATCACAACAAGAAGCTCGCCGCCATGGTTGAGATTCAGTGCGAGACCGATTTTGTGGCTCGTAACGAACAGTTTGTGGCCCTGGCGAACGATATCGCCATGCAGGTCGCGGCCATGAGTCCGGAATATGTTTCACCTGAGATGATTCCTGCTGATATTGTCGAAGCACAGCGCGCCACATTCTTGGCAGAGATGGCCGAAGACAAAAAGCCTGAAGATATCAAAGCCAAGATTATTGAGGGCAAGCTGCAAAAATGGTACAGCGATGTGTGTTTGACCAAGCAATCCTTTTTTAAGGATGAAGATCGCACCATCGAAGAATTGATTAACGCCAATATCGCCAAGATCGGTGAAAAGATTCACATCGCTCGTTTTTCTCGCTTTGAGATTACAGCTGCTGCTAAAGCGTTGGCATAAGAAGGTCTGGCAAGCTACAAAAGCTCCGAATCATCGGAGCTTTTGTATTAGGTGGCGCATCTCCCCACGACATATGTCTCTTCCCAGTCTGCGGATTCCCTTTAGGAGGATGGTCAGCACCTCTACCACGTCGTTCGCGAACGACGTGGCTCGTCCCGTCCTAGAGGTATATGTCGTGGGGAGATACGCATCAGTTACCCTGTTTGTATCGTAAGCATTGCGAGAAGCGCGGGTCGCATGATAGATTGCCGACAGATAAAGGCCCATAGCTCAGCGGTAGAGCAGGTGTCTTATACACACCCGGTCGCTGGTTCGATCCCAGCTGGGCCTACCATATAAACACTCTCAGGAATGAGAGTGTTTATATTTTTGTGGACGTGCAAATTTCTGCCGTTTTCCATGTCCAGCGGACGTGGGGTGATTCTCGGGTGCAGGTTTTTAGAAACTCCCGTGTCCGTTCGTCATGCGGATATCCGCAGCCCACATCTACGCCTATTTCTTGGCGAAGTTCTCTCATGAGTCGCTCGCGTTCTTCTTTGGCGATGAGTGAGGCGGCGCCTACCGTTCGATGCTTTGCATCGGCGCGATGGAGGGCGAAGAGCGTAGTTCTGTCTTTCCAGCCACTGCTTTCGTGGAGCTTATCTCCAAAACGTTGGGCGTTGATATCTGGCGTATCAATATATGCTCGTAGGTCTTCGTTGGGAAATGTGGCTCGGGCTTCCTTGAGGAGAGCGCTCATCATTTCTTGTTCCAGTCCGTTGAGCGTCCTCGTACGATCGCGTACGGCTGCATCAATTTCGACCGGTTCAGCGATCAGGAGGCGATAGAAGCAACGCTCTTTGATGCGAGCGGCCAAGTCTTGTCGTTCGTGAGAGGGGACGATCTTGGAGTCACGAACTTGCACGTCAGCAAACCAGCGTCGGTCTCGTGGATTTGCCACCACGCAGGCGACGACAAGGGGGCCTAGAACGGGTCCACGTCCAGCTTCGTCGATTCCGAGGGACAAATGCATGTCTGGATCATAACCTATCGTCTGCATAAGGAAAAACCTGGAAAAACTTGCCAAAGGGCCTTTTTTCTGGCACTATCCGCCCATATGGATCCGCTTAAAAAGCCGCTCAAGGTGATCGCCTGTCGAGATTTTGGTCTGGATTGTAATGCTCTGATGAAAGGGCGAACCGTGGATGAGGCTGTAGATGCTGCTATCAAGCACGGAGTGAGTATGCACGGACAAAATGTTAAAGAATTACAGACTCCTGAAGGTCGTGCGGCGATTGCGGACAAGGCCAAAGATTTAGAGGTCTAGTATGCGCATTGAGGTGGATCAAGAAGCCTGCATTGGCGCCGCCTCGTGTGTGGCTATTGCTGGTTTGACCTTTGCTTTGAATCAAGAGGGGAAGGTGTATATCTTGAATGAGGATGAAGCTGCCGTGCGGAGCGAAGGTGGCGAAGTCATAACCTCTTCATCCACTGACAGGATGGACGCACGCGATGTGGTGATTGAGGCCGCTCGTTCGTGTCCGGTTTTTGCGATTAAGCTGTTTGAAGACGACGGAACCGAGATCGTGCTGTAAGGCTATATACGTCCATGCCCATGTTCCCTCTTCGGGATTTTATCGTCTCACGTAATATTCCTTTGGCCGAAGGGGTATTTTCGTTGACCCTTCGACCGCACGATGGTAGCCCCATGTTTTCGTTTCAAGCTGGGCAATGGGTCATGTTGTATCTTGATGGCACCGACGGAAAGCCTTGGAAGGCGCCGTTTTCTATCGCGAGCGCACCGTCCGAATCAACCGAGTCGTTTGAGCTGGCGATTAAGGTCTACGGCGATTTCACGCGTCTTGCTCAAGGATTACGAGTGGGGGACGTCGTTCGAGTCCAGGGTCCATTCGGGGTATTTTGTTTACGGCCAGGTACGGATCCGCTGGTGATGATCGCGGCCGGTATTGGTATTACGCCTTTGCGCAGCATGTATCGAGAAATGGAGATGCAACAAGATGCGCGTTCGATTACGCTTTTATATACCAATCGTATGCGACATGGCGTGGCGTATGAGCAGGAGCTGTATGAGCGTGTTGCGCGAGATCATCGTTTTCATCTCGTCTCTACCCTAACGGGGGAAAGCGATATTCCTGACTGGAAAGGGGAGTACGGACGTATTACGTACGAGACATTGCGTCGACATATACCGGATCTTGCCGCGTGCGAGTATGTCATGTGTGGCCCTAAGATATTTATGGATGAAATGCGTGAGGCCTTGGCTCATGAAGGGGTGGATGTCCTGAAAAAGGTACGTAAAGAAATTTTCTAATTCATAGCAATCGCTTTTTTATGTCGTTTCCGTCTCGTTCCTTTCTGTTTTTGACCGTTCCTCTGATGCTAGTCGGAGCTGGCTGTTCTCCGACCGAGATTGCTAATCAAGTGCGTTCACGTGTTGTGGATGAGGCGACTCAAGGTCGAGTTAATCTTGATCCGTCAACGCAAAATGTGACGGTTCATGCGACGACGGACACGGCGTTCACTGTGGGTGAGCAAGTCGAGCGTCCACTCGGTTTTCCTCAAGATATTCCCCAGTATCCTACCTCTTCGGCAATTGCGGTTTTCATGGGTCAGATCCTCGGCGATCGTGCCACGCTGACCTTGCGTTCACCGGATGCGGTTCCGATGGTTCGAGATTGGTACGTACAAAAGCTTGCGCAGGATGGCTGGAAAACGACTTCTACAGTTTCTTCGACTGTGGCTGATATTCGGGCGTACGAAAAAGGGGATATTCGCCTCGCCGTGACGGTTTCGTCTTTTTCCAAGTCTGAAACCACGGTTTTACTGGTACGAACGTTGTTTAAAAAATAAGAGGGCCGTGCCACGTGAACCCTCGCATGGGAAGCCCCGTAAAGCGCAAAAGGTTTTAGTGCTATGCGCCACGTGG
>CAYWEE010000044.1:0-4527 GCA_964457295.1 uncultured Gammaproteobacteria bacterium
GGGGGGGTGGGCGGGGGGCCGCCCGCCCCCCCCCCCCGCCACCCAGCTCAGCGGACCATGACCCCCGCCACTATCAAAGGAAATTCTTCCTATTGGTTCATAAACGGGTCACGCACGTTAGCACACGACGAAACAAAAACACTTCCCAAGATGGGAAGTGTTTTTGTTTCTGAAGACAACCGACGGGTTGACGCAAAGGTCTTTTTATGGCAGCGGTATATATAGAGTTAAATTTTTAGATGGCCTGGTACATCGTTCGTGAACGACGTACCAGCGGTATACACATGTGGTACTTCTACGTTCTGCAAAGTCAAAAAGAACCAACGTATTTTTATAAAGGATCGACGAATGATCTAAAACGAAGATTCGATCAACACGCTCAAGGCGAGGTTGACTCGACACGACCCAGGCGACCGTATCGATTAGTCTATTACGAGGCGTATCTCACAGAACACGCAGCACGGACTCGTGAACATGCGGTAAAAATAAGTGGATCGGTTTCGATGCCCCTTATGAAACGCATCAAAGGAAGCCTAGGCTGATTAAAGTGTCAGGCAACATTCCAAACATACGCTCCAAGCTTGGCGTGTTCGCGAACAAACCGCCACGTCTTGGCGTCATAATGAGGCGACGACGGATATGGCGGCTTGATTTCAGCATCTTCATCCAACTTCTCAGGAGCCTTGTAGACTGTATTTGTTCCTCCATTAAAATTCGCTGTTCCGACACTCACGATATTCACGGGGATATGAGGATACGCCCGCTGCAGCGCCCGTCCCAGCGTACCGGATCCGCCCATACACCAAATCTCTGGAGCCTCAATGTTCGCCGATTTCACCACCTCTTCTAACTTCGCCCCGAACTCTGGAAAATCAAGACCGATAGGTAAAAACCTTGCTCCGTATTCGTTCGCATATTCAATGGCACGTTTACTAGCTTCGATTTGAGTTTCTGCGCCTTCCACAATTTCATATTTCACATTCGGAAGACTTACCGCTTTCTTAAAAAGATCTGTTTCTTTTTTTGGAGAGAGATAAAAAAGCATTACGGTTTTTCCTGCTTCCTGAGCGGTCAGGGCGATCGCGTATGCAGCGGCTCCATAATAGTCGCACGCATATACCAGCTCAGAATCTTCGATAGAATCGATGAGCAGACGGAAAGCTCGCCGTTTTGTGCCGCCTTCAAAAAAATCGTCCCGAACAATTTTGAATCCATCGACATCTTCGACGATAAAAGACGAATCTGATTGCATTTACTGAAATTATCATTGATTTGACTATGAGACAAGGGATGCTGTAAGCTCCAAAGGGGCTATTAATATGCGCAATATGGATTCACATTTTGAAAAACTTTTAGAACATGAGGATTATGCCCTCCGTATCAACGGCGTTGAGATTCGCGTCCGTAATCGCGTATTCTCTCCAGATCCAGCATTGACCAACTCCACCTCCATCGTCCTTAGCCACATGCCTGATCTAAAAGATAAAGTAATTGCGGACATGGGTTGTGGCACAGGCATTATCTCTATCGTAGCCGCCCTTAATGGTGCTCGTCAGGTGATTGCCATAGATGTCAGCAACGAAGCTCTGCAAAACGCCCAAGAGAACATCAATTCTCATCAGCTCACATCTGTCATCAACCTTCGTCGTTCCGATCTATTTGAGCTCGTTCCAGAAAAATTTGACTATATCTTCGGAAATCTCCCCATCCTGGACGAAGTTTGGTCAAAACAAGAAGGTTCTAACGCACATTTGATGCAGCGCTTTATTAAAGAAGCCAAAGACCATCTTCGCGACAATGGCAGCATCTATATTCCCTGGGGATCATTTGTCGATATCTCTCCGCTCAAAAGCTATCTAGAACAGACACGTCTTGTGGTGAGAGAGCTTCAGGAAGACATCCTAGGCTATACCTGGTATCTTTTGGAAATAAGTAACCCGTAAACAGGGTAACCGTGAATCACGCCTATACCATCTCCCAGTTTCGAACCAGCTCCCCTATCCCCCGCAAAAAATACAATATAAACCGATACTTCGACTCAATACCCCATCTCCGTCGGAGATTTTAAAATTGTAGGTCGCATGCGAAGATTTAAAATCAGGCGACTGCCCTCGAGCGGCGGCATAACTTCATGGATCACCTGTTTTCCAGAACCAAAACCCGGAGCACGTAAAAACATCGCTGTACCGGGCTGCGTCAAAAATTCGTCAACGTGTTTTAATCTTGTGTAATCGGGCGGATCAACTTCTGATTCATAGATCCTCATCCACGCCGAGCCCTTGATGGTATAGGTCAAACTCAATAATTGATCACTCCGTCGATCACGGTGCGGAGAAATCCAATCATGCGCATCACGATATCGCTGATAGCCGATTTCTGTCGGAAGCCATCCGACAAGCTCTGGAAACTCAATGGAATATTGAGCGAGGCGCTCGGATACCGCATAGCAAATTTGCGTACCGATAGGGACATCCGGATGATCAATGGGGCGATACACTCGCTCGTGCCACTGCTGCACCTCTTGTGAGGTTCCTTTATTAATCGGATGTGCAACGTGGTCTCCAAATTCGAGCTTTAAGCGATCAATCTCCCGCTCCATAGCCGCACACGTCTCTTGATCAATCGCATCAGGCACAAAAAAATACCCCCGTTCGCGGGTAATATTGAGAACCGAACGAATATCTACCGTGTCTTTTAAGACCAGCATACACACAGCCTACCAGATCTTTCCATCTCACGCTCAACGATCCAGCATCTCATTGTTGACGCATCACAAACGTCCCCATGATCTGATCAAGATGCGCGTGATACGTCTGCTCATCGATTTCGTATGCACCATCTTTTTTAAACGTAACGACGAGGAATTTTCCATTATAGGGCATTGAGTATGTATCCACAAATGCAGCTGTACCCGTATGAGGTACATCGCCTCCGGTCTGCGGATTTACGATTCCGGAAACATGACAAAGAACCGTACCATCCTGTGTAGAAAATGATCCCCCTCCAACACATGGATCCGTCACCTCATTCGAGACTTCCCACGTTGGGGCATAACGACCCTTAGTCGGCCATCGAAATGAAAAATCTCCCGCGCGACTCGTGTGGGTTCTCCAGGTGTCATCAATCATTGGAAGTTCTGCGTTAGAGGCAGACGCCGCACGCGTTTCGGATGCGCTCGTTCCAATTGAAGCAGATGGCGCGGGCACGGGCGTCCGTGTGTTTGACAGCCCAGTGCAACCAGCACCGATCAACATCATCATCGCGAATGGCAAAAGCTTTTTCATGCGTATCATCATAACATACGAAAAAAGGATTCTATGAATCACTATAGATACAACTGCAAACAAAACTCCATCCTCCCACGCTGCCAAAAATCTCGTATTCCTAGGAATGTTTCATGTGCATAAAAAATAGCTAAAAATCATGTTTCGTGTAAGATGGCTTTAACATCATATTTATGCTATCGCGAGACATATTAGAAGCGCACTACGCTGAATACGCAAACCAATCAGATAGCTGGGTTCAAAACATGGAAAATACAAAAAAATCCATCTTTAGGCATGTACTAGAGGATATGAATTTTTCGGTGATGGGCGATACCGTAAGAACGGTCATCCTCGGCGCATCGGATAAACGATATATCCCTATCCATCAAAGGATATTCGAAGAAATTTTGAATAAGACCGTTCAGATGACGACGTTTGATATTGATACAAAGCACTTAGATGATGGGAAAGGTGTTGTTCAACACGACGTGACGCTTCCTTTTCCAAAGGGCCATTACGACATCATCCTCAGTCACGCACTTATGAAGTTCTTAGCTCCCGATGAACAATTTCGCGTGATCAAAAATTCTTATGATGCGTTAAGCGAAAATGGCTTGACCATGCATATTATGCACGTGCCAGAATTGAAAGGGACAGCCGAATTACGGAACTGGCAATATCGCGTGGATATTGATTCATTAGCAACAAAGTTAAAACAAATTGATATTCCGGTGCGGATTCTTCACTTCGAGAGTAGCAGTACAGTTGGGTGGCTTCGAGACACCACCGTCTTGGCTATCCATAAAAGCTAAAAGCACCAAGCTGTAAAAAAATCCAGCCCATAAGTCGCATAGCCCTTCACTTGCATATCAGAAACCACAAGACTCCGACGGCACAAATGAATCTATGTCCTCCATTTATCTCAACAAGAATTTTGCAACATTTTGGAATGAACGAGCGGGAGACGAGGGTGAACCGTATAAAAAATATGTATTAGATCCGATCATGCTGAACATGGCGGGATCCTTACGACACAAGGTCCTGCTGGAATTAGGGTGCGGAAATGGATATCTGGCTGCTCAATTCCTTAAACAGCATCCGAAAAAAATCATCTTAACGGATATCTCCAAACACAATTTATCATTTGCCGCCCAAAGAATTACCAATACAAAAAACGTCGAACTCCTGAGGCAAGACGCGACAAAAAGGCTCTTAGAAAGCTCTTGGTGCAAGCACCAGGCATGTTTGCAGGTATTGTAGC
>CAYWEE010000045.1:0-3849 GCA_964457295.1 uncultured Gammaproteobacteria bacterium
TAAACCGTTACCGCACATCCAGCGGCTTTAAGGAGTTTGATGCCGGAATCGGCAAAACGACGGGTAATGAAAATAGAGGGTTTAGGCATGACCGTATAGTACAGCATCGTCATCTCGACTGAAATGACAATATTGCCGTCTCGACCGAAGCGAAGGCGGAGCGGAGAGACCTCTAGGAGAATCCCTTCAATGAATGTTCGCTTTATAGATCCCTCGACTTCGCCTCCGCTTCGCTCGGGATGACAATGGCCCCTATTCCTCCCTCAGTTTAATCCGTGCCGCAGCGGCTTTTCCGGGCATTTGCCTGAGAATGCCCGTTTTGGCTCCCATGTGTGAGATGACGCTCATGGCGTTGAGTGTACCGATCTGCAGAGCCTCGTTCAGTGGACGATCTTTGATAAGTGCAGCAACGCAAGCACTGCCAAAGGCGTCTCCGGCGCCGGTCGTATTACGAACCTTCACAGCCTTTGGGGCAACGTACCAGTTTGTGCCGCGGACATACGCATAGGCTCCACGCTCCCCGTCGGTAATGATCGTAGCGAAACGGGTGAGGGAACCGAGGATGGCGAGTGAGGCATGGGGATGACGAGGGGCTTGTTCGGTGAGAGCAGCGGCCTCTTCGGTATTAACCAGCAGGAGATCTGTTTGTTCTACATACGGCATGAGTCGCGCTCGTCCATGTTCTAGTTCGGCGTTTCCCGGATTCCAGGCGATACGAGCCCGCATCTTACGCGCAGCTTGAAAGATGTGACGAACCAGGGCCATATCTCCACCAACGCTTGTGAGGTAGATCCAGCGCGTCGAGATGGTGCTCCACGGTATTTTTTTGGCCTCAAGATGTGCACTAGCACCGCGGGCGGTGAGAATGGCGCGATGTCCGCTGCCGGCCAGCAGAATGATTGAGTAGCCCGTGTGTCGCTTTGGGTCGGTTTGCAGGAGAGAGGTGTTGATGTGTTCTTTGGTGAGTTCTTGGCGCAGAGCTATGCCATCCGGATCTTGCCCCAATCGACTGATGCATGCCGTGCGTAATCTAAAACGTGCAAAAGTGGTGGCAGCGTTTGTGGCCCCTCCGCCGCTTAAAAAATCAAGATGATCAACCGCGATTTTTGCCCCCAGCGGTACGCAGGCTTCAAACCCATCGGGCGCGCCTTTGGAGGGAATGTTTTCAAAGGCGGCACTCTGAACAAAGACGTCGCGCATCGCTGCGCCAATCGTTACGACATCGTAGTTGTTCTTTGCCATGCAGGCATTCTATCATGAATGATATGCCTTCTCTACCTCGGATACTTCGCTATTTGAGCTTTTCTCTCTTTACGGCTCTGTGTTTTTTTATTCCCCACGCCACACGAGCGTTTGAAAATATTTCGAGTATGGAGGTGCGAGCCCGTCTCGAAACGCCGCGTCTTTTTTCGGTCGAGGAGCGTATCACCTATGATTTTGGCTCCATGCAACGTCACGGCATCTTTCGGTTTGTTCCCTTGATGCAGAAGAAAGATGGATATCGCACGTCATTGCGTATGCATCTAGATGAGGTTACGCGAGATGGTAAAGCTGAACGGTATACGCTATCGACGACGGGGGATGTGTGGAATGTGAAGATTGGTGATCCGAATAGGACGATCACAGGTGTTCATGCGTATGCTGTACGTTATCACACGGATCGAGCGGTACGGTTTTTTGATGATCATGATGAGCTCTATTGGAACGTAACGGGAAACGAGTGGCCTGTGGCGATTCAGGAGGCGCGTTTTTTTCTGGATGTTCCTCCAGAGTTGGCCGCCCGCACTACATCTACCTGTTTTACCGGCATCAGCGGCTCAACCGAGCAGGCGTGTCGTATTGCCACCGCGTCTTCCACGATACAGATTGTCGCGACTCGTCCGTTGCAAATGCATGAAGGTTTAACGGTCGCTGTCTCATTTCCAAAAGGTGTTTTTATGCCTCCGGCCATACGCGAAACGGTTTTAGCGGTGATACAGGATAATTGGATAAGTAGCGTGCCCGTGTTGGCGTTGATCGTGATGTTTGGGTTGTGGATACGATACGGTCGAGATCCACGCGTCCCTACGGTGATTCCTGAATACGAACCTCCCGAGCAGATGTCTCCGGGGGTTATGGATGCGGTGTTTCACAACGAACGCATATCCTCTAAAGGAGTCACGGCAACGTTATTGGATTTGGCGCGGCGCGAGCACTTGCATATTCGCTTTGACACCAAGGATCGACTTATCGGTCCTGATAAGCTGCTATTTACATTCATTCGTCATACATCGGATGAGCGTTTATTGGTGGCAGAACGGCGTATTGTTGACGCCATCTTTTTGGATGGCGACGAGGTCTCTACAGCGAGCTTGGCCAAGTCCGCTGACTTTCATGAGGCAATTAAAAAATGGAAGGAATCGGTGATAGGCGAGGTTAAGCGGCTAGGTGTATTTGATATTACGCCAACAGCCGCGCGCTCATTGAGTGTTTTTATGTCTATGGTTATCGGTATCGCGTTGATTACGCTCGGTGGGCAGACGACGGCGTCTTTTATTTCTGCGCTTATCACCGCCATAGTTATTATTGGTTTTGGTTACACCATGTCGCGTCGGAGCAAAAAGGGGACGGATCTGTATGCCAAGATTTTAGGTTTTCGTTGGTTTTTGTCGGTGACCGAAAAAGACCGCCTGGCTTTTCATCAGGCTCCCGAGCGCAAGCCCGAAGAGTTCTATCGCTTGTTACCATACGCCATTGTGTTAGGTGTTGAAAAAGCTTGGGCCGAACAATTTGCTTCATTTGTTTTGCCGCCACCCGCGTGGGCCGAGGGAAATGTGTCGCTAACGAGTGTGGCCTATGTTTCTTCATTGCAGACATTTCATAGTGCCGCGTCTTCGACGTATAGCGACGCGAGTTCTTCTGGTTTTTCTGGCGGGAGTTCTGGTGGGGGGAGCGGGGGAGGCGGCGGAGGAAGTTGGTAGCGTATTGAAATGCAAAACACGCGCTCGAGCCGGAGCCGGGGAGTACCCCCGTTCGGCGAGCGCGTGTTGCGTGAAGGTTCAGGAGAGATGTGGCCGGATGTGGCTCCGGACTTGCCACCTCGTCGATGACCCCATGGGCGCCTCCTTCAGCACCACACCTTCACCGGCGTGGAACTTGTTGGCGAACGTCTTGGTGAGGTCGTAGAGGTATACTTCGATCATGAACATGTCCGTGATCACGAGCGCGCTATCGTCTTCGCCGAGCGTATGCAGGGCGGGATCGAGTACGACCTCGGTGAGCGCACGGCATGCAGTCGTTGCCTCTTCACGGTCCACCTCGTCGCTATTCTCGATCCATGTCCGGAGGAGCGAGCGAGTATCCCCGTCGGGTCGATGAGCCCACGTCAATTTCATGGACGTGGTGATGTCGCCATCGTATGGCGGGAAGATCATCGGCTCCTCCAGACAGGTGATGTTGTTACGCACCACCTCGAAGGTTGCTTGGGCCGTGAGGCCGTGGAGGATCACACCCCTGAAAGTGGTGGTGGGGAAATGCGAGTGATACATCTGCGCTTTGGCTACCCCCGCTTTCGAGAGCTCGGGGGACCGTTGCCCAGCTCGGTGACTGTTGCACATCAGCACGACTTGCTTCATGTCTTGTTCCTGTTCCTGTTCCTGTTCGCAGCCCAACAAAATTGTCGAGCAAGGCGGGTTTTTAGGCTCATATATAAGCCAAAAAATCCACCTTGCTCGAATCAATATCTTGAACAAGTTTGTATAAAGAACGGGTAAGGATAGCCTAAAATAGGCTTTTTGTCAAACGGTTGCACTGATGGCTCTTAGAAAGCTCTTGGTGCAAGCACCAGGCATGTTTGCAGGTATTGTAGCG
>CAYWEE010000046.1:0-3576 GCA_964457295.1 uncultured Gammaproteobacteria bacterium
GCCGACCTACTGGAGATCACACTCACGATCCCGTAGCCTGGGCGTCCACTCACTCAAGCCCCCGGCAGAAATGTCGGGGGCTTTCCTATACCCATACAAAATCACACACAGTTGCCCTATTCTCCCCCTCTTTATATACTTCCTCCGTCCTTAATCATTCACTGTTTTTCTATGAAATACACCCTTCCTCTTCTTGCCGCTCTCGCGCTCGTCGGTGCCGGCTGCGCCTCCTCAACGCCCGCTCCAACCGCCGTCGCACCTACCCCTACCCCAACGACCAACACCGCCCCAGCGCCCACACCGGATACGTTTGCTAACAGCATTAGCGCTCAAAACCAAAAAGCCGGACCCGCCGTCGTCATCAATGCGGCCATCTTGAGCAAGCCCGGCTACGTTGTCATTCACGCAGACGCCGAAAACAAACCCGGCATGATCCTCGGTCATAGCAACCTGTTGCCTGCCGGTGGTTCCGCAAACGTGAGCGTCCCTGTTGCTACCGAATCCGGCAAGTACTACTGGGCCATGCTTCACACGGATAACGGAGACAGCGCATACGATGCCGCCACCGATGGGCCCTCGATGGACACGGGAAACAACGTCGTCATGATGCGCTTTATGGCTACCTCCGAAACCATGGAAGGCGGTAAAGTCATGGCACCAACGACCAAGTCCACTGACGATTCCCCAGAGGTAGAAGACGCGAAATAAACTTCTTCAGACAACAAAAAAGCGGCTCATATAAGGCCGCTTTTTTTGTATCCGCACTTCTCTTCCATCGTGGCAAGGGACGTTATTTTAAGCTCTTTAAATCTTTCAATACCTCTTCCGCATGCAGGGCCGGCTTTACACTCTCATAGATCTTGGCAATCTTGCCCTTGGGATCAATCAGGAATGATGTACGCATGGTCCCCAAGTATTCACGTCCCATGAATTTCTTTTTGCCCCATACGCCGTAATCCTGGACCATTGTCTTTTCACTATCTGCAAGCAGCGGAAAAGGTAGGTGAAACTTTTCGGCAAACTTGGCGTGGCTTTTAACAGGATCCGTGCTGATCCCGAAAACTTTTGCTTTATATTTTGAAAAATCACTCCAGGCATCCCGGATGCCACAAGCCTCAGTCGTGCACCCTGGCGTATCATCCTTAGGATAAAAATACAGCAAGATCCAGCTTCCCCGCAGATCTTTGAGAGCATGGACTGTTCCATTTTGATCTGGTAAAGAAAATAACGGAGCTGCATCACCAATATGTAGTTGAGGCATAGACGAATGCTATTATTGCTAAATTTAGAACATGCTTTTCTGAGTCCATTCGACGAGCTCAGGGTAAACTCCGCAGCAGCGGAATCGAAGAAATACAAAACGAATTTTTAGCGGTAGTCCTTCGACAGGCTCAGGGACTATTTTAGTCTTACGTCTAAGAAATAATTGTCCCCTTGTATTTTTTGCCGTCGAGGATTTTTTGCAGATTCTTCAAATCCGTTCCACGCGTAATCACGACACTCATGCCACATTTCTCGGCCAGACGCGACGCAATCGGATCAAACGGCGCATTAGCACCAGGTGACCACGTTGCAGGGATAAGTTTTCGAAACTCCTTCCATGGCAGCGCATCATACGGCTCGGCATCTTCATGCTGCGAAGGATCCTTGTCGTAGACCGCGTCAATATTGGTGAGATTGATGATCTGCGTGGCTTTAAATTTTTGCGCCAGGCGTACAGCGATATAATCCGTGCTCCATCCCGGCTTCCACCCCGCAGCGATCAACACTGACGCACGCCAATTGAGTGGGCGTGTCGGATCTTTTACAACACGATGAATCGCTTGATCGCGAAATAAAGCACGCAGCAAATGTCCGTTAAGCCGCGTGGCATGAATACCCAACCAATCCACATCCTCGGAAGCTAAATGAACGATACGGTTCGCAGCCTGTTGATAGGCACGCGCCGTATGTCCACCACCAACCACAATAATAAACCGAGAGCCTCGACGAATGTGGGTCAAGATCACTTTACGAAACGCCTCTAAATACGGCACATCGATCCCCTCCTTTGGCACCACGATGGAGCCACCGATGGAGATAACGATGGGAGCAGCAAGTTTGTTCATGCTTTTATCAACGTATTTAACGCCCACGAGACAAGCCAAAAAACGAGGGCACCTAAAAATGCTGCGCTAAAATTTTGGACATCGAATCCTTTGACGACAGATGAAGCCAACCAAAACATGAGCGCGTTGATAACCAGCGTAAACAAACCGAGCGTCAAAACATTGACCGGCAACGTGAGTAAAAGCAAGATGGGACGAACTAAGGCATTCACAAGACCGATAACGATCGCGGCAATAACGGCGCTCCACATGTTGGCCACCCGCACACCGGGGACAATATAGGCCGTAGCCATAACCGCAGCCGCCTGTAAGACGAGCCGTAAGAGAAGAGACATAGGAGAAAAATAAGGAATTATAAACGCTTTTTCATTTCTTGAATCGTATTCTCGGCAGCTGTTAGCCGTTCTTTTAAGGCCGCCGCCAATACAGCAGCTCGCTCAAAACGCTCGATACCCTTTTCGATATCCGTTTCACCGGATTCAAACCAAGCAGCGATCTCCTCCAACTCCTTAAATCCTTTAGCCAAATCGATGGCTGGAACTGTTTTTTTAGGCATAGGCTAGAATAATCTTTCCTGTGTATGAGATGGTTTTCCTACCGTTAATTCAGTCTCCCCATCAGACAAACGAGCCCGAACCAGCTCGCCTGGGACAAGACCCCCGACAGAAGAAACCACATGCCCTTTGGCATTAAAAAGCATAGCATATCCACGAGAAAGGATGTGGGACGGGTCAAGAGAGGCCAAAAGACGACCATATCCCTCCAGTCGAGTCCGCAATTGCTCAACCCAGGCCGTTCCAGCGTGCAAACATCGCTCCCGTTTTTGATTTAGTTCATTTTTAACCGTAGCTAGCCATATTTCCGGCAGACGAAGAGCGCGCTCTACCACCGCCCGCTTGTCTTGCACCGCATGCTGAAGCCGCATCTCCATCCCCTCCATCATCGTCGCAACCTCGTAGAGAACATCGCGTCGATCAGGAACAAGGCGCCGGGCACAATCCGTCGGCGTTGAACCTCGGACATCCGCCGCTTCTTCAGCTAACGTAATATCGCGCTCATGACCAATAGCCACCAACGTCGGAATCGACGAGGCATGAATCGCACGTACAACGCGTTCATCATTAAACGCCATGAGCTCCTCAAGCGATCCGCCACCACGCGTCATCACGATAACGTCATACGCACTCTCTTGGGCTCGCTTTAGCGCCGAGACGATATCTTCAGGTGCGCGTGTGCCTTGAACAAGCACATGATAGACATCAATCTGGAGACCGCTCCAGCGTTCGCCGAGAATACGAATAAAATCTCCATAGGCCGCACTCTCACGCGACGCTACCAAGGCGATACGCGACGGAAATCGTGGTAGAGGCCGTTTGCGCGATGGATCAAATAGACCTTCTGCCTCCAAGCGGACACGAAGGGCCGCTAAAGCTTTTTTAAGTGCCCCCTCTCCTGCTAACTCAATCCG
>CAYWEE010000047.1:0-3296 GCA_964457295.1 uncultured Gammaproteobacteria bacterium
GCTACAATACCTGCAAACATGCCTGGTGCTTGCACCAAGAGCTTTCTAAGAGCCTATGCTGATGAGATTGACAAATTCTCAATTTTCATGTAAAAAGATTCGTTCTACTGACCAACAAGGAGGTACTGTGGAACGGACACTACAATTGAGAACGGAAGTGGACGGCAAGCCGGTTTCGGCGAAAATCACCTACACGGTGATCAGGCCGCCGCCTGCCGATCCACACAAGTGCTACCACTGCGACAGTCGAAAAGCGGTGGTGCTCAAATACACCATCAGCGAGACGGTTCGCGAAGAAGCGGGGGGAGAGCTAACCCCGCGCGAGCAAGAGCAGATCAAAGGCGACTTCTACAGATCCGTGTTGGCCATGCGGCCGATCTGTAGCAGCGCCGCCTGCGCACAGCGCCTCGAAGAGGATCAGGAGAAGCAGCACAAACACTTCGCCAACATGGCGGTAAGGCGACAGCGCTAGCCCCCGCGAACCACCCCGACACCACTCTCGTCGGACCTCGGTTCGGCGGGGGTGTTGTCATTTAGGAGAGGTTTCTAGTTCATCAAAACCCGTATCCTTGTCTGGAATGCGTCGATAGATAACGTCCTCAAAAACTCCTATGACAAGCTCGACGGTAAAAAATACCTCACAACCTTCTTTGAGATGACCTCCGTGGCAATGTCCATCTGAATCGGAAATCGACACATGGAGATGACAACCGTCTGGCGAGATCGTTCCCGTGCACGAGACCAACTCAAACGGTCCGTCCATGCGCTTGATCACATGATGACCTGACGTCGATTGCGGCATACGCAAAACCGCATTTTTAATTCCACCCACGATCGACAATATAACTCCAGCCTGGATTTTTTCTTCTTTAGCTATTCGTTCAATCTCTTCTCGGAGATACTGTCCTTCTTTTAGACGTACGGTTATTTGCTTCATAAAATCTTGAAACGACACCTACTCATTGCTGCGCACAATATTGCTTCATGCCCTCCAGAATCCCTGAACAGAATATCTCATCTAATCGTGCGGAAGTTAGATCGATCCAAGAAAAACCAGTGTGTTCATCGCTGAGCTGAATCGCATCTCCTTTGATCATACCTTCAAAAAAGATATATAAAACATGCGTACCATCCGCAGAACGATGGCGACCGAGCGCCACAGGATCACCAACAAGAGCTATCTCTACATCACCTATTTCCTCCTTGACTTCCCGTTCAAGCACCGTCATGAATGGTATCTCAAACTCAGCATCTTCTATCCTGCCACCAGGTAAATCAAAGTATCCTTTGAATAAACCGTCCGGCCGAGCATTCAGACACAGAATTTTTCCTCTAACATCTTTAAGAATCGCCTTAAGCGATACCTGATATCGATCAATAGCCATAGCATCTACGCCCCGTGGCATTTTTTATATTTCTTTCCGCTTCCACACGGACACAAATCGTTGCGTCCGACTTTTTCCATATTCTCCCCTTCTGTGGATGCGGCAACGACATCTCCCCCTTCTTTGGCCGGACCAGACAACGTCATGCGGCCAAGATTACTTGATTGTTGCGACTCTTTGACTAATTCTTGAGCGATTTGAATTTTGAAAATCGCCATGGCGGCATATTTATCAATCGTAGACAGAAGACCGTTGAATAAGCGAAACGCTTCGCGCTTATATTCAACCAGCGGATCACGCTGGCCATATCCCTGTAAGCCAATACCGCGACGCAGGTGATCAATGGCGTCCAAATGCTCAACCCAGAACATATCAATGGCTTGGACCAAAAGCATGCGCTCAACCTCGGCCATACGCACCGGATCACCGATGCGCTCCTCGATGCCGCTGTAGGCTGTTCGCGCCAATTGCATAAGAGCCTCAATGAGCGCGGTACGTTTTTGCGCGATGTCTTCACGACCTTTTTGATGATCCACGGCTACGCTGGCAAGTGCCGTCTTCACATCCGTACCCTGAGGCAACAACGTTCCTGCTGCGCGTTCAATTTCCTCGATATTCCACGCGCCCTCGTCTTCTTCGGGCGTATGAAACAATACCAACTGCTCGATCTCATGCTCTACAGCTTCCAAAACAGCGACCTTCAACGGCCGTACACCTTCGACCGTTGGCGCATGCGCCGATTCCAAAATATCGCGACGACGTTTGTAGATCACCGTACGATGCTTGTTCAAGACGTCATCGTATTCCAACAAATGTTTGCGGATATCAAAGTTATTGCCTTCGACTTTCTTTTGCGCGGTTTCAATAGCACGCGACAACATGCGGCTTTCGATAGCTTCACTATCCGGCAAGCCCAACATCTCCATGCGCTGTTTAAGACGCTCTGAACCAAAGATACGCATCAGATCATCTTCCATGGAAACGTAAAATTGCGTCGAACCCGGGTCCCCCTGACGACCGGCACGACCACGGAGCTGATTATCAATACGACGTGCTTCGTGGCGCTCGGTACCGATCACATGCAAACCTCCCAAGGCGCGCACCTCTTCGGCCTCGGCCGGAACCGGCGGATTGCCTCCAAGTAAAATATCGACACCACGACCGGCCATGTTGGTCGCCACCGTCACCGCACCTTTACGACCCGCTTGAGCGATAATTTCTCCTTCTCCGGCGTGATTCTTGGCGTTTAAAACCTTGCACGGAATACCGGCGGCCTTCAACATCTCGGCCACGATCTCATTTTTTTCAATCGAAACAGTACCCAGCAAAACCGGCTGTCCTTTGGCATGCCGTTGCTTAATCTCTTCGACCACGGCTTGAAACTTCCCCAACTCCGTCTTATACACACGATCCGGTTCATCGATACGTTGCGTGGTTTTATGTGTTGGAATGGTTAACACTTCTAGTTTGTAGATCTTGTGAAACTCCTCGGCCTCGGTCGTAGCCGTTCCCGTCATACCGGCAAGCTTGTCGTACAACCGAAACAAATTTTGAAACGTAATCGTCGCCATGGTGCGTGATTCGCGCTGAATCGGTACACGCTCCTTGGCCTCAATAGCCTGATGCAGACCCTCGGAATACCGACGCCCCTGCATCAAGCGGCCGGTAAACTCATCCACGATGATAACTTCGTTTTCTTTCACGACGTAATCACGATCGATCTTGTACAACGCATGGGCACGCAAAGCCTGTTCGACGTGATGAACAAGCTGAAGACCACCTTGGACGTACAAATTTTCTACACCCAACCAACCCTCAATCTTGGAAATTCCCTGCTCGGTGAGCGTAGCAGCGCGCAACTTTTCATCCACTGCGTAATCCGTCGTCGGCTCAAGACGCGTCACAAGATCA
>CAYWEE010000048.1:0-3267 GCA_964457295.1 uncultured Gammaproteobacteria bacterium
GTCAATAACGACCCCTTGTTTTAGATATCAATTCCTGCTATTCTACGCCCGTTCTACACAGGACATTCGGCGGGCTATAGCGCAGTTGGTAGCGCGCTTCGTTCGGGACGAAGAGGTCGTGAGTTCGAGTCTCACTAGCCCGACCATCAAAAAATCTCCTCTAAAAAGGAGATTTTTTGATGCGAAGACGCATGCGCCATTTCCTCTTTTTGAGGGACTGGGTTAGCATACCTATCGTATGAAAATGTTCTACGCCTATATCGGCATGCTCGCGATCCTGCTTGTTGGCAGTACGCCTCTGGCTGCCTCGGCAGATTCAACCTCGACCACCTCTACCCCAACCACTCAAGCTACCACGACGTACACCACCGTTGATACGGAGGCTTCGCCGAATGCAGAACAGGCAAACGTCACCGCACCGGATGGGACCTATGAACGCGCCATCGTGCAAAGTGTCAAAACCGCACCTCAAGCCACTGTCTCGGGAGCGCAGCAGTTAACCTTCTACGAAATTCAATTTCTTTCTGGTCCAGAAAAAGGCAAAACACGTAACATCTCAAGTGAAGTAACTAGTAATCCATACGCACTCGATCCACGACCTGGAGACAAGGTTTTAATCTATGTAGAAGCCAATCCAAACGGCGGTGAATCACTAGCATACCTCGAAGGCTTTGAACGACGAGGCAGCATCTACTGGCTCGTTGCCCTATTCATATTCACGTTGGTATTACTCGCGGGTTGGCAGGGATTAAAAATTGCCTTTTCTATTCTGCTCTCCATTTTGCTCATTGGCATCGTTCTCATTCCCAGCTTCATCAAGGGCCTAAACCCCGTCCCCATCACGCTCGTACTGACCGTTATCCTGGCAGCTATCTCGAGCACCCTCTCTATCGGTTGGAATCGTAAAGCCCTCGTAACCATCATTGGTACGTTGGGCGGCGCTATTGTCGCCTATCTCATCGCCATGGTGTTTGCCGACTGGTCACATCTCTCAGGACTCAATACCGAAGAAGACCGTCTCTTTTTTCAAAAAAATCCCACCCTTAACCCACGCGGACTACTCTTGGCAGGGATCATTATCGCCTCTATGGGTGTGGTAGAAGACGTTGCCGTATCCATCGCTTCTGGCGTCGAAGAGGTTCGTGAAGCGAATCCAACCATCACATTCAAAGCCCTCTTTCGCTCCGGTATGATCATCGGCCGCGATCACATGGGGGCACTGGCCAATACACTCGTCTTTGCCTATGTGGGCGGCTCTCTCTCGACTTTGCTGCTTTATACGCAATACGGAGGGTCATGGGCTAAATTCATCAATTTTGACTCGGTCGTGGATGAAATCATCCGCTCACTCGCCGGCACCATTGGGCTTGTCTTTACCGTGCCAATCACTGCTCTTCTTGCCGCTTGGTTTGCCGTCCGTAGCAAGCCCACATCGACGACACAACATAGCGCCCGCGGCCTTGGCTGGCGCGATGCTCAATCCGGAGAACCTCCACGCCAAGGATAAGGCGCATCGTACGTCGTAATTTCTCGTGCGTAGGTTTTAAGCCAATCCGTTAAAAACGCCGTCGCTCGAACATCATCTTCGTTATACTGCAGCAATGATTGCAACAATGCTTCATTGCCGGTTTTGATATACGATTCAAATACATCTACAGACTGACTGCCGCCCGTCACATCCCCACTCCAAGCAAAACCTAAAAATGGAGCAATGTATTTTAAACCGTAAAAATACAACGGAAACGTAATGGCATGCGAAACCAATTCCTTCAGATCAATCATATTTTGACGAAAAAGATCAAGCCACGGACTTCCACCATAACGACGCTCCAATAACTCCAAACGGTTCATTTCGTAGGGAGAAAAATGATAGACCACATACTGCGGAGGCAGGGTTTCGATCCAGGCTAAAAATCCCCGCCACATCTGCTCTTCATCAGCCAATGTTTTCGCGACGTGTGGACAATACTCCTCTACCCCCGTGTCGAGATGGCGTATCAAGATACCATAGAGATAATCTGTATCGTTCGGCGGATCGCTTTCAATATCAAAATGAATTTCCAATGGATAAGCAGGAAGGGTGATCGCTTCTCGAACCATAACCTTTCCACTACGCAAAGACTGCGCCTGGCGCTTCATCACCTCTAATCCATGCAGTCGCAAACCTTTAGCGACTCCATCGAAGGCTTGAGGATCCATCTCCGCCACATCATCAATCGTACGCAATCCAAGACTACGCAACGCTCGTAGCTTAGGCACGTCCACATTAAAGAGTAGCGCCACGTCATTTGTCGAACGAGCTAAATGTTCACACACGGCTCCCCAGGGACCGACGTCGTAACAGCTCTTGCGCAAAACCGGATCCGGACGCTCACCCGCTCGAACTCGCTCCAAGGCCTCGATACACACGCGAAACTCTGCAATCAATTCTTCTGCCAAAAAAATGGTTCGTTCACCGTCCACATTGATGATAGCGAGCTCGGCAGGCAACGTTCCCTGGATCTTCTCTAAAAGCGTGGCATAAAACATCAACTGCATCTTTTGATATTTTTCCAATACGTGATTGGATTTGATATCAACCGGTACATACATCCACGGACCAAACACGCTCTTTCCCTCACGACGCTCTAACACATCCGGTCGACCGGTCCACTCCCCATGTGTCAACGTACCCTGATAAATCAACGCCGCCCCTTCAGCCATCAAGGCCTTCGTCGTCTCAGCATCCTGCAACACATCCCCGGTGCGCGTTGATTCAGCCACGGTTTTTCCGACCATCAACCGTGCAATAACTTCTTTTTCGTGTGCGACTCCATGCTCCATGCGCTGCATCTCGGCCGAGGTAAACGCACGACGACGTTTTTGCTCCTCGGGCGTAGCAAAGCGCTCATAATACGGCCAATGCGGACACTGAAAAAAGCGGTAGATGTCCGTAGCGGTAAGATAGTCTTGAGGCCGAATGTTAGACATGGGATGTCTCCAAAAAGCGTAACAGAAAACCCCCGAGGTGAATCGGGGGCACTGGCTTATTTGGTCTCCTTATGAGGAGTGTGCTTACGACACAGGTTGCAATACTTTTGCAGCTCTAGTCGAGTCTTGAGGGTTTTTTTATTCTTACTCGAATGATAGCCGAGCTTTTGGCAGGCCGAGCAAGCGAGTTTGATGAGATTATCTTGAGACATACATGGAAGAAAGTGGAGCCGACGGCCGGGATTGAACCGGCGACCAACGGTTTACAAAACCGCTGCTCTACCGCTGAGCTACGTC
>CAYWEE010000049.1:0-3244 GCA_964457295.1 uncultured Gammaproteobacteria bacterium
GGAAGATGTTGCTGTACCTCTCGGCGTGTCTGGGTCCATCGCTCGCGATTCATGCGGCGGTGCATCTGGCCCGTCGGCCTACGCCGCGACAGGTGCGCTTGCTGTATGTCTTGAGCGCGGCGGCGTTTTTTGCCCTGGCTGCTGGACTGATTGGCCGATCGTTTCCGTCGCTTGCGGTTTCGACCGTCGGGCTTTTGACTTTGGGCGCTTCGACGGGTTTGGTTTTGACGATCGTGGCCGCTATCACTATCGGGATTGAACTGTATCCGCACTTGCATGCTTCGGCCCTGCCTCTCGTCGAACGTCGTCGTGCCGCCTACGGGATTTTGATTCTCACTCCGTTTCTCATCGCCAACATCTTACAATTCACCGCCACTCCTCTCCCAACCGGATTCATCTTGCCTAGTCTCGCCAGTTTGTTTTTGATTTTTTCTCTGATGGCATTTTTGCGCACGGCCTGGCTTGATGTCGAGATGCAGCCGCTTGAAGTCTTTCTGCTATTCTTAGTCGCCTTTGCTACGGTCATTTTTTTACGATCTCGGGATGAGGCTGAAGCTTTAGTTACGTTTTTTGGAACTGGAGCCGTGGCCGCTTTTGGTATTTTGGCTGTTCATGACGTCCGCTCGGAACGTGCTCAGCGCGAGCATGCCGAAGACATGGCTAAGGAATTTAAGGCTATCGAAGAAGCGAAGAGTGATTTTGTGGCGATGGTTGCTCATCAATTGCGTAGTCCATTAGGCGGTATTCGCTCTTCGGCCGCCATGCTCGAGGCTGGCGACTACGGTGCGGTTCCTACCAAGGCACGCGAAGCGGCTATTTTAATGCGGAGCGCGGCGGCAAGATTGTTGGCGTTAGCCGAAACCTACCTCAACGTTTCGAAGCTCGACATGGGTAGATTTGAGACGACGCCCATTCCCACCAACGTTCGGAGCGATGTTCAAGAAATCGTTGACGAGATGGCGAGTGCAGCGCAGACGAAAGGCTTGCGATTGCATGTGACGTTTGCTCCTGGATTTCCTGAAGTGCTCGTTTTGGATCAAGAGGTTTTGCGTCACGTGGTGTTCAACTTACTTGATAACGCTGTGAAGTATACCGAGCAGGGGATGGTGTCACTCGCGCTTGCGAAGACGGATACGGACGTGGTGATTGAGGTGTGGGATACGGGCCCCGGTATGAGCCAAGAGGAGATTCATCATTTGTTTCAAAAGTTTCATCGGGGTAGTGCGGGGAATGCGCATGCGACTGATGGCACGGGACTTGGTTTGTTTATCGTTCGTCGTTTGGTCGAGGCGGCCCATGGTCATATCGCTGTAACGAGCCAAGGGGCGGATACGGGGACGACATTTAGAGTCACCTTGCCAGCTCATGAAGTTGTATAAGGAGATATTTCCCGCCCTGACATATGCCTCTTCCCGGTCTGCGGATTCCCTTTAGGTGGATGGTCAGCGTCCTATCCCGTCCAGAGACATGCCTCGTGGCGGGGAATGTATACCTTTTAATCCTATTTGACGTTCGTCTTTAGACCAAGTACGTTATTCAACAATATGTTCTCTACCAACAATAAACGCGAGGGGATGGGCGGGGCCGAGGGGCATGGTGCTGATGCTACGGTTATTGCCCGAGGGGTGCGAGTTGAGGGTGATTTTGTGAGTCAGGGCGAGGTGGTTATTGAGGGGGATGTGAACGGCCATGTGACCACGTCCGGCGCCCTCACCATCGGTTCTGAGGCTAAGCTCAAGGCCGATATCCAGGCTACCGAAGCTAGTGTGGCTGGAACGATTCACGGTAACGTGACGGTTAAGGGCCGCCTGGAGTTAAAAGCCACTGCCAATATTACGGGAGACGTCACCTGCGAAACCGCCGTCATCGAAGCCGGGGCCTGTCTAAGCGGTAAAGTTCTCATCGGCACAGCTAAGGCCGCACCTTCCAATTCCAAATCAACACCTTCAAAAGATAACGCCGCATAGATCTTGTGATCTCGGCGTGATCCCTCCGTTATGCCCTTTGGATCTTACGCCTTTTTATACGATGACCTGTTAGAGGATCGTCGCTATGAGCGTCTCATAGCGGATATTGAATCGCGTCTCACGGCGCTGGATATCCGTGGTGAGGTTGGTCGTTTGACGTTGTTTCAAAGCGCCAAGACGTTGGCTCAAAATTTGGTCCGCCAAGGAGCTTCGACGATCGTGTTGGTTGGGAATGACCATACGCTCGACAAGGTGATGTGGTTTGCGCCGGATCTGCCGGTGACGTTTGCCTATATTCCGGTGTGCGCACCTTCTCATGTGGCTGATCTTTTAGGAATACCGGTTGGATTGGGTGCGTGTGATGTGATTGCCGCTCGGTATATCGAGGAGTTAGATGTCGGGCGGTTGGATGATCGTTATTTTTTGACGCAAGTGGTGGTGCCGCAAACCACGGCCGCCGTTTCTATCGAAGGCGCGTATCAGGTTTCTGCTCCCGAAAGCGGATCTGTGGTGATTCAAAATCTTGGGAGTCGTCAGGAGGAGGCTTCATCAAGCTGTATTCAGCGAGCCAAGGATGGGCGACTGGATGTTATTGTCACTCCACGGGATCCTCATGCTTCGCGTTGGCGCAAGAGTGATTTGAAACCAACCACGATCCCCATTCATACGGGAGAGATTATTTCGACAGATCCGATTGATGTGCAGGTGGATAATCATGTGGTGAATGGATTTCGGTTTAAGGTGTCGATTGTGCCAGGCAAGCTGAAGATGATTACCGGCCGCGGACGCAAGGTGACGCTCGACCCTGAGCGGGCTCAGTTTGGCCGCCGCAACGATCGACCCCGCCCCACCTATCTTGCCAAGTAGCGGAAGATCCTTTACAGTCTGTGCCGGAACGCCTCGGCGTTTCTCGTAGTTCTGTCCTGTCGTTCCCTTGAGAAAGAGAATCCAGAAACAGAAAAAAATCCTCACAAGTCAGATTTTGCTCAGGTGGCGGAATTGGTATACGCACCAGCTTGAGGTGCTGGCGGGAGCAATCCCGTGGAGGTTCGAGTCCTCTCCTGAGCACCACGTAAAAATCCCAGCTATCTGCTGGGATTTTTACGTGCCACGTGACGACGAGTCTGCGAGGAGTTTTACGGGGCTACCTATTGAAGTCGCTGGGATTCACGTGGTACGTCGTTCGCGAGCGACGTACCGTGGCACCGCCAACATTTTCCTCGTCCAGATCGGACGGGGATTTTGTTTTGTTGAGGAGAAAAGAACTCTCCACGGGA
>CAYWEE010000050.1:0-780 GCA_964457295.1 uncultured Gammaproteobacteria bacterium
TTGATGCTTCTATCGTAATAGTTTTTTGATATCCGGCGCTATCCATATCCGCTCCATTGCAGTACGTCACGGGATCGGCCGAAGATGTGAGATACGTGATGGCGGTCGAGGTGGATGGCGTATTTGGTGGCGTTGACGTGGTTGATGACGGAGGAGGTGGGTTAAAGAGCTGGTTTTTACGTATGAAAACGACATAGCCGCTGCCAATAAGCACAAGAACGGCGCAAACAATGATGCCGAGACGATATTGATTGTTCATGCTTCTATTATACGCCTGTTTGACTAAATCGGCAGGGTCATTGACCTGTTGAAGTAATATCTGATAATTTTGTCTCTGTTCTTCATTTGCTCGGGAGGTTGTATGGCTCGTCATCGTAAATTGCAGAAGCCTTATCGTTTCGAAAGACTGCCTGCGGAATCGCCTTTCTCCGCAAAGAGGGTGAGACACATCCTCGTCTTGGATCGAGCCAACGTGGGCGATCTCCGGAAGCTGCTCGCGGCAGCTCGGATGTACAGGGCGTTTTGGATCGATGGTGCAACGCATCCACGGCTGGAGTTCTTTCTGGTCCGGCTGCCTGGGGCCACGCACCTCGAGAGCTGCAGCGAAGCTAGGCTTCGAGAGCGACTGAGCCTGTCGCTCAACTGAACCTTGTCTCGTCGTTTCCGCACCCGTCTCTAAGAGATCCACAGAAAGTGGCCTCCGGACGGGTGCGGTTTCAGTTTATGTGAGTTACGTATTCAGCTTGATATATGCCACCATCACCTCAAGTTTTTGTGGAT
>CAYWEE010000050.1:790-2620 GCA_964457295.1 uncultured Gammaproteobacteria bacterium
TGAGAAATAGTTTTCTTGGTCGCAATAGGTGCAGGTTGGATCGAGTTCGATGTTTTGCGTCGACAGACCTACATCCAGAAGTTGCTGCTGAATAACCGCACCGAGATCGATAAAGATCTTGTCATCTTTTTTCAAAATACATGCTGGATATTTTAGAAACTGTTGAGCCACATCATCCTGTACTTCAAAATGATCGACTTGAATATGGGGGCCGATGTACACGCTGATATCTGCCGGATGCGAGCCGTATTCTTTGCACATCGCATCAATCATCTTGGCTGCAATGTTTTGCACTGTCCCCCGCCATCCCGAATGCGCAAGGCCGATGGCGTGATTTTTGGGATCAAAAAAATAGATCGGCACGCAATCGGCCACGGTTATCGTCAAAACAAGATCAGTTTGATGAGTGATCAATCCGTCGGTCGCGGGAATCATACGGCCCTGATCTTGGTCGGTAACGGCAACGATCTGTGCGCCATGAACGAGTGCCGCAGCAACGATCTGATCGGAGTGTATCTCGAGACGCTGAAAAAATACGTTGCGATGTTGGACGGCTTCTGGATCTACAACACCATCAAACTTAAGCTTCATGGAGCCGTCTGATTTTTTTGAGAGGCCGTGGCGGATTAGAGGGGAAGCAAAGGGTGAGCTGCGAGTTCCCATAACCAGGTGTAGTAATTATCGGCGTACGGACCGAGTGTCTGGGCGCTTGGGTTAGCGCTATCAAAAATGGGGACAGTTGAAGCGCCGCACGGCCCATCTGAGAACCAGAGTCGGGTATGTTGAGGTGAGGGTGGTGGATTAATGTCTGTATAAAAGGGGAAATATTGTCGCTGTTCCCCCTCCCGCCAGCCAAAGACTGAGGTTTCTAGACGATGATTTGTTGGTAGCTCGATCGCCTTTTCGAAGGCAGAGAGCGCTTCAGCTGGAGGATTCGCCACTTGATCCATGGTCGTAGGTCCGATGATGCCTCCAGTATCTTCTTTGATGCTGACGGAGAGAAACATCGTGTAGACGGCTGGACCCGGGCTGCTATCTTCGTAGTGTCCGCATACGAGCCTACTTGTCGCCATAACCGGCTCAACTTGATTGGGTTTCGGATTGTTGACGGTGTCATTATGACGAATAACTCGATACCCCGCGACGCAGGCGATAGCCAGCAGCGTAACGAGCAGGATGATTTTTATGGTTTTAGGCATTGGATGTTTCTTGCGTTAGCATGGAATGTGAATGAGCGACTCATATCTACATGTACCGACTATCATACGCCCAATGTAGAAGAGCCTGTCGCTGTTTGCGATGACAATCTAGGTCTTTTGTTTTGCAATTCTTTTTGATTTGCATGATATGGCGGCGCATCGCCTTCCAGCGTTTGATTTGACGCGCATCGTCCGCACAGCGTCGGCCCATGTAATAGCGACAGTACCATTGGAACCAGCCGCGCGGATCATCCTTCCAGATCCAGCCTTTTTGTTGCCATACAGAGAGTGGCTGACTCGCATTCACGCCAAAAAAATTTAACGCTGGATCGCGTTTAAAGATGCCCTGTTTTTGAAATTTTGCTTTAGTGAACCAGTTTTTAGGAAATTCCGCTGTACAATCCCGCATGTAGACCCCGCCAAAAACACCCAATGCCAGCATATCTTTAGGGGTAAGATCTGGCGTAAATGCTGGATCAAACTTTTTACCCATCGGCATGACGAGCTGATAGGTATATCCCTTTTGCATCGTATCTCGAACGGTCACGGTTTTGATGCGTCGTACGGGCATATAAAAAAATAATGTCAGGCGCGCGTGAGATACACGACAAGGAGCGCGAGTCCGCCCCAC
>CAYWEE010000051.1:0-2559 GCA_964457295.1 uncultured Gammaproteobacteria bacterium
TGCGCGTGTCGCTCTACTCTCCATCTAACGGTACGCCGCTCTCTCATTTTGAGGTAGCTATGGAGAATTCGTATGTTGATCTTGAGGATCCTTCGGTGACGGTAAAGTTTCAGGTTGTTGGTGAAGATAAAACATATTTTTTGGCATGGACGACAACGCCGTGGACATTGCCTGCGAACGTCGCGCTGGCCGTTCATCCGGATGAGATGTATGTCCGCGCACAAGATCGTGCATCTGGAGAGATATATATTGTGGCCGAAAAACGACTTCAGCAGGTTTTTGCTCAATACTTTCCGTTGCCAGACGAGGGAGAGGCGCCGTTCGAAGTTCTGTCTAAGATGAAGGGGAGTGAGCTTGAGGGGATGGCGTATGTCCCGCTGTATGCCATTTCGGCTGATGCTATGCCATCTCTTGTGGCTCGAGAGGGTTCGCGTCAATACGTCGTGGTGTGTATGGGGTATGTCTCTATGGATGATGGAACAGGCATCGTGCATACGGCTCCGGCATTCGGCGAAGAAGACTTTTTAGCCGCTCGCTCACACGAGCTGCCGGTGTTGCTAACGGTTGATGATGCGGGGGTACAGCGTCCAGGCGTTCCGGTAGTGGCAGGTCAGGAATATCTGGCTTCAAATCCGACCATCGTTGCGGATTTAACGGCGCGCGGATTGTTGTATCGCTCCGAAACCGTGACGCATACGGTGGCCATGTTTGCTCGCAACAATACGCGCCTCATGTATAAGGCGCAGCCGGCTTGGTATGTGAATATCACGGAGATGAAAGGCAAGATGCTTGAGACGGCCAAAAAAATTAACTGGCATCCCGAGCATTTTAAAGAAGGACGTTTCGGCAAAGGCTTAGAGACGGCGCCGGATTGGTGTATCTCGCGGAGTCGTTTTTGGGGTGCGCCGTTGCCCGTGTGGACGAATGCCGACGGAAGCGATATTCGTGTGTTTTCTTCGATCGATGAGCTCGAAAAAGTAGCGGGAGTCAAAATTGATCGTAAGGATATCTTGGCGTTGCATCGTCCACGTGTTGACGAGGTGACGTTTACTAATGAAAAGGGCGAGGAGATGCGCCGCATTCCCGAGGTGTTTGATTGCTGGTTTGAGTCTGGCAGTATGCCGTATGCTGCAGTTCACTATCCTAAAGAAAATCAAGCCTTTTTTGAGGCGCACTATCCTGCGGATTTTATTGCCGAAGGACAGGACCAAACACGTGGATGGTTTTATGTGCTACACGTCCTTTCGGCGGCATTATTTGGCAAGCCTGCATTTACGAATATTATCTGTACCGGATTGTTGATGGCTGAAGACGGCAAAAAGATGTCCAAGAGTCTCAAAAATTACGCTGATCCGTGGGACGTCATGACGACCGTTGGAGCTGATTCGTTGCGTATGTATCTGCTGTCTTCGCCGGTGGTTCAGGCCGAGGCGGTGAATTTTGCTAAAAAAGATATCGAGATCATCCAGCGCACCATGTTCGGCACGCTCTGGAACGTGCGCGCATTCTATCTCATGTACGCCGGTACCGAGACCATTGAGATGGAAAAACCGCGCAGCGGACAGGTGTTGGACCGTTGGCTCATGGCGCGTTTGCACGAACTCATGCGTGACATGACGGAATCCATGAATGGATATGATCTCGTTGCTGCCATTCGTCCGCTCAAATTGTGGATCGAAGATTTATCGACCTGGTGGCTGCGTCGTTCGCGCGAACGCATGAAGGGGACGGATGCCTACGACAAGCACGATGCATTGCGCACGCTACGTGAGGCGCTCCTCGAAACTGCCCGCTTGATGGCGCCGTTCGCTCCGTTTATCTCCGAACGTCTCTATCAGGATCTTGGTGGATCAAAGATGTCCGTTCACCTTGATCGCTGGCCCAAAGCGGATGAGCGCTTGATTGATGAACAGTTGATTGCCGATATGGCCGCGATTCGGAATGTCGTTGCGCTAGGTCATGAAGCACGTGTGGTTGCCAAGATGCCGGTGCGCCAAGCGTTGGCCGGAGCCGATGTGGCGTTTCGTGACGTGACGATCGCCGCTCACTTGAACCAAAAACCTGACCTGTTGGGTTTGATTACCGATGAATTAAACGTCGAAAAGGTGACGGTCCATGGCGGAGAAGAAACCGGTGAAGAACCGTGGCGCGTGGTGCTGGATACCGTACTCACGCCAGAACTTAAAAAGAAGGGGATGGCCCGCGAACTGGCGCGTCACGTTATGAATATCCGTAAAGGACTTCACCTAACCCCGCAAGACACGATTCGGATCACGGCCGCGACCGAGGATCCGGGCATGCGAGATCTCTTAGAGGAATTGCTGTCATTGATCGCGGGGGATGTAAAGGCCGAACGGGTGGAGGTGCTGACGGAATTGTCTGAAAACTCGGATCAGGCCGTTGAGATTACGCTCGATGAACGTGCCTGTCGTGTGCTCGTCATTCGCGCTGAATAAACTTTTAACACAGCCAAAAAACAGCCGTATCCCTTGATAAAACGGCTGTTTTGTGATGGAATATCCCATTCCGCGTTTTCACAAGCGCGGCGGACTTTAGCGG
>CAYWEE010000052.1:0-2439 GCA_964457295.1 uncultured Gammaproteobacteria bacterium
AGGGCGGAGGAGAGAGGGCAAGAAGTTGATCAGTGATGATATCTGTTGCTTTATTCATTTCTTCACTTGGTGAATATTCCGAAGCGGCATTGATCGGCGTACCGATATGATAATTGATGAAGTAGCCATCCGGGACGTCATCTACTTTCGTGCTCCAGTCGTTTCCATATAGCGCTTTAGCGATTGCCTCGGTCGTGACCCAGCGGAGGGTTCCGTTTCGGCTAACGGCATACACTTTAGGATCAGTTGTTATCTTGACCAGTCTTACTCCTGATCGATAGGTAACATTGCCTTTTAAGGCGATACTCGCGAGTTCACTATCTGAGATAGTGGTAACGCTGCTGAAGTCGCTATACCACGTCTTGAACGTTTTTTCATTGGGGAATACCAGACGCGTGTCATTGCTTGCTTTAAAGTATACGGTGTCTCCAGAGCCTTTAATTAAGCCCATTGTATAAACAGGTGCTGCTTCTGCGTGATGAATGCTTATCGTGAAACTAAAAGAAAGAACAGCCAAGAGAAATACAAAAAAGTGAGAGGAGTGCTTCATATTCCTCTAAGGATACCAGACTTACAGTAAGATGTTATCTTTCACGTAACGCCTGGAGAGCGACTGTGGGATTTTTGGCTTCAAAAATAGCGCTACCTGCACAAAAACGCTGAACGCCTGCCGCGCGGATTTCGGGGATGGTTGTTTCGTTGACGCCAATATCAAATCCAAGGGGAAGTGCGGGAAAACGTGCTTGGGCATCGCGGACAATGTCGAGTCGTTGCGGATCAAAAACTTGTCCCGAACGTCCTGGGGGTCCGCCGAGAATTAAAAGTTCATCAATGTCTTCGTGATACGGGTCTATCGCCGTTAATGGTGTCGGTGGGCAGATTCCAAGACCGGCTTCTTTGGTGTGTTCGTGACACAGACGAATGAGTGCGTGATGATCAGCGGCGGCTTCGATATGCCAAATGAGGCGTTGAATGGAAGAGATGGTACGCGCTGTTTGAATGTAGCTCGCGGGTTCATTCACCATGAGATGGAGCTCAAAGTGCACCGGCGTTTGAAGTTCGGCTAAAACCGCCAGATCAAACCAGTTGGTGTATGGAGCAAATTTTCCGTCTAAAATATCAAGATGAATCAAGGGAACAAGATGTTCCATGGCAGCAACGCGCGCACGAAAGGTTTTTTCGTCGTTGACGAGGATCGCTGGAATGATGTCGTTCATATAGAGCAGAACCTCCCCTAGCCCCTCCTTCGTAAGGAGGGGGACATGATCGTCAGGCTCTCCCCCTTACGAAGGGGGAGGTGGAGGGGGTTCTGGGTTACCTGATCCAATTCCTCAATTCGTCGGCGGTGTCGGGCGGCTTTGGAGGCGGGGGTTTGGAGAAAGACGCGGATCAGCTTCATGGCGCGGGGGAGCGAGAGATCCCAGCCCGAGAGGGCGAGAATATTGGCGTCTTCGTCGTTCCGTGCCCGCTTGATGCTGGCTTCCTGTTCTCCAACCAAAGCCCGAGCCCCGGGGATGCGATTGGCGGCCATCGAAATCCCTTCGCCGCTGCCGCAGACGAGGATGCCTCGCGTCTGCGGGTCGGCTGCGATGGCTTGAGCTACGGCAAAACCATGCATCGGGTAGTCATCGTTTTTATCATAACGGGGGGAGAGATCTTGAACCATGAATCCCAGACGTTCTAGCTCTGGTTTGAGGCGTTCTTTGAGGGCAAAGCCAGCATGGTCGGCACCGAGGAAAAGAGAGGAGGCGGCGTTTTTCATTTTTCTAGGATATCAGGGTTGACGGAGAGGATGAAGAGGCCGCATAGTGGAGGAACATTAGCCCATATTTCTATGTCTTCTCCTGATTCTTCCCTTCCCGTGTCTTCGAATGATACCCGCCCTAACTTTCCTCAAATGGAAGAGGAGATTGCCGCATTTTGGAAGAAACATGAAATTTTTGCCCGTTCATTAAGTGAGCGTTCCGAACAAAAGTCCTTCGTGTTTTATGATGGTCCGCCGTTTGCGACAGGGTTGCCGCATCCCGGACACCTGCTCCAGAGCGCGCTGAAGGATGCCGTCCCACGCTATTGGACCATGCAGGGGTATCATGTGCCGCGTCGATGGGGGTGGGATTGTCATGGGTTACCCATGGAGGCGAGCATCCAAAAACAATTAAAGTTGTCGACCAAAAAAGATATTGAGGCGTACGGCATTGCTCCGTTTAACAAAGCGTGCGCTGATGCTGTGCTTACCTATGCGACGGAATGGAAAAGATACGTTGAACGTATCGGCCGTTGGGTGGATTTTGATGGTGCCTACAAAACCATGGACAGTTCGTTTATCGAAAGCGTCTGGTGGGCCTTTGCGGAATTATGGAAAAAAGAATTGATCTATAAAGATTTGCGCGTGTCGCTCTACTCTCCATCTAACGGTACGCCGCTCTCTCATTTTGAGGT
>CAYWEE010000053.1:0-2020 GCA_964457295.1 uncultured Gammaproteobacteria bacterium
GTCACAAAAATCTTAAACACCAAAACAAACAAAATAACGACCGACGTGTACAAAATAAAATCCACACCACGACCAACGCCAAAGATATGTGCAACCGTCGTCGTGGTCTGTGGCAAGAGCACAATAACCGCCGCCCCGATCCAGAGAACACTCCAGACCAACGCCTCGAGACGCGAAATAACCGACTGCCACGCGCGGCGCCAGGTCATGAACAGTGCCAGAGCCAGTACACCCACCAATACAATTTGGATCAACATACTATTTGGTAAACACACCGATCAAAAGTTTCCATACGATATTCACAACCCCTCCCTGCCATTGGCCCTTTGCGAGCGTCGCCGGCGAATACCTCACGCGAATCGGCACCTCAACCCAACGCAAATTCGAACGCGTCACCAGACGCAAGATCTCTGAACAGTGCGCCATACGATCCTGACGAAAATCCGCCGCCTGAAGCGCTGTAACATTCATAGCCCGCATCCCACTTTGCGGGTCCGTTACTCGACGAGGGATTCCCATTACAAACGTATTAAACAAACGGGCAAGAATCAGAAGCACACGCCGACGAAACGGCATCCCCTGTGGAGCTTCACCTAGAAAGCGTGAACCAAACACCACATCCGCCTGCCCAGAACGTAACGGCTCAATCATGCGCGGAATACAGTCCGCGTCGTGCTGCCCATCTCCATCCACGTGAATCACGATATCCGCTCCTAAGCGCAAAGCCGCCTCATTCCCCGTACGTAACGCCGCGCCCTGTCCCCGATTCAAACCATGCTCTACGACACGTATACCAACCTCACGAGCCACCGCCGCCGTACCATCATTTGACCCGTCATCTACCACGATAACCTCATCCACCCGTGAGCGAACACGCTCCACGGTCTCTCCGATTCGCGAAGCCTCATTATAGGCCGGAATAACAGCAAACACGCGCATGCCATGAGCTTACGCGAATATGCTCACCCGATCAACCCACATCCCTTTTGGCGGACATTTCATGAAGGCAGTATTCGATATCTAAAAAACATGTCTCCCGCCAGGGCACATATCTCTGGACGGGATAGGACGCTGACCATCCACCTAAAGGGAATCCGCAGACCGGGAAGAGATATGTGCCCTGGCGGGAGACATCTCAATATCTCTACCCCATCCGAAAACCTAACAACGATTTATGCGCAATCGTATAATCAATCGCCCGCTTTAAGCCCTCATCCAACCGAACCAGCGGAATCCACGCCAACCGATCACGAGCTTTGCTGATATCCGGCAACCCAAGCGGAGTCATAAACAAGAGAGGTTCTTCAAACGTGATCCGCGAGGCAGAGCCTGTCATCTCAATAATCCGCGAGGCGACATCAATGAGACGCAAATCCTGGTCACTGCCAAAGTTCACCGGACCAATATCAGCGGGAGCCTGCATCAACTTCATCATGCCATCAACCACATCGGCGACGTAAATCAACGACGTGGTAAATGTTTCATCACCATAAATCACCACATCCTTGCCATCCAAAGCGCTCGTAATAAAATCCGGGATCATCTGCCCATCAAACAACACCATGCGTGGACCATACGTCCGAAAAATCCGCGCAATCTTTACATCCAATCCATGCACCGCACGATACGTTTCACACATCGTCTCGGCATACCGTTTACCTTCGTCATAACACGCACGTGGCGATAGAGCATTCACAGCCCCCTCGTCACTTTCATGATACGGATGGTTATCCGCAGGGCGCGGACCATACACAACCGAGGCGGAAGCTTGCAAAAACTTCGCATGATACCGAACGGCCACATCAAGGACATTCTTCATGGCCAACGAATTGGCAATCAATGTCTGCATACGATACTGATCAAACTTCTTTGGACTCGTTGGGCAGGCTAAATGATAGATCTCTTGAATCCCTTGAAACTTGATCTTGAAACGAGCCAACTCGGGAAACGATTCGAGATCGAATGGAACATTGACGTCATGACGAATAAATTCAAAATCCGGATTCTTGAGCAACAGATC
>CAYWEE010000054.1:0-1624 GCA_964457295.1 uncultured Gammaproteobacteria bacterium
CGCAAAAACTTGAGATTGAGGCGTCAGAGGCGTACTCGCACGATCTGCAGAACGTAAAAATTCATTCGGTAGTCAATTACAATCTTGATCCTAAAGAAGTTGGTTTGATTTATCAGCAGTATGGATTGGATGCAGAGTCGCGTATCTTGGAACCGAATTTAGAGGCGGCCGTGAAGCAAACGGTGGCAAAATATAGCGCGGAAGAATTGTTATCAAAGCGGGGAGAAGTGACGAATGAAATCGAGACTGCATTTCGGCAGGCCATACCAAGCGCGTTTCTTGTGACGAAGTATGCGTTGGTCAACGAAACATTCTCTGCCGCGTATGAGGCTGCGATTGAAGAAAAACAGGTCGCGCAACAGAACGCCGAAAAAGCGAATAATGATTTAAAACGTATCAAGATTGAGGCCGAACAACGCGTGTCGCAGGCGACAGCCGAAGCTGAGGCGATCAAGATTCAAGCTGAGGCCATTCAGCAGCAGGGTGGCGCATCGTATGTGAATCTAAAGGCTGTTGAAAAATGGGATGGGCATTTGCCGGCACAGATGATCCCGGGTGGCGCGTTACCATTCTTGAATCTGCAAACGCAGGGAACAAAATAACGCTGGTCTCATTTTTTGTAGAATCATATGAAATCATGTATGACGTGCGGCATGCCTTTTGAAGGGAATCATATCAATGATATCGCGCTGGAAACGCAGGACGGTCCGGTATGTGTCTTTGACGTACAAGATGGACAGATAAAGAGTGCCAATGAAATCTTTGAAGGCGGTGTCCAGTTTTTTATGGGTGCTGCCACTGGTGGAGATCGTGACCTGGCCGAACGTGTCACGCGCAAAAACATGAAATCGCTCGCCTACTGGCAGGCGCATCCGTTCGCAGATTTGGAGGGGGTGGAGGCTACGGATGCGGAATTTGGAGCAGCGATGGCGAAGCTATAGTCAGAGGAAAATTTCTTCCCATGCCCTACATCGCCCTTGACGAAATACCTCCTTTTTATCTCGACATTGTTTTTATCGTGTTGGCGCTTATGTGGTTACCGAGCCATCTAAAGCAAGAACGTGCCTATGCGGATTGGAATCGAATGCAGGGACGTTTAGAAAGGTGTGTAGGAGGCGGGAAAAGTTATCGTTGGCAGTATACGTATATCGTCGCAGGTCAAGAATATACCGGTTACGATTACCTTCCTTTTATCAGGTTGTTTTTACGGAATGCCCTTCCCAAGGCGGGCGATGAGGTGATGATCGTTGTTGATCCTTCGAATTCCGAAAACAGCTATCTCTATACCCCTACGTCTATTTCAGATCAACGCTGGATTATGCTAGGTATCGCAGCTCTTTTGGTGGCGGATACCTTGTATTGGTGGTTGTATGTTGGTCGTATTCGATGACACCTTTTCGTGGAGTTCGGTTTTTTAGAGATGTTGGGATAATCACGGTTGGAGTTTTTGAAAGGATCGATGGGTGGTGCATTGAGGATAGAATGCGGGTACGAACCACGCTTCTTGACGCATCTCTCATTTTATGGCAGCGGTATAGAGGTGTCTTTGCGCAAACGGTATCATCATCCCATGCACGATCTCCTCAAAAAATATTTTGGTTACGATACGTTTCGGCCTCTCCAG